>JAIOQA010000562.1 GCA_021413675.1 Deltaproteobacteria bacterium | reverse complement strand
GAACGCGGCGATCGGCGCGCGGTAGCCGCTGCGCTCCTTGGGCTGATCGCCGAAGTGCGGCGGCTCGACGACGTCGTCGAAGTAGCTGGCGTCGATCACCAGCGCGCCGGTCACGCGCCGCACGCCGGCGCGGCGCAGATCGATCGCGAGCTCGCGGAGCGCGCGGTCGTCGAGCGTGGGATCGCCGCGACCGCGGACGTAGAGATCCCCGTCGACCACGCCATCGTCGGCGGCGAACTTCTCGGCGTAGAGCGCGGTGCGCCAGCGGAAGCCCGGGCCGAGCCGCGCCAGCGCCGCCGACGAGGTCAGGAGCTTGGTGCAGGACGCGAGGTTGTAGCCGGTGGTCGCGTCGCGCTGGTACAGCGGATCGCCGGTGGCCACGTCGACGATCGCGATCGCGACCACGGCGGGGCCGAGCTGCGGGTGGCGCGCGACCGCGGCGTCGAGCTCGTGGGCCAGCCAGGCCTTGCGCGCGGCCGGATCGCTGGGCGCCGCCGAGGCGGGCCCGGCGCCGCTGCCGGCGGCGTTGTCGTCGGGATCGTCCGTGGCCTGCGGATCGTCGGTGGGCGGCGCGACCGCGGGCTCGCCGGCGTCTTGCGGCCGGGCCGGCCGCGCGTCGATACTCGCGAGCAGGACGGCGACCGCCGCCATCGACGCCACGCGCTGCCATGCTCGCACGCCCTCACGTTATCACAGCCGCGCTCGCGCTCGCCGCCTGCGGCGACCGGCGTCCGCCCGACGACACGCTGGTCATGGTGATCGACGCGCCGATGGTCACCTCGGATGCCCGCTACGCGATCAGCAACAACGACACCAAGCTCGGGCGCCTGGTCGCGTCGGGGCTGACCGCCGTCGACACCGCGACGATGGAGCCGCGGCTCGATCTGGCCGAGCGCTACGATCGGCTCGATGACCTGACCTACGACTTCACGCTGCGCGCCGGCATCACGTTCGCCGACGGCACGCCGGTCACCGCCGCCGACGTCGCGTGGACGTTCACCTCGGTGATCGCCAAGGACTCCGATGCCGTGGCCCACAAGCAGCTCGCCGAGCGCTTCACCTCGGTCGAGGCCCTCGACGCGCGCCGCGTGCGCTTCCACCTGACCGCGCCGCTGGCGACCTTGTTCTCCGATCTCGATTTCGGCGTGCTCGAGCGGGCCAAGGCCGGCCCCGACGGCAAGTTCGCCGGCGGCATCGTCGCCGGCGCCGGGCCCTACATCCTCACCTCGCTCGGCCCGACCGGCGCGACGCTCGTGGCGAACCCGCGCGCCGCCGGCGCGGTGCCGAAGGTGCCCAAGGTCGAGCTCCGGGTGGTCAAGGACTCGTCGGCCCGCGTGCTGATGTTGCTCGGCGGGTCGGCGGACCTCTGCCAGAACTGCGTGCGCCTCGATCTGCTCGGCGATCTCGCGGCGCAGGACGCGGTTCACGTCGAGCGCGGGCCGAGCGCACTGCTCACGTACCTGATGATGAACACCGAGGATCCGCAGCTGAAGGATCCGCGGGTCCGGCAGGCGATCGCGCTCGCGCTCGATCGCGAGGCGATCATCCACGCCAAGCTCTCGGATCGCGCGGTGGTCGCGACCGGGTTGCTACCGCCGGACCTCTGGGCGTACCGCGGCGATGTCGCGCGCTGGCCCCACGATCCGGCGCGGGCGCGGGCGCTCCTCGACGAGGCCGGCGTCCGCGATCCGGACGGCGCCGGGCCCGAGCCGCGGCTGCGGCTGACCTACAAGACCTCGTCCGACGCGTTCCGCCTGGCGATCGCGCGGGTGATCGCGGCGCAGCTCGCCGACGTCGGCATCGAGGTCGAGGTCCGCGCGTTCGAGTTCGCGACCTTCTTCGCCGACGTCAAGAAGGGCCAGTTCCAGCTGGCCTCGATGCAGACCAGCGACATCACCGAGCCCGACTACCTCTACACGTACTTCCACAGCGACCGCATCCCCGGGCCCAAGAACCCCGACGGCGGCAACCGCTGGCGCTACCGCAACGCGCGCGTCGACGCGCTCACCACCCTCGGCCGCCGCCAGCTCGATCGCGCCGCGCGCCTCGCGACCTACGGCGAGGTCCAGGAGATCCTCGCGCGCGATCTGCCGATCATCCCGCTCTGGCACGAGGACAACGTCGCGATCACGAACGCGGCGGTCCACGGCTACACGATCTTGCCGAACGCGCGCTGGGCCGGGCTGGTCACGACCGCGAAGTCGCCCGCGCAGTAGGGTCACGCCGCGGCGCGGGCCGCGACCAGCGCCGACAGTCGCTGACGGGTGGCGTCGAGCCGCCGGCCCCACAGCGCGACGCATGCGTCCTGATCGAGACGCCCGTGCTTGCGCAGCGCTTCGCGATCGGCGCGCGCGCCGAGCGCGGCGGGGACGCCCACGAGAGGGGGCCGGATCGCCCGACGATCGAGCTCGCGCAGGCCCCGGTCGACCGCCTGCCGGGCGCGATCGTCCTCGCGGGCGAGCGCCCACTCGATCAGCCGCCACGCGAGCTCGGCGTGAGCATGCTCGTCGATGGCGACCTGCTGAAGAGTGGCGCGCACGACCGGCTCGTCGCAGGCGTCGGCCGCCGCCGCCGCGACGTCGGCGTTGAAGCCCTCGTGCTGACAGCCGTCCACGACGCTCTCGTAGACCAGCGTGTCGATCGCGTCGTCACCGCTCGCGAGCGCGCCCGCGAGTTCCGGCATCGCCGCTACCGTGGATGGCTGGCCGCCGTAGCCCGCGGCGATGGCGAAGCAGCGCTCCGCGTGATCGATCTCGTCGAGCGCCGCCTGCTGCGCGGCGCGGTGCAGCGCGGGCGGCGCGCCGACCGCGGCGAGCATCCACGAGATCCGCGCGAACGCCGGCACCGATGCGTGCTCCATCTGCGCGTCGTGGAGCCACAGCGCGGCGAGCGTCTCGCGGGTCGCGGCGTCGAGCCCATCGGCTGCCGGCCGCGGTCCGACGCACCAGTCCTCGCCGCGCCTGGCGTTCGCGACGACCTGGCGGCGCCCGATCCGGAGCGGGCGCCCGAGCTTGAGGTCGAACGCGCCGCGCAGCGCGTCGTCGAGCAGCGCGACCATCACCCCGACGCCCACAACCGCGCCGGTCAGAAGCAGGCCACCGACCGCCGGCGCTTGCGTCTCGAAGCCACCGGCCTGGGCTCGTCCGCCCCAGCGGATCGCCAGGATGCCGAACACCGCGGCCCCGATGAAGCTGACGATCGCCAGCGGGAAGAAGATGATGGACGCGCACCCGGCGAAACCGAGGAGCAGGAGCCCCGCCCCGAGGTAGGCCACGTTGCGCGCGTTGCGTCGGAGTTGCTGTCCCCCTTCCGGGGGCGATGGCTGGGACATGGCCCGGTAGACGGGCCATCCGCACTGTGTGACTGGATCTGCGCGCCGCCGTCAGGCCGCGATGCGCTCGACGACCTCGTCGTGGCCGATCGCGCCGTAGTGGATGAGCACCGGGGTGCCGACCAGCGCGACGCCGAGGAAGTAGTCGTCGCCGTCGTCGCGGGTCCACTGCACGATGCCCTTGAACCGGTACGAGCGGGAGACCAGCGGCTGATCGACCACGATCTCGATCGCCATGCCGAGGTCGACATACGGCGCGCCGGCCAGGACCACGCCGCCGGGCGCGAGCTCGGAGATCGTGACCATGTCGTTCAGGTCGCCGCCGCGGACCAGGCCGGGCATCGAGGTCCGCTCGCGGCGGAAGCGCCGGCCGTCGGGGTGGGCGTCATCGGGGCCCGCGGCGAACGCGGCCTCGATGGCGATGAGCGCGTCGATCTCGTCGAAGTCGAGGCCCTGGCCGGTCTCGCACTTGCCGACCAACGTGCGGTACTGGAAGACCTGGTCGAGTGCGCTCATGCGGATTGATTTAGCAACGCGAGTGCCAGGTCGATCGCGGGCCCTCCGTCACCCTAACCATTCGAAAACCGGTGACCGGTGGGTCTGCGGCGGCCTGCCACATTGGGTGCCGCCACACCAGGCGATGCTGGGGAGTGGCACCCGACCGACACACCAGATGACCCCGGTGTCGGGGTTTGATACACCGGGCGGCGAAAGTTCCGATGGACCTGTTCTCGCGTTCGGCGCAGTCGCGGCGGGTAGGACAGCCCCTGGCGGAGCGCATGCGCCCGCAATCGCTGGCGGAGCTGGTCGGCCAGGAGCACCTGCTCGGGCCCGGTAAGCTTCTTTCGCAGATCGTGGCGGGCCGCGCGCTGCCCTCGCTCCTGCTCTGGGGCCCCCCTGGGACCGGAAAGACCACGCTGGCGCGCCTGTTTGGCGCGACGGCCGGCGCCGAGTGGGTGGCGATGTCAGCGGTGTCGGCGGGCGTGAAGGAGGTCCGCGAGGCCGCCGCCGAGGCCGCGGCGCGCCGCGATCAGTTCGGCCGGCGCACGCTCCTGTTCCTGGACGAGATCCACCGGTTCTCGAAGGCACAGCAGGACGCGCTCCTGCCGCACGTCGAGGCCGGCACGCTGGTGCTGGTCGGCGCGACCACCGAGAACCCGTCGTTCGGCGTGGTCGCCGCGCTCCTGTCGCGGTGCCGCGTGGTCCGGCTCGAGGTGCTCGACGACGCGGCGCTGGCCACGCTCGCGCGCCGCGCGCTCGCCGATCGCGCGCGCGGGCTCGGCGACCTGCGGGTCACCGCGACCGACGAGATCATCGATCGCGCGGTCGCGGCCGGCGGCGGCGACGCGCGCCGCCTGCTCAACACGCTCGAGGTCGCGGCCCAGCTCGCGCGCGCCGAGGCCGACGCCGCCGGCGCCGAGGACGCGATCCTGACGCTCGCGCACCTCGAGGAGGCCGCGCAGCAGAAGACGCTGCTCTACGACAAGGCCGGCGACGAGCACTACGGCGTCGTGTCGGCGCTCATCAAGAGCCTGCGCGGCTCGGACCCGGACGCCGCGGTCTACTGGATGACGCGCATGCTCGAGGCCGGCGAGGATCCGCGCTTCGTGATCCGGCGGCTGGTCATCTTCGCGTCGGAGGACATCGGCGTGGCCGATCCCCAGGCGCTCGGGGTCGCGGTCGCGGCGCTGCACGCGTTCGAGCTGGTCGGCTTGCCCGAGGGCGTGCTGCCGCTGACCCAGGCCGCGATCTACCTGGCGTGCGCGCCCAAGTCGAACACCGCGCTCACGACCTACGCGGCGGCGCGCAAGCTGGTCCGCGATCGCGGCCCGCTGCCGGTGCCGGCGAAGCTGCGCAACGCGCCGACCGCGCTCGCGAAGGCCTCGGGCCACGGCGAGGGCTACAAGTACCCGCACGAGTTCGAGGGCCACTACGTGCCCGAGGACTACCTGCCCGAGCAGCTGGTCGGGCAGGCGATCTATCAGCCCACCGACTCGGGGCACGAGGCCGTGCTCAAGGCCCGCCTCGCCGAGCTCGCGGCGCGCCGCAAGAAGGGCTGACCCCGCGGCCCCGCACGGGCTAACTCACGGGATCGCCAGGGCGGCGGCGGGCCGAATCGGTACCGTCGGGGTGGCCTCTTGTGTTACTAGTCACCCCGATGGCCACGATGGACCCAACGCACGAGGAGCTCTTCCTCGGCATCGCGTACGCCCTCTTCATGAACCGCCTGCACGTGCTGCGGCTGACCGAGATCGTTCGGCTCGGCATCCGCCCGGCGCCGGACGACGGCAACATGGAGGTTCCGGAGGAGCTCGATCGCGAGCTCATCCAGCAGGCCGTCGACTACGTGCTCAAGTGTTTCCCGGCGTCTTTCGGCAAGACGATCGCGAAGCACAAGGGCCACTGGGTCGAGCTGGCCTAGGTCCTGGCGAGGACGCTCGCGTCCTCGCGCGTTACTGGCCGTTGCTGGCCGTTACTGGATCGTCCGGCGCAGGAGCGCCACGGCGCGCGGGCCGAGGGTCTCGCCGCGCCAGGCGACCGCCCGGGTCACCACGAGCGCCTTGTCGGCGCGGCCGAGCCGTGGCCGATCGGCCAGCAGGTTGGGCCCCGCGGCGGCGATCTTGTCGAGGATCCGCATGCCGCCGTGCCACATGAGCGCGAGCTCGACGGCGAGGTCGGCGCCGATGACATCGACCAGCGGCCGCGCGCGCTCGAACAGCGCGCGGGTGCGCGCGACCTCGTAGCGGACGAGGGCGCCGATCGCGGGCGTGGCGCGGCGGCTCGCGATGTCGGCCTCGCTCACGCCGAAGTGCCGCAGATCCTCGACGGGGACGTAGATGCGGCCGCGCTCCCAGTCCGCGGGCATGTCCTGCAGCAGGCGCGCGAACGCCAGGCCGGTCGCGAGATCCTCGGCGTAGGCGTGGAGCTCGGGCGCGCGGTAGCCCGCGACGTAGAGCAGGAGCCGCGCGACCGGCTCGGCGGCCTGCGCGGTGTACGCGCGCAGCTCGGAGAAGGTCGCGAAGCGGTGGGCGTCGAGATCGGTCCGGAAGCCGGACAGGAGCGCGGTGAACTCGGTGATCGGCAGGGCGCAGGTCTTGACCGTGTCGGCGAGCGCCACGAACACCGGGTGGGTCGGCGCGGCGCCGAAGTACGCCTGGTGGAGCTGCTCCTCCCAGCGGTCGAGCTCGCGCGCGCGGCGGCCGGCGTAGGCCGGCTCGTCGGCGAAGTCGTCGGCGACGCGGGCGAACGCGAAGATCGCCCAGATGTGCTTGCGGAGCAGCGAGCGCGCGAAGAACGACGCCACCGGATAGTTGTGGTGCCGCGCGCGGCACAGCGCCTCGCAGTAGCGGTAGCAGGCGTCGAGCTCGAGGGTCGGCGGGAGCGGCACCGCGAGGGCCGGGGCGCGCGGGGTTCCGATGCGTTGGATCACGGCAGCTCCTGGATCGGGTGGCCCGTAAGCCTAGCGAGAATGAGGCGCGCGCGCTCGGCCTTGATGTCGCCGGCGATCGCGAGCTCGCTGGCGACCTGCTCGACCAGCTCGCCGGTGGCGCCGACCGCGCGGGCCACGACCCGGGCGTGCAGCGCCATGTGGCCGCGCTGGATGCCGTCGGTGGCGAGGGCGCGCAGCGCCGCGAGGTTGGTGGCGAGCCCGGCGGCGCCGGCGATCGCGGCGAGCTGGCGGGCCGAGGTCACGCCGGCGAGCGTGAGGGCGGTGCGCGCCGCGCGGTGGACGTGGAGCGCGCCGCCGACGGTGCCGACCGCGAGCGGCATGTGCAGCCGCCCGATCAGGCCCAGGCCGTCCTCGCGCCAGGTGGCGAGCGGCTGGTAGCGCCCGCTGCTGCAGGCGAAGGCGTGGGCGCCGGCCTCGACCGCGCGCCAGTCCTGGCCGGTCGCGAGCAGCACGGCGTCGACGCCGTTCATGATGCCCTTGTTGTGGGTGCAGGCGCGGTACGGATCGAGCTCGGCGAACCGCGACGCCGCGGCGATCGCGCGCCGCTCGAGCGCGCCGTCGCCGGCGTCGGGCGACGAGGCGAGCGCTTGATCATCGACGCGGGCGGTGATCGTGACGGTGCGGCCGTCGGTGAGGTTCGACAGGATCCGCAGCCCGACGGTGCCGCCGGCGATCGCGGCGACCTCGTCGGCGAGGTCCTCGCACAGGCCGTTGACCAGGTTGGCGCCCATCGCGTCGCAGCAGTCGACGTGCAGGTGCACGACCACGACGCCACCGTCGGGGCCGTCGCTGGCCAGCACGCGCGCGGTGATGTCGACCGGGCCGCCACCGCGATCGACGAGGCGGGGCAGGAGGGCGCGGGCCCGCTCGAGCAGCTCGGCGCGGGCGCGGTCGATCGCGCGGGCCGCGGTCCCGACGTCCGCGATCCCGACCACCTGGATCTGGCCGATGACGATCGGCGCGGAGACCTCGGCGGTGAAGCCGCCGCGCTCGCGGACCATGCGCGCGGCGTTGGACGCGGCGGCGACGATCGACGGCTCCTCGACCGCCATCGGCACGAGCGTGTCGTTGCCGTCGATCGCGAAGTTCACGGCGAGCGCGAACGGCAGCGCGTAGGTGCCGACGACGTTCTCGATCAGGTGATCGGCGACCGCGGCGTCGAGGCCGCCGTCGTCGAGCGCGGTCCAGTCGAGCGGCGCGGTCCGCGTGCCATCGACCTGGGCGCGGCGCGCGGCGATCGAGAGACGGTAGAACCCGGGCAGGCGCGAGGACATCAGCGGTTCGGTTCTACTCGGCGGAGGGCGTGATGTCCACGCCGCGAGGATCCAGCGCGAGCGGCAGGGGCGGGCACTCGACTTCGACGAGCGCCGCCCGGGCCTCGGTTACACGCGCGCGGGCGATCACCGCGATCGCGACGTCGCCGCCGGCGGCGCCGCAGGTCTTGGCAGCGCCGCCGAGGCGGGCCATGGCCGCGCGCGCGCGGAGCACCGGATCGGGGATGAGCGCGGCTCCGGCCGCCGTGCCGAGGGCTGCGACCGCGTCAGCGCCGGCGTCCAGGGCCGCGATCGCCGCGGCGGTGTCACCGGCGTCACACGCCGCAACCATGGCGTCCGAGGCGGCGGCGATCGAGGCGAGCGCGCGATCGACGCCGTCGTGGGCGGCCCGCGCGGCCTCGATCGAGGCGACCAGCGGCGCGGTGTCGGCGGCGACGCCGGTCCAGAACGGGATGAGCGCGAGCCCGTCGGGGAGGTGCAACGGTCGGACCGCGCCGCCGGTGAACGCGATCGCGCCGCCGTAGGTCGAGGTCGCGATGTCGGCGCCCGAGCCGCGGGCGCCGCGCGCGCCCTGGGCCGCGGCGTGGGCCGCACGGGCGATCGCGTGGATCGTGTCGCGATCGGCGTCGCCGTCGTGCGCGAGGGCGCACGCGGCGGCCGCCACCGTGGTCGCCGCCGACGAGCCGAGCCCGAGCTTGGTGCCGCGATCGTAGAGCGCGCTGGAGTCGACCGCGATGCGGCGCGCGGCGGCGGCGGCGTGCGGGCGGCCGATCCGCGCCAGCTCGTCGGCGACCGCGACCAGGAACGGCGACAGCGCCAGGCCGCGGTCGGCCTCGGTCGCCTGCGCGACGACGCGGCGATCGACGGCGATGAGCACCGCGGTCGCGCCGTGCAGCACCGCGTACTCGCCGGTCAAGTGCAGCTTGCCGGGCGCGCTCGCGATCGGGCCCGCGCTCATTCGATCACCGCGGGCCCACCGCTGGCGCTGATCGACACCGCGCTCACGCCGGGGATCGCGCGCAGCGCGCCGGCGACGACGTCGGCGCTCGCCGCCTCGGTCAGCACCTTCACGTGCGGGCCGGCGTCCATCGTGGCCCACGCCGGCACGCCGCGCTCGCGCAGCGCGCGGACCTCGGCGCACAGCGCGAGCGTCGTCGGCTGCCAGTAGATGATCGCGGGCCGCGAGGCGATCGCGGCGGCGTGCATCGCCAGCGCGTTGGCCTCGGTGATCTCGCCGAGCGCGGGCAGATCGGCGCGCGCGATCGCGTCCTCGGCCGCGCGCAGATCGCCGGGCACGCACGCCAGCCAGCCGGCGTAGAGCGGCGAGGTCTTCGCGCAGTGCTCCATCGCGTCGCGCGACAGGTGCAGCTTGGGCGCGCCGCCGCCGACCACCGCGATGACCATGCGCACGCGCGCCGCGAAGGCGTCGCCGTCGATCGCGGTCGCGTAGGCCGCGTCGCTGGTGTCGCCGGCGTGCATGCGCGCGAAGCCGCCGTAGATCGACCGCGCCGCCGAGCCCGAGCCCTGGCGCGCGAGGATCGACAGGTCGCGCGGCGCGAGCGCGAGGCCGGCGGCGCGCGAGGCCGCGAGCGCCAGCGCCGCGAACCCCGACGCCGACGACGCCAGGCCCGACGCGGTCGGGAAGTGGTTGCGCGTGGTGATCGCGGCGCGCGTGCTGATCGCGGCCTGGGCTCGCACCAGGTCGAGCCAGCGCGAGGTCTTGGCGAGCACCGCGGCTGACGCGGGCGCGCCGTCGAGCTCCATCGCGTCATCGGCGAGGGCGGCGTCGAAGCGCACGGTCGTGATCGTGGTCAGCGCGTCGAGCGTGAGCGACAGGCTGCCAGCGGCCGGCAGGTTGTCGGCGGCGTCGCGCTTGCCCCAGTACTTCACCAGCGCGATGTTGGCGTGGGCGCGCGCGGTGACCGGGTGCGAGGTCGGCGTGGTCATCGGGCCTCCTCTACCACGTGGCCGACCGCGCACGCGAACGCGGTCACGCCCTGGGCCTGCCACGCGGCGACGATCGCGTCCTCGCGGCCGGGCGCGATCGCGATGACCGCGCCGCCGCCGCCCGCGCCGGTGAGCGTGGCGCCGGTCGCGCCGGCGTCCCGCGCGATCGCGCACAGCCGATCGAGCGCCGGCGTCGACACGCCGAGCCGCGCGAGCCGCGCATGCGCGTCGTCGAACAGGGCGCCGAGGCCGGCGAGATCGCGGCGCGCACACAGCCGCGCGCCGCGCTCGGCCGCAAGGCCCAGCGCGCGCAGATCATCGTCGGCGCCGGCGCCAGCCGCGCGCGCGGCCGCGACCTTGGCGACCAGCGCGGCGGTCGAGCGCGGCGTCCGATCGATCGCGATCGCCAGCGGCACGCGCAGCGCGCCGCCGTCGTCGGCGTGGATCGCCTGCAGGCCGGCGCCGCGGCGGTACAGCCCGAGGCCGCCGCAGGTCGCGAGCGCGACATCGACGCCCGACGGGTTGCCGTGGAAGCAGCGCTCCGCGGCCGACGCGATCGCGATGACCTGCTCGTCGTCGAGCGGGCGATCCAGCGCCGCGGCCAGCGCGCGCGTGACCGCGACCGCCATCGCCGCCGAGGAGCCGAGCCCCGCGGCGGCGGGCAGCGCCGCGACCGCGTCGAGTGACACGTCCGGCCGCGCGCCGAGCGCGTCGGCGACCGCGCGCAGCGCCGCCGCCACTGGATGATCGTCGTCGGCGCCGACATCGAGGTGCCACGCCGGCACGCGCAGCCGCAGCGGCCCGGGCGCGAGCGTGCAGGTGACGCCGCGATCGAGCGCGCCGGCCAGCGCCGCGTGGCCGTAGACCACCGCGTGCTCGCCCAGCAGGATGACCTTGCCGCGACCCAGCCACGCGCTCACGGGTTCGCCGCTCCTGTGCCGCCGCCGATCGACGCGAGCCAGCCGCGCAGCTCCGGCCCGAGGTGCCGCGGCGCGCTCGCGAGATCGCGCGCCCGCGCCGAGCCGGTCAACAGGCACACCGTGCGGATCGCGCCGACCACGCGCTCGAGCAGCGCGCGCGCGCCGTCGCTGCCGCCGGCGCGATACGCGCGCAGGACCGGCGCCGCCATGCCGCCGCAGGTCGCGCCCAGCGCCAGCGCGCGCGCGATGTCGTGGCCCGAGCGGATGCCGCCCGACGCGATCACCGTCAGGCCCGCGGCCGCGCAGATCGCGGTGGTCACCGCGGTCGGGATGCCCCAGTCCCAGAGCTCCATGCCGAGGTCGCGCGCCGCCGAGCCGGCCGCCGCGCGCGTCGCCTCGACCGCGACCCAGCTGGTGCCGCCGGCGCCCGCGACGTCGACCGCCGCGACCCCGATCGCGCGCAGCCGCGCCGCCGCCTCGGCCGAGATGCCGCAGCCGGTCTCCTTCACGATCACCGGCACGCCCAGCGCGTCTTGCACGCGCGCGATCGTGTCGATCGCGCCGCGGAAGTCGCGATCGCCGCGCTCCTGGATCATCTCCTGCGCGGGGTTCAGGTGCACCGCCATGAGATCGGCGCCCACCTTGCGCGCGAGCTCGGCGACCGCCGCCACGCCCATGGCCTGCGCCTGGACCACGCCGACGTTGCCGATCAGCACGACGTCGGGCGCGACGTCCTTCACCTGGAACGTGGCCTCGAGCTCGGCGTGCTCGGCCATCGCGCGCTGCGAGCCCAGCCCGAACGCCACGCCGACCCGGGCCGCCGCGATCGCGATCGCGCGGTTGATCGCGCCGGCGTCGGCGGTGCCGCCGGTCATGCCGGTGATCACCAGCGGCGCGGCGAGGCGGTGACCACACAGCATCGTGCCGAGGTCGATCGCGTCGACCGCGAGCTCGGGCAGCGCCTGGTGCACCAGGTGGACGTCGTCGAGGAGCGTCGGCCGCTGGAACTCGGCCTGGCCGGACGCGGCGACCTCGAGGTGGTCGGCTTTTCGTCGCGCGATCGCGGGCTCGTCGGCCATGGCGCGCGTTGTAGCACGTTCCCCCGGCGTGCCTCGTCGACGCCCGGGAGAGCCCGGCTCAGTACACGAGCGCGACGATCAGCGTCGCCCACGCCACCAGGTTGGCGAGGAACAGCGGGTCGCGCAGCATCGCCTCGGTCGGGCTGTCCTGGCGCGGGCGCCACAGCGCGAGCATCAGGAAGCGCCCGATGCCGACCACCGCGAACGGCGCGGTCCACACCAGCTGGCGCGTGCCGAACGACACCACCGTGTGGTGGTCCTGGGTGTAGAGCACGTAGGTCGCGCAGGTCGCGACCGCGAGCACCAGCATCGCCGCGCGCACCACCGGCACGCGGTATCCGGCGAGCGCGGCGCGGGTGCCGCCGATCGCGCCGCCGCTCTTGGCCGCCCACGCCAGCTCGTGGGCGCGCTTGCCCAGGCCGAGGAAGGTCGCGAGTAGCCCGGTGCACGCCAGGAGGTACGGCGACGCCGGGACGTCGATCGCGTAGGCGCCGGCCTGCACGCGCAGCAGGAACCCGGCCGCGATCAGGAGCACGTCGATGAACGCGACCCGCTTGAGCCACAGGCTGTAGGCCAGGTTCTGGACCAGGTAGCCGCCGCACACCAGCGCGAGCCGCCAGTCGAGCAGCGCCGCGCCGCCGATCGCCGCGGTCGCGAGGATCGCGGCCCAGACCAGCGCGGTCCGCTCGCCCAGCGCGCCGGCGGGGATCGGCCGGTGCTTCTTGGTCGGGTGCAGGCGATCACCCTCGACGTCGCGGACGTCGTTGAAGGCGTAGACCGCGCCGGACAGCGCGCAGAACGCCAGCGTCGCGAGCGCGGCGCGGATCGCGTACGGCCGGTCGAACAGGTGCTTGGCGAACACCAGCGGCGCGACCACGAACAGGTTCTTCACCCACTGCTGCGGGCGGAGCGTCCGCAGGAGGGCGAGCGCCGGTGACATCGCGCCGGTTCTTAGCACAACCGCGCTAGGGCATGTTCTCGGTGACCCAGTCGCTGATCGCGCTCGCGGTGCAGTCCTCGGGCGTCGCGTCTTCCCAGGCGACCTTGCAGTCGCTGGTCTTCACGAACAGCTCGCGGCACGCGGTCTTCGCCGTCTCGTCGGCCACCTTCTCGCACTCCGGCAGCTTCTTCACGATCTGCTTGCCGCCCTGCTTGACCGGCTCGCCGTCGCCGTTGACCAGCGCGACCTCGGTCACCGCCAGCGGCAGGGTCGGCAGGAGGTCGCGGTTGCCGGTCACCCAGACCGCCACCGCGCGGTGCTCGCACTCGGTGACCGACTTGCCCTCCTCGGGCGGGGCGTTGCGGCAGTCGGACACGCCCTTGAACAGCTCGCGGCACGAGCTGACGTCCGACGGGTTCTTCTCGTTCTTGCAGTCGGCGAGGTTGCGCACCACCGGCTGCCCGTCGGCGCCGGGCAGGTTCGCGCCGGCCTGATCGACCAGCGTCACCTGCTCGACCGTGATGACCTCGACGTTCGCGATCGTCCACTTGGCGATCGCGGCCTTCTCGCAGGCCGCATCGTTGGTCGCGCGGCACTGCGTGACGTCGAGGAACAGCGACGTGCACTTGCCCTGCTCGGTGGCGCCCTCGAGGCTCGCGCAGTCCTTGAGCCGCTTGACGATCGGCTTGCCCTGGGCGTCCTTGACCACCGTGCCGTCGATCAGCGCGAGCTGGATCTCCTTGACGCTGCCGGCCTCGCTCGCGCCCTCGGCCACGATCGTCACCAGGTTCGCCAGAGGATCGGTGCGCGGCGCGTCGGGCACCACGGTGAGCGCCGGCACGTAGGTGACGACGAACAGCGCGAGCAGCATCGTGATCAGGAACGGCACCGTGGCCCACATGACCTCGGTGATCGGCTTCCGGAACTTCACGCTCGTGATGAAGAGGTTGAGGCCGACCGGCGGGTGCAGGTAGCCGACCTCGAGGTTGAGCAGGAAGATGACGCCCAGGTGGTACGGGTTGATGTCGTAGGCGTTGGCGATCGGCGCGATCAGTGGCAGCACGATCACGATCGCCGAGAAGATGTCCATGACCGTGCCGACCAGCAGCAGGATGCCGTTGATCGCGAGCAGGAAGACGATCTTGCTGTCGACGTTGTCCTGGGTCCACTGGATGAGCGTGTCGGGGACCTTCTGGGTCACCAGGTAGTTGGTGAAGATCGTCGACGTGAAGATGATGATGAAGATGGCGCCGACCATCGACATCGCCTCGTAGCTCGTCGTCCACAGGACCTTGAGCTTGATCTGGCGCAGCACCGCCGACTCGAGGATGACGACGTAGAACACGGTCAGCGCCGCGACCGAGGGCAGGGCGACGCCGAGCGCGAGGCCCGCGATCACCGCGAACGGGATGATGAGCTCGGGGAGCGACCCCAGGAAGCTCTTGCCGAGCTCGCTGACGTTGAACTTCTGGCGCGGCAGCTTCTTGACGATCGCGACCGTGACCGCGACCGCCGACAGCATCGAGACCAGCAGGATGCCGGGCACGATGCCGGCGAACAGGAAGCGGCCGGTGTCCCACTTCTCGCCGTGGTACTCGAGCTTGGTCAGGCCGTAGACCGTGCCGTAGATGAACAGCGGCAAGGCCGGCGGGAACAGCAGGCCGACCGAGCCGGTGCCGGCGATGAGGCCGAGCGAGAACCGCTCCGGGTAGCCCTGCTTGACCAGCGCCGGCAAGAGCAGGCCGCCGAGCGCCACGATCGTGACGCCCGACGCGCCCGTGAAGACCGTGAACAGCGCGCAGGTCATGATCGTGACGATCGCGAGGCCGCCCGGGAACCAGCCCAGCGCGGCGTTGGCGAAGCGGACCAGGCGGTCGGCGGTGCGGGCCTCGGCGAGCAGGTAGCCGGCGTAGATGAACAACGGGATCGTCGAGAGGACCTGGGCCTGATCGCCCGTGCCCATGCCGTGGGCGGTCTCGACCATGCCGCTGAACTCTTCGCCGAACGAGCGGTCGGAGGTGTACGCGCCGAGCGCGGCGCCGCCGACCATGACGGCGAACAGGGGCGCGCCCGAGATGAACGCGAAGATGAGGAGGATGACGAGCAGCGTGGTCATGTCAGTGGGTCCGCTCGCGGTCGGGCGTCAGCTTGCCCCGGACCAGGTAGTCCACCTCGATGATCAGCTGGATCAGCGAGTGGAAGACGATCAGGCCGCCGCCGATCGGCATGGCCCACGCGGTCAGGATGTCGGCGAGGTGATCGTCGGCCTTGATGCCGACGTCGACGAAGCGCAGGCCGCCGTACGTGAACACGCCGGCGATGAAGATCGTGATCAGCGCGAGCACGATGCGCAGCATCATCCGGCCGCGCGGCGCCAGCCGGCGCGAGACCAGGTCCATCGCCAGGTTGCGCTGCTGGTAGGTCGCGAACGCCGCGCCGATCATCGCGATGCCGAGGACCGAGCCGCGGATGACCTCGAACGACCACAGGTACGAGGTCCCGAAGGCCTTCTCGGCCACGGTCTGGAGCGTCGCGGTCAGGACCACCGCGGCCAAGAGCGAGACCAGCACCACCTGCTCGGTGAAGCCGAACACGCGGTCGACCTTGCGCAGACCCCGCGCGAGTCCACCGTCGTCCGGGAAGGTCCCGGCGGCGCCGTGGGCGCCGATCGGGTCGTCATCACCAGGTGCGGCGGACGCCGCGGTGTCGAGCTTGGCGTCTGCCCCCTCGTCGGGCGGACGCGAATCGTCTTCGGGCGCCACGACGGGAGGGTACGCGAGCCGCGACGATTGACTCAATCGCAACACGCCGGAAAAGCAGCCGAGCGTCTGTCCTCAAACTCGAATTTCTCCGCGCGACCGAAAACGCGACGGCCCGCGTCGGGAAGACGCGGGCCGTGCCTGCCATCGGCTCCTTGCGGAACCGACGTGCGGGTCACTTCGCGGGGTGCTTCTTGCGGTACTCGTCGCGGTACTTGAGCACCATCGCCAGCTCGTCCTTCGAGTAGATCTTGCCGGCCAGCTCGTTCCAGACCTCCTCGGCGGCCTTGGTGAACTGATCGACCATCGCGGGCGGGGTCGTGGTGAGCTTCACGCCCTTGCTCTTCATCTGCTTGCCCGCCTCGACGTTGTCCTTGCGGACGCCCTTGCGGATGTCCTTGCCCATCTTCTTGGCGAGGTCGAGCATCGTCTTCTGATCGTCGGCCGACATCTTCTTGAGCGCGTCGAGCGACATGACGGTCGCGCCGATGCCGTAGCTCATCGGCATCTCGGTCTGGTACTTGATCTTGGTGTTCCACTGCAGCGCGACCGTGGTCAGCGGCGAGCCGTAACAGCCGTTGATGCGGCCGGTCTGCAGCGCCGAGTCGACCTCGGGCACGCCGAGCGGGGTGCCGTTCAGGCCGAGCTTCTTGTACATGGCGCTGACGATCGAGTCGTCGCCCCACTGCCAGAGCTTGAGGCCCTTCAGCTGGTCGAGGGTGGTGACCTCGGACTTCGAGTAGAAGTAGATCCAGCCGATCTCGCCGCGGTCGGTGAGCTTGAAGCCCTTCTTCTCGAACTTCGCGACGAAGTACGGCCACATCTTGTCGGCCACGTAGTCCATCTCGTCGATCGAGGCGAACATGCGCGGGAGCTCGAGCACGCGGATGCTCTCGTCGATCATCGACAGGCCGACCGACGTGACGGCGGCGCCGTCGAGCTGGCCGAGGCGGATCTTGCGGACGTAGTCGCGCTCGTCGCCCTGGACGCCACCGGCGTACCACTTGAGCGAGACGCGCTTCTCGGTCTTGTCCGAGACCTTGGCGGCGCCCTTGTCGAGGATTTTCATCCAGGTCGAGCCCGGAGGGGCGAGGGTCGCGACGCGGAGCTCGACGGGATCGGCGGCGGCGGGCGCGGCGGCGGCGGCGAGGCCCGCGAGGGTGGCCGCGGCGAGGACGGTGGCGCGAGAGGCTAGGTGACGCATCAGAAGAGCTCCTTTTCCTGCTTCAGGTAGCGACGCGCCCGACGATGGGCGATCTCGTTGGCGAGGCGTTGCTCCGGCCAGATGGACGGCGCAGTCGCGAGAACCTTCATCAACTCGGCGTGAAACATCGCGCGGTCCTGGGTCATGACCCCGACCTTGCGCGCCATGAAGACCCGGGCGAGCAGGAACTTGTCGCCGGTGATCTCGAGGGCCTTCTTGAACTCGCCGGTGGCCTTGGGCGGATCACCACCCATGGCCGGCGGCAGCGCGCTGGCGATCATGCCGAGCGCGAGGTGGGGCAGGGCGGCGAGCATCTTGTCGCCAGGCATCGACTTGGTGTCGAACTCGACCACGCGGTCGAGGATCATCTTGGCGGTCGGCAGCTGCGCGACCATCTCGACCTTGTCCTTGTTCATGTTGACCGCGGACGCGATGCCGAGCGCGAGCCACATCATCTGGGTGCGCTGGCCCGAGTTCGCGCCCTTCACCAGCGCGGCGACCTTGTCGGTCTCGCCGAAGATGTTGTCCTGCCAGTTCTTCCCCAGGAGCATCAGCGCGTAGTTCGCGCAGCGCAGGTACATCTTGGTCGCGCGGGCGGCCTGGTACTCCATGCCGTCGAAGTCCTTGACCGCCTCGGCCTGCTCGAACTCGTCCTCGACGAACCCGGTGCCGTACTGGCAGAAGCCCTCCATGAGGATGCCGGTCAGCTCCTTGTTCGGATTGACCGTCCAGAAGCCCTCGATGGTCTTGAGCGTGCCGGGCAGACCGCGCGCGGCGAGGTCGTAGTCCGACTCCATCTTGAGCGATGGCTGGGCGCGGACCAGCACCTTCGTGGTCGTGTCGACCGTGAACGCGCCGAGGTCGCACGCACCGAGCGTGGTGGCGACCAAGCAAGCGAGAAGTAGCCGCGGCGCTGTGCCGCCTGACGTGAGCTGGCGCATGGTGAGCGAGAGTCCTCTCGACGATCCTGACACGGGGCCGATTCACCTCCGCCGGCCCTGACGCGTGCCAAAAGCTGTGCGAGTCCCCCGCACAGCCAAAGGCACCCAGAGGCTAAGTGAGCGAAAGCCTGGAGTCAATCGTGACGGGGGCGTAGGATCGGACCCGTGCGCGGATTGCTTCTCCCGATCGCGCTGCTGGCGGCCGGGTGTGATCTGTCTGGCTGGTTCTCGAGCGAACCGGCCGGTGGGGTATCGAACAATCGCGACCCGGACACCCTGGTGGTGGCCCGGTCGAGCGACGCCCGCGAGCTCGATCCTGCGCTGCCGTTCGACAACGAGTCGATCGAGGTCATCGATCAGATCTACGAGCGCCTGGTGCGCTGGCAGCCGACGACGACCGCGCTCGAGCCCGGGCTCGCGACCTCGTGGGAGGTCGGCGACGGCGGCCGGCTGTGGACCTTCCACCTGCGGCCGGGCGTGCGCTTCCACGACGGCACGGCGATGAACGCCGACGCGGTGGTGTTCTCCCTCGAGCGCCAGCGCGACCCGAAGCACCCGTTCCACCGCGATCGCTTCCAGTACTGGCAGAACCAGTTCCGCAACATCATCAAGGTGGAGAAGGTCGACGACCTGACCGTCCGGGTCGCGATCGAGCAGCCGTACGCGCCGTTCGAGGCCAACATGGCGATGTTCCCGGTGTCGATCGTCTCGCCGACCGCGGTCGCGCGCTGGGGCGACGACTTCACGAGCCACCCCTCGGGCACCGGGCCGTTCATGCTCGAGCGCTGGGATCGGGGCCAGCGCATCGTGCTCAAGCGCAACGACGACTACTGGGACAGCGACCACAAGGCCGCGCTCGAGCGGGTCGTGTTCCAGGTGATCGAGGATCCGCGCCAGCGGCTGATCGCGCTCGAGTCGGGCGCCGTCGACGTCGCGACCCAGATCCTGCCCGAGGAGCTGCAGTTCGTGGATCTGCACCCGGGGCTGCGGCTGCACGAGACGCCGTCGAACAGCGTCACCTACCTCGCGATGAACAACGACCACCCGCCGTTCGACGACGTCGACGTGCGGCGGGCCGTGAACTACGCGATCAACAAGGAGCCGATCGTCAAGCTCGCGTACCAGGGCCTGGCGATCGCGGCCTCGGGCCCGCTCCCGCCGACGCAGTGGGGCTATCACAAGGTCCGCGCGCAGTACCCGTACGATCCGGCGCGGGCGCGCGCGCTGTTGCACGACGCGCAGGTCCGGGGCCGGTTCGATCCGAGCAAGACCTACTCGCTGTACGTGCCGTCGACGCCGCGGCCGTATCTGTTCGACCCGGCGCGAGTTGCGCGGGTGATCCAGGCCAACCTCGCCGAGGTCGGCCTGCACACCGAGCTGGTGCTGCAGCCGTACTCGCAGCACCAGCGCTCGATGCAGCGGGGCGAGCACGACCTCTGCCTGTTCGGCTGGGTCGGCGACAACGGCGATCCCGACAACTTCCTGTTCCTGCTCTTCGATCGCGACAACACCGTCATCGGCTCGGCCCAGAACGCCGCGTTCTACCGCGACGCCGAGGTCCACGGCCTCCTGTCCCTCGCCCAGACCTCCGAGGACAAGGCCGATCGCGAGCGGCTCTACGCGCGCGTCCAGGAGCGCATCGCCGAGGACGCGCCGTGGGTGCCGCTCGCGCACTCGCAGGTCGCGATCGCCGCGCGCACCGACGTCGGCGACGTGATCGTCAACCCCAACGGGCACATGGTCTACGCCCGGGCGCGGCGGCTGCGCCGATGAGCGAGCGAAGGCGAGCGTCCCTTCCATGATGCGGCTGCTGCGCTGGCTGGTCGCCCCGCTCGGGCGGCTGCGGCTGCGCCACAAGCTGGCGCTGTCGCTCTCGATCGCGGCGCTGGTGCCGGTCGCGGTGGTCGCGACGATCGCCGGCGGCGTGGTGCTCGGCGGCCTCGAGCGCGGCCTCGAGAGCGAGACCCAGCGCCAGCTCGACGTCGGCCTGAACCTGCTCCTGCGCACGGTCGAGCGCTACGGCGCCGACGCGGTGCGCGTGGCCTCGACCAACGATCTGTCGCGCGCGATGGCGACCGGCAAGGGCGCGGTCTCGGCGCTGATCGCGCGCGAGGCGCCGCTGTTGCCGGCGGCGCTGGTCCAGGTCAAGGACGCCAGCGGCCAGGCCGTGCTCGATCAGGTGATCGGCGGCGACACCGCCCGCTTCGAGGGGCTGGGGCTGGCCGCCGACGCGCCGCTGGTCCGCGCCGGCCAGGCCTGGGCGCAGCGCGTGAACCTCGACGTGATCACGGTGCCGACGCCGGACGGTGCGCCCGGCGAGCCGCGCCTGGTCGTGCGCGCGGTCGCGCCGATCGTCGACGAGTCGTTCGCGCTGCAGGGCGTGGTCGTGCTGTCGGTGCCGCTCGACGCCGACTTCGCCGACGCGATCAAGGGCGCGCTCGGCGCCGAGGTCATGATCGCGCCGCGGACCGCGACCGAGGCGCTGTCGACCTTCCGCGACCCGCTCGGCGAGCGCGCGCCGACGGTGGCGATCGGCACCGGCATCGCGGCGCAGGCCGCGGCCGGCCGGCGGGTCCTGGCGACCGCCGAGATCAGCGGCGGCGAGTACGCGGTCGCGTGGACCGCGCTGGTCGACGTCGAGGATCACCCGGTCGGGCTGTTCGGCGTGGCGATCGATCGCGGCCCGGTGGCCTCGGCCAAGCAGGTCGCGTTCCGGTCGCTGGCGATCGGCGGCGCGGTCGCGCTCGGGTTCGCGCTGGCGCTCGCGGCCTGGCTCGGTCGCCGGCTGGGCGCGCCGATCGCGCGGCTCCACCGCGGCGCGATCGCGGTCGCGCGCGGCGATCTCGACCACGCCATCGACATCCCGCGCGGCGACGAGATCGGCGAGCTGGCCGAGGCGTTCGCGCACATGACCACGACGCTCAAGGAGAACCAGCAGCGCCTGGCCGCGCGCATGCGCGAGATCGTCGCGCTCCACGACGCCGGCCGCGCGGTGTCGTCGGTCATCGATCTCGATCAGGTGCTGCGCAAGATCGTCGACTCGGTCGCGCGCACGTTCGACGTGCGCCTGTGCGCGCTGTGGGTCGCGTCGGCCGGCGCCGACGGCGCGATCACGCTGCGGCTGGGCGCGGCGCGCTCGCTGGGCCGCAACCTGCGGACGACGCTCATGGGCAGCGAGGGCGCGATCCAGGCCCGGCCGCTCTTGCCGCTCGCCGCCGAGGTCGCGCAGGCCCGGCGCGCGATCCTGGTGCCGCGGCTGGCCGAGGACGAGCGCCGCGCGGCGATCGCCCAGCTCGCCGGCATCGACGGCTCGCTGCTGGCCGCGCCGCTCGAGCGCAAGGGCGTGGTCGTCGGCGTGATCGTCGTCGGGCGCAACGCCGATCACCGGTCGTTCTCCGACGCCGACGCCAACCTGCTCGCGACCTTCGCCGACCAGGCCGCGGCCGCGGTCGAGAACGCCCGGCTCTACGACGAGGTCCGCGGCTCGAGCGAGGAGCTCGAGCGCAAGGTCCGGCTCCGGACCTCGGAGCTCACCGCGATGAACCAGGAGCTCGGCAAGGCGCTCGCCGATCTGCGCGACGCCCAGGCCCAGCTGATCCTGAGCGAGCGGCTCGCCGGCCTCGGCCTCCTGGTCGCCGGCGTCGCGCACGAGGTCAACTCGCCGTCGGCGGCGATCCGCGGCTCCGCCGACGCGATGGGCGAGGTCGTGCGGCGGCTCACCTCGCACACGGTCACGCTGGCCGAGCTGCAGGTCGCGCCCGAGATCCGACGCGCGGTGATCGAGGCCGCCGAGGCGCTCGCGCCGATCGTCGCCCAGCGGCGGTTGCCGACCGGCGCCGGCGTGCGGCGCGCGGCGCGCGAGCTGCGCGGCCGGATCGATCTCGAGGGCATCGCCGATCCCGCCGAGATCGCGCTCGCGCTGGTCGAGGTCGGCGCCGAGCCCGACGAGGCCATCGCGCTGTGCGCGGCCTGCACCGGGCCGGCCCGCCCGCAGCTCATCCCGCTGGCCGTGGGCTACCTCACGGAGGCGGCCAACCTGCACCGCAACGCTCACGTGATCCAGGCCGCGATCCGGCGCATCCAGCGCATCGTGGGTGCGCTCAAGACCTACTCGCACCTCGACCAGCAGGCCACGTCGAGCCAGACGGATCTCCACGAGGGCATCGAGATCACGCTCGCGCTCTTGGACTACGCCCTCCGTGATATCGTCGTCACCAGGCGTTTTGGAAGGCTTCCGCTGGTCCCCGCCTACGTCGACGAGCTCAACCAGGTGTGGACCAACCTCATCCAGAACGCGGTCCAGGCCCTCAAGGGGCGCGGGAGCATCGCGATCGAGACCGAGCCGCACGGGCCGGGCGTGATGGTGCGGATCATCGACGACGGCCCGGGCATTCCCGCCGACGTCATGCCGCGGATCTTCGAGCCGTTCTTCACGACCAAGCCGAAGGGTGAGGGGACGGGGCTGGGGTTGGGCATCGTGAGACAGATCGTCGAGAAGCACGGCGGCACGGTCCGCTGCGAGTCGGTGCCGGGCCGCACCGCCTTCGAGGTGTGGTTGCCGATCGGCGCCGGCGTCGCGCCGCGCGCGGCGACGCCGGTGCCGGTCGAGGCAGACCTGGCCGCGGAGGTCTCGTCGTGATCGCCGCGCGCGAGACCATCCTCTGCGTCGACGACGAGGAGGGCGTGCTCAACGCGCTCCGCCAGCAGCTCGGCGCGCGCTTCGGCCACGAGTGCTCGATCGCCACCGCGAGCTCGGGCCCCGATGCGCTCGAGTTGTTCGAGGAGCTCGAGAAGGATGGCGAGTCGATCGCCGTCATCATCGCCGACCAGATCATGCCGGGCATGAAGGGCGTCGATCTGCTCGAGAAGGTCGACAAGCGCTCGCCGACCACGACCAAGATCCTGCTCACCGGCCAGGCCGGGCTCGAGGCGGTGATCTCGGCCATCAACCGCGCGCACCTCAACCACTACATCCCCAAACCCTGGGACGAGGCCTCGCTCCACCTCATCGTCGAGAACCTGCTGCGGCAGTACCGGCTGACCGAGGAGAACCAGCGGCTGATCGCGACCTTGTCGTCGAAGAACCAGGCGCTGCTCGAGATGAACCGCGAGCTCGAGGCCAAGGTCCAGGAGCGCACCCACGAGCTGGCCGAGGCCAACGCGCGGCTCGCGCAGCTCGCGGTCACCGACGGTCTCACCGGCCTCTACAACCACCGCCACTTTCACGAGCGGCTGTCGCTCGAGGTCGAGCGCTCGGCGCGCAACGGCCTGCCGCTGTCGCTCCTGATGATCGACGTCGATCACTTCAAGCACTACAACGACCACCACGGCCACCCCGCCGGCGACGAGGTGCTGCGCCAGGTCGCGCGCCTGCTCGCCGAGGGCCGCCGCGCCAACGACGTCGTCGCGCGCTACGGCGGCGAGGAGTTCGGTGTGATCCTGGTCGACACCGCCAAGTTCACGGCCGCCAAGATCGCCGAGCGCCTGCGCGATCGGGTCGCGACCCACCCGTTCGCGCACACCGGCGCGCAGCCCGGCGGCACGCTCGCGATCTCGGTCGGCGTGGCGACCTTCCCCGACGACGCGACCGACGCAGAGGGCCTGATCCGCGGCGCCGACACCGCGCTCTACGGCGCCAAGCGCGCCGGCCGCAACCGGGTCGTGCTCGCCACGCAGGCGAACGACCAGACGCTCGGCTGACACGCACGCGAGCCGCGCGCGTCGCTGGCGTTTGCCGGCGCGGCGCGAGTACGCTTCACGCCCATGGCCGACATCGCCGTCATCGGAGCCGGCAGCTACGGCACCTGCCTCGCGATCCTCGCCGCCAACGCCGGCCATCAGGTCGCGTTCTGGTGCCGCGACCCCGCCGCCGCCCAGGTCCTGTCCGAGACCCGGACGAGCTCGTACCTGCCGGGCTTCGCGCTGCCGGCAGGCGTGATCGTCACCGCGGACCTCGCCGCGGCGGTGACCGGCAAGCAGCTGGTCCTCGGCGTCACGCCGTCGCACGCGATCCGCAGCGTGCTCGGCCGGGCCGCGGCGTACCTCGACCCCGACGTCATCGTCGTCAACGCGTCGAAGGGCCTCGAGGAGGGCACGCTGCAGACGATCGACCACGTCTACCGCGACATCTTCCCGGCGCGGATCGCGGCGCGCGCGACCTACCTGAGCGGGCCGACCTTCGCCGCCGAGATCGCCGCCGGCATGCCCGCCGCGATCGTGCTCGCGGGCACCGACCCGGTCGCCACCGCCCAGGCCCAGAAGACGCTGTCGAACGAGCGCTTCCGCATCTACTCGACCGACGACGTCACCGGCGTGCTGGTCGGCGGCGCGATCAAGAACGTCGTCGCGATCGCCGCCGGCGTCTCCGACGGCCTCGGCCTCGGCTCGAACGCCCGGGCCGCGCTCATCACCCGCGGCCTCGCCGAGATCACGCGGGTCGGGGTCGCGATGGGGGCCCACGCCGCGACCTTCGCCGGCCTGTCCGGCATGGGCGACCTGGTCCTGACCTGCGCGGGCGACGCATCGCGCAACCGCAAGGTCGGCCTCGCGCTCGGGCGCGGGCAGTCGATGGAGGACATCCTGCGCGACATGCGCATGGTCGCCGAGGGCGTGAACACAACCAAGGTTGCGCACGAGCTGGCTCGCAAGGTCGGCGTGCCCGCGCCGATCACCGACGTGATGTACGAGATCGTGCACCGCGGCGCGCCGGCCCGCGAGACGATGACCAAGCTGATGCAGCGCGCCCTGCGCACCGAGCGCGACGCGTAGCTCGCGTCACGCGCTGTGCACGAAAGGGACGGCGGGTTGCCGCCGGGAAAACCTACCGGCGCGCCGCGGCCCGGTGCTACGCTGCGGGTTCTAGCGTCGCCGAGGGTGATGCTGCTGGAGGTCTCGCATGCGCGTCTCTCACGTCGCCTCGAGTGCTATCGCGATCGCGTTCTCGCTCCTCGCGTGTGGAGCGCCCGTGCCGAAGGGCGACGGCGACGGCGGCCACGGCGACGGCCAGGGCCCGCCCGACGCGTGCGTCGGCCTGCAGTGCATGCAGGTCGATTGCTCGACGATGGGCGGCGGGACGACGACCTTGTCGGGCGTGGTCTACGCGCCCAACAAGACCCTGCCGCTCTACAACGTCACGGTCTACGTGCCCAACAGCGACCCGGGGCCGCTGACGGCGGGCGCGACGTGCGATCGCTGTGACAACGCGCTGCCGGGCAACCCGGTGGTGCAGACCACCACCGACGAGATGGGCCACTTCGTCCTCGAGAACGTGCCGGTCGTGCCGAACCTGCCGCTGGTCATCCAGGTCGGCAAGTGGCGGCGCCAGATCACGGTCGCGACCGTCGCCGCGTGCGTCGACACGCCGCTCGACGCGACCCAGACCAGCCTGCCCTCGAAGGCGTCCGAGGGTGACATGCCGCAGATGGCGATCACGACCGGCGGCGCCGACGCGCTCGAGTGCCTCCTGCCCAAGCTCGGCATCGACCCGTCGGAGTTCTCGACCGACAGCGGCACCGGCCACGTCCACCTCTACAACGGCAACGGCGCGAGCAAGTTCGCCAGCGGTCAGCCCAACACCGGCACCTTCAGCGACGCGAAGACGCTGTGGAACAACCTCGACCAGCTCAAGAAGTACGACCTCGTCATCTTCTCGTGCGAGGGCTCGCAGCCGTCGGACACGCGGGCGCCGGCGTCGTCGCAGCAGGCGGTCTTCGACTACGCCAACCTCGGCGGCCGCGTGTTCATGTCGCACTGGCACAACAAGTGGCTCGAGGTCGGCCCGCAGGAGTGGCCGACGGTGGCGACCTTCGACAACAACAGCAACAACCTCGACACGACCACCGGCACCATCGACGAGGGCTTCGATCGCGGCAGGTCGTTCGCGACCTGGATGCTCAACGTCGGCGGCTCGACGACGCGCGACCTGATCGACATCAAGGATGGCCGCAACACCTGCCAGGCCGTCGATGGGCAGAAGGCGCAGCGCTGGGTCTACCTCGACTCGTCGACCTCGGGCGGACCGGTCGGCGTCCAAAACCTGCAGTTCACCGCGCCGCTGTCGGCGCCCGAGTCGGATCGCTGCGGCAAGGTCGTGTTCTCGGACATGCACGTGTCGTCGGGCTCGTCGTCGTCGTCGGGCACCGGGTTCCCCGGCGGCTGCGCGACCAGCGGGCTGACGCCGCAGGAGAAGGCGCTGGCCTTCATGTTCTTCGACATCGCCTCCTGCGTCGGCCCGATCGTGAACTGAACGGGCGCGAGGGCCTCGCAGGTCTCCATCCGGTTTCCAATCCGTGATGGGACGAACAGGTCTGCAACAGAGTGCGCGCCTCGGCAGGGCGAGCACACATTAGGACTGGCGGCGCGGTCGCGGACTCTGATACGCAGGAGCCACGATGCGCAGTCTCCTTTGCCATAGCTTGTTTGCGGCCGGTGCTCTCGTCGCCACCGCGTGCGGATCCAACAACGGAAACGGGCCCACGTTCGACGCCAAGCCCGCCGACGTGATCGACGCGACCCCGCCGCCGCCGGACGCGTGCGTGGGGCTCGAGTGCAAGAAGGTCGACTGCTCGACGATGGGCGGCGGCACGACCACCCTGAGCGGCATCGTCTACGCGCCCAACGGCACGCTGCCGCTGTCGGGCGTCACGGTCTACGTGCCCAACGCCGACCCCGGGCCGATCCCCGAGGGCGTGCAGTGCAACAAGTGCAATGACACGCTCGCCGGCCAGCCGGTCTCGCAGGTCAACACCGACGAGGCCGGCCACTTCGTGCTGCCCGACGTGCCGGTGACGGCGGACCTGCCGGTCATCATCCAGGTCGGCAAGTGGCGCCGCCAGATCACGATCCCGACGGTGGCCGCGTGCACCGACACCCCGGTCGACGCGGCGCTGACCCGCCTGCCGCGCAACCACACCGAGGGCGACATGCCCAAGATCGCACTGTCGACCGGCGGCGCCGACGCCCTGGAGTGCCTGCCGCTCAAGCTCGGCATCGACCCGGCGGAGATCACCACCGGCAGCGAGACCGGCCGCGTCAACCTGTTCGTCGGCTCGGGCGGCGGCACGTCGGCGTTCGACTCGACCTTCGCGGGCGGCGCGCGCACGCTCAGCAACGCGACCACGTTCTGGAACACCGAGAGCAACCTCGACAAGTACGACATCGTGATGCTGTCGTGCGAGGGCAGCGAGTACGAGGATCAGAAGTCGCCGACCGCCCTGCAGAACATGTACGACTACGCCAACAAGGGCGGTCGCGTGTTCGCCACCCACTACCACTACTACTGGATCAACGCCGCGCCGCAGCCGTGGCCGATGGCGCTGACCCTGAACGACACCGGCGACTTCATCGACGTCACCGCGACCGTCGACGAGACCTTCGACAAGGGCAAGGCGCTCGCGACCTGGCTGGTCAACGTCGGCGCGTCGACCGTCCACGGCAAGATCGACATCGCCGATGGCCGCAACATCGCCAAGGCGATCAACTCGGCGCTCGCGCAGCAGTACATCTACCTCGAGGCGTCGACCGGCTACACCGGCCCGCAGATCTCGCAGTTCACGACCCCGCTCGACGTCCAGGAGGCCGACCGCTGCGGCAAGGTCGTCTACTCGGACATGCACGTGTCGACCTCGTCGTTCCCGGGCGACGCGTACCCGCTGGGTTGCTCGGCTGACCTGACCCCGCAGGAGAAGGCCCTGGCCTTCGTGTTCTTCGACATCGCGTCCTGCGTCGGCCCGATCATCAACTGATCGGCTCGTCGCGCGCGCTCGATCCGGTTCGCGGCCCCTCGGTGCCACGACCCGGATCGCGTCGTTTTCGGGGCGGTTCGCCGGGCCCGGCGCGGGCAGGGCGGCCCGATCTCGGATCACGCCTGCTGGCAGCGCGTAACGGCGGATACCGGCCGGTGTCAGTTTCGTGTTATCTGTCGCCGCGATGCTCGGCTACGTGCTGGACGAGGTGTTCGTGCACCACCGCGCGCCCCACGGCCATCCCGAGCGGCCGGCGCGGGCGGTCGCGGTGCGCGACGCGCTCGTCGGGGCCGGCCTGCCGTCGCGCGGCCGTTCGATCGCGCCGCGCGCGGCGACCGACGAGGAGCTCGCCCGCGTCCACCGCGCCGGCTACCTCGACACCCTGACCCGCACGGTCCCCGGCCAGAGCGGCTGGCTCGACGCCGACACGTACTTCTCGCCCGGCACGTGGGAGGCGACGCTGGCCGCCGCTGGCGGCACCGCCGACCTCGCGCTGCGCGTCCTGGCCGGGGAGCTCTCGCGCGGGCTGTCGGTCGTGCGGCCGCCCGGCCACCACGCCACCGCCGACAAGGCGATGGGCTTCTGCCTGGTCAACAACGTCGCGGTCGCCGCGGCGGCCGCCCGCGCGGCGGGCGCCGCCCGGGTCGCGATCGTCGACTGGGACGTGCATCACGGCAATGGCACGCAGGACATCTTCTGGGACGATCCCAGCGTGCTCTACGCGTCGACCCACCAGTACCCGTACTACCCGGGCACCGGCGCGCCCGACGAGATCGGCGGCGTGGGCGCGCGCGGCGCGACCGTCAACGTCGGCTTGCCGGCGGGCGCGGGCGACGCCGAGTACGCGGTCGCCTTCGACGACGTGATCGTCCCGGCGCTGCGGCGCTTCAAGCCCGACCTGGTGCTGGTCTCGGCCGGCTTCGATCCGTTCGAGGATGATCCGCTCGCCGGCATGCGCGTCACCCACCGCGGCTTCGGCGCGATGGGCGCGCGGCTGCGCGCGATCGCCGACGAGGTCTGCGCCGGTCGGCTCGTGGTCGCGCTCGAGGGCGGCTACGATCTGCGCGGCCTGGCCGGCGGCATGACCGCGGTGCTCGAGGCGATGCTCGCCGAGGCGCCCGAGGTGCCGGGCCCGACCGGCGCGATCTCGACCGCCGCCCGGGTCGCGATCGACGCGACCCTGCGCGCCCACGGCGAGGTCGTCGAGGTGGCGTCGTGACCGAGCCGCACGCGAGCGCCGCGACCGGCGCGCCGGTCACCCTCGGCAACGGTCGCTACACGCTGATCCGCCAGCTCGCCACCGGCGGCATGGCCGAGATCTACCTCGCCCGCCAGAACGCGATGGCCGGGTTCGAGAAGGACGTCGTCATCAAGCGGATGAAGCCCGAGCTCGCGGTCGATGCGCGCCTGCTCGAGATGTTCATCGACGAGGCCCGCATCGGCGCGGTGCTCAACCACCCCAACATCGTCCACGTCTACGACGTCGAGGCCGAGGGTGGCGTGCCGTTCATCGCGATGGAGTACATCGTCGGCGAGGAGCTCAACGAGCTGTGCCGGCGCGGCCTCGGCCACGGCCAGTTCCTGCCGCTCGAGCACGCGGTGGAGCTGATCCGCCAGGCCGCCGCGGGCATGGGCTACTTCCACGCCAAGCGCGGCGCCGCCGGCTCGCAGTTCGGCGGCGAGCCCCTCGACATCGTCCACTGCGACATCTCGCCGACCAACCTGCTGGTCACCGAGGACGGCTTCCTCAAGGTCATCGACTTCGGCATCGCGCGCGCCAAGGGCCAGCGGTTCCGCGAGGAGGGCCTGTTCCCCGGCAAGCTGAGCTACATGTCGCCGGAGCAGGCGTTGCGCCAGCGCTGCGATCACCGCAGCGACATCTTCTCGCTCGGCGTCGTGCTCTACGAGATCACCGTCGGCAAGCGCCTGTTCAAGGGCCCGGCGCAGGATGTCGTGCGCCGCCTGACCGAGGGCGTGATCGAGCCGCCCACGTTCATCAAGCGCGACTTCCCGGGCGGCCTCGAGGCGATCGTCATGCGCGCGCTCGAGCGCCACGCCGGCGATCGCTACCAGAGCGCCTACGATCTCGCCGACGATCTCGAGGAGTTCCTTCGCGACACCAAGATGCACTCGGGGCCGGTGCGGATCGCGCGCTACCTCGATCAGCTGGCGATCGCCGCCGGCGGCCAGCGCCGCCCCGAGCTCATCTCCGAGGACGAGCACCGCCAGACCGCGAAGGACGAGGAGCTCGACTTCGACAGCCAGGTCTTCGGCGGTTTCGAGCCCGCGCCCGAGGGCACGGTCGCGCCGGCGTCGGACTGGGACGAGTACGAGGAGGCCGACGCCGAGGTCGCGGCGGCGCTCGGGCTCGAGCTCGAGCAGCTGCGGCTGATCCGCACGCCGGTGCCGCACGCTGGCGAGCCGGCGTCGGGCCCGACGCCGACCGTGCGGCCGCCGCAGACCCTGCACCGCACCGAGCTACCGCTGCGCCCACCGAGTGAGGTCGTGCGCCCCGAGCCGCGGCCGGAGCCCCGGCTGACGCCGCCCGGCCCGCTGGTCACCGCGCCGGCGGGTGATGGCGCGCGCGCGATCGCGGGGCCGCCGCCGGAGATCACGCCGTACCTGGTCATGGGCGGCGTGGCCGCGGTGATCGTCGCGGTCGTCCTGTACTTCTTGCTGTGACCGGCGGCGCACCGGTCGATCGCGATCGGGCCTGCTATAACCTCGGGGTGCGAGTCGTCGCCTCGATTGTCTGCGCGCTCTGCATCCTCGGCGCCTGCCGTGATCGCGAGCCCGATGCGGATCCCGAGCCGTCGCACGCGCCGCCGCCGCCGCGCCGCGTGATCGGGCCGCCCGCGGGCGGCGTGCGGGCGCTGCCGCCCCACGCGATCCGCAGCGACGGCGTCGGGCCGTACCGCCTGGGCGCCCCGGTCGGCGATGCGCTGGCCGAGTTGCCCTCGGGGCCGCGGCTGCCGGTGCTCGACGTCCGCGGCCTGGTCCACTGCAGCGTCGTGCGCGCCGAGGACGACGGCGTGCTGGTCGCGGGCGAGACCGACGGTTCGGCGATCACCTTCGTCGCGGTCGTCCACGCCGAGATCGCGCGCACCGAGCGCGGCGCCAAGGTCGGCATGCTGCGCCACGAGCTGACGACCGCGGTCGGCGACGAGCTGCGCGATCGGCGCTGGGCCCGCGATCCGCGGGTCTACGTCGGGCGGGCGCTGCCCGGTGTCCGGTTCCTGGTCGTCGACGATCGGGTCGCCGCGGTGATGGTGACGCGCGCCGAGTCGGGCGACACCGCCGGCGGGCCGCTCGCGAGCGACGCGGGCGCGCCGGTGCCGCAGGTCCCGCGTCCGGCCTGCGCGCCGCCGACGGCGGCCGCCGCGGTGGCGCTGGTCAGCGCCGGCGACCCCGGCGCGTCATCGTCCGTGCCGGTCGCGTGGTGCCCCGACGACTCCACCGCCATCACCGCGGTGGTCGGCGATCCGACGATCACGCTGGTGGTCGGCGCTGACGATCGGCCGCGCCGGATCGCGTCGATCGACGCGCCCGGCGTGGTCTACGCCGCGCCCATCGCCGCCGACGATCGCAAGGATGATCTCGCGGTCGTATCGGATCGCCTGGTCGGCGACACCCGCGTGGTGTCGGTGGCGATCTACCGCTGGGACGGCGGCCGGCTGGTGCGGGTCGCCGACGAGCCGGTCTACCAGCTCAACGCCGCCGGCGCGCGCTGGATCGGCGCGCGGGTGGAGGACCTCGACCTGCTGGTCGAGCTCGAGGCCCAGGGCGACGACGTCCGGGTCTCCGGCGCGCTGATCAGCCGCCCGGCGAAAGACCAGTCGATCCACGATGTCGCGCCGCTGGTCCCGGTGAGCGTGTCGCGGCGCCGGCACGCCGTCCCCGAGCCGCCGGTCACCGACGGTGGCGTCGGTGACGCCCACGGCGTCGATGCGCAATGAACCGGCGCGGTCGCCGCGCCTCAACATCGCCCTGCAGCGGACGATCTGCGATCAAGCGACGTGTTCGCGCGTATGTCTCACGCCTACCCCTTTGCTCTGGCTGAGGATTTTCGGCACAATGGTGATGTCCGTGCCGTCGCATAGCCGGTCCCGTCGAGTTGTTCCCGAGGCGTCGGTACGAGGTTCCTCGTCCCGCGCGAAGGACGGCGGAGGCGCGCTTGCCTCGGGTCTCACTGCACCATGAAGTTCCTCTGCGACCGCTGCAAGACCCGCTACTCGATCGCGGATGAACGGGTTCGCGGCAAGATCCTCAAGATCCGCTGTAAGAACTGCGCCAACGTCATCAGCGTCCGCGAGGGCATGACCGACGAGGAGCCCGCCGCGGCGCCCGAGCGCTCGGCGCTCCAGGACGCGTTCGCGAAGGAGATGGCGCCGTCGCCGGCCGCCGATCCGCCGCCGCCCAGCCTCGAGGAGGAGTGGTACGTCTCGATCGACGGCGCGCAGGAGGGCCCGTACTCGCTGGCCGCGGCGCAGGCGTGGGTCGCGTCGAAGCGCCCGACCGACGACGTCCACTGCTGGAGCGAGGGCTTCGACGACTGGCTGCCGGTCGAGAAGGTCAGCCACTTCCGCGGCCTGCGCCAGAAGGTCGCCGCGCCCGCGCCGCGCGGCAAGCCGTCGGTGCCGTCGCGCGCGCACACGCCGACCCAGCCCGCGCCGGAGCCCGAGTCCGAGTCCGAGCCCAAGCCGCTGTTCGCAGCGACGATGGCGAAGCTCGAGGCCGAGGCCTCGAAGGTCCAGAAGCTCGACACGGTGTCGCGCGAGCCGAAGCCGGCCGCCAAGCTCGAGGCCCTGGCGAAGCCCGCGCGCAGCGCCGCCGACGACAGCAAGGTGAAGCCGGAGCCTGCGCGGCGCGACGACAGCAAGGTCAAGCCGGAGCCGAAGGCGCCGGCGCGGCGGGATGGGGACGACAGCAAGGTCGGCAAGCCCGAGCCGGCGCTCGGCGCCAAGCGCAACGGCGTCGCCACCGGCGAGGCCAGGCCGATCGAGGCCAAGCCGGCCGAGGCCGCGAAGCCCGAGGTCGCGAAGCCCGCGCTGCCGTCGCCGCGGCCCGCGAAGCCCGAGAGCGCGCCGGTCGCCGCGCTCAAGCCCGCGACGCCCGCGCCGATCCCGCTGGCGGCGCTGTCGTCGCCCGCATCGGCGCCGATCGCTTCGCCGCTCGCCGCGCGCGCCGAGGCCCGGCCTGCGAAGCCCGAGCCCAAGGCCCCCGCGCGTAGCCCGGCGGCGCGGTTCGACACCGGCGAGTCGCCCGACGACGACGGCGACGGCGAGGCGCTCGACGACTCCGCGCTCGAGTCGTTCGACGGCGGCAACGAGAAAGCGGCCGCGGCCGCGTCGGCCGCCTCCGCGGCGTCGTCGGGCACCGACGGTCTCGAGTTCGACATCGGCGAGGTCTCGCGCGTCGTCCGACTCCCGGACCTCGCGGCGATGGCCGCGGCGCGCGCCGCCGCAGGACGCGCCCCGGCCGCCGCCCGCACCTCGACGCGCTCGACCGGCGGCAACACCGCGATCGGCCGCGGCACCGGCGCGACCAGCGCGATCGCCGCGATGACCTCGTCGTCGAGCGGCGAGGCCAAGGTCCCGGGCGAGCTGCCGCCGCTGTCGGAGAGCGTGCTCGCCGACGCGCAGCCGATCGGCCCGGTCGCGGCCGCGCCGCGCAGCCACGTCGCGCTGTGGATCGTGATGGCCGCCGGCCTGGTGCTGATCGGCGTCGTGGTGATCGCCGTGGTCGCGTCGAGCAGCAACAACGGCGGCGCGCCGATCTCGACCGGCGGCAACGACTACGACAGCCTCGGCTACACGATCGACGATCCGCGCCGCCCGCGCGATCCCAACCCTGGCTCTGGCACCGGCGCGAACCCGGGCTCGGGCAGCGGCTCGGGCAAGATCATCCGCCGCCCCGGCTCCGGCGGCACCAACGCGAACCCGGGCAGCGGCACCAACGCGAACCCCGGCAGCGGCACCGGCTCGTCGGGGCGCGTCGAGGTCGGCGCCGATGGGCAGCCGATCCTGCCGCTCAGCGGCGACGACATCGTCAACGTGTCGTCGCGCAACTCGATCGGCACGCGGCGCTGCTACGAGCGCGCCCTCAAGGACGATCCGTTCCTGAAAGTCACCAAGATCATGGTGAGCCTCAAGGTCGACGTCGCCGGCATCGTGACCGACGTCAGCCTCGACAGCCACGGCGGCGACAAGCTCGGGCAGTGCCTGATCGCGGCGATCCGCCGGTGGACGTTCCGCAAGTCGACCGAGGGCATCAACACGCAGTTCCCGCTGGTCTTCCAGCAGGGCTTCTGACGCGCGGTTCCGACGTCGTCGGCCGCGCGTCAGATTCGATCCAAGCCGACTGGCCTGCATCGTGGCGTGCCGGGCCCCTCGTCGGGGGGCAAGCCCCGACGAGCCCCCCGCCGCTTTCGGCCAAGCGGCTTGGCCGCCTGTAGACCCGGCCGGGCGCGACCGGGTCGCGCCATTGACGCGCGGTTCCGACGTCGTCGGCCACGCGTCAGATTCGATCCAGGCCGACTGGCCGGTCAGGTCACATCGCCCACGACCGCGCTCCGTCTGACGGAGCAACGAGTCTCATGCAGCACCGCTTCACGACCGCACCGGCAATCGCGTGAAGAAGCCGAAGGCCCGCGTCGGCGACCTCGTCATGATCCCGGTGTCGAAGGAAGACTTCGCGGTCGCGAAGGTCCTGTTCCTGTCGACGCTCGACCCGGGCCTGATGATCCTCGGCGTCGCGACCGATCTGATCTACGGCGAAGCGACGCGCCCCGATCCGCTGCCGGTGAGCTTCCCGAGACCATCTTGACGTGGCGAACGCTGATCGAGAGCCCGGCGGCGAATCACCTGGGTAACGGCCGCTGGCGCCTCGCCGGGCACGATCCCGCGCCCGTCGACCCGGACGCGACGCTGCGGATCGACAACGGCGAGGTCTATCGCGAGGACGAACGCATCCGATCGGCGACCGCCGACGACGACAAGACCCTGCCGTACGTCGGGCGCAGCGGCGCCATCCTGGTCGAGTGGTGGGTGCAAGACGCGGTCGGCGTCCCCCGGACCCCGAAGCCGAAGCCCGAGGCCAAGCTTGCCCGGGCCAAGGCCCCCACCAAGGCTGCCCCCGCCAGGGCCGCCGCGGGCCGGGCTCGCGCCTCGGCAGGTGCGCTCGACGAGGATCGGTTCTGGCGGATGATCGAGGACGCGTGGACCACGAGCGCGCCGGCACTGGCGAAGAAGCGGCCAGGCGTCGCGGCCAAGGTCACCGCCGCCACCGCGGAGGCGGTGAGCAAGGCGCTGAGCGCGAAGGTCGTCCCCGCGCTCGAGCAGGCCCTGGGCACGCTGACGCGAGCGGAGCTCGTCGCCTTCGACCGCGTCCTCGAGAAGAAGCTCTACGACCTCGATCGGGCCGACATCCAGGCCGAGACCGACGGCTCGGACGACGGCTTCCTCTACGCGCGCGGATACATCGTGGGGACCGGCCAGGCCTACTATCGCGCCGTGATCGCCGACCCGACGACGGCCTTCACCGACCTCGAGGAGGAGCGGATCACGTACCTCCCGCACGACGTGTTCAAGGAGCGCTTCGGCGCGGGCATCCCGCGCTCGAGGATCTCCCGCGAGACCGGGTCGAACCGCGCGGGCTGGAAGACGGCATAGCGCGCCGCGAACCACCTGCGGCGGCGCCGTCGTGCGCGGCTGCGCCTTCGACGCGGCTCAGCGCGCCAGGCCGCGGACCGCATCGGTGAGGATCGCCGCCGCGCGATCGATCTCCTCGTCGGTCGTGTCGACGCCGAACGATAGCCGCGCCATGCCCCACGCCGGATCGAGCCCGATCGCGGCGAGCGCCGCCGAGGGCTTGGTGGCGCCGGCCTTGGCGTCGGCGCACGCCGAGCCGCTCGACACGTAGACCCCGCGGCTCGCGAGCACCTGGCGCAGCGCGCCCGCCGCGATCCCCGCGAACGCCAGCGCCAGGATGTGCGGCGCGCGCGGCGCGTCCGCCGCGAGATCGCGCCACGCCACGCCGCTCGCCGCCGCGGCCGCGCGCAGCCGCGCCGCCATGCCGTCCCAGCGCACGGTCGCGTCCGCGCGCGCCGCAACGGCGAGCGTCGCCGCCAGCCCGAAG
>JAIOQA010000561.1 GCA_021413675.1 Deltaproteobacteria bacterium | reverse complement strand
GCCGGCTTGTCGGCAGGGCCGTCCTGCTTGCCGCACGCGCCGAGCAGCAGTCCCAGCACCATCGCGCACGCACCCGTCTTCGTCATCACGGTCTCCCTGGAGCGAAAGACGCCGAGGCTATCACGCGGGGTGCGCGGCCGCTCCGGCGCGACGTCCGGATTCCGGACAGCACGGCGACCGGCGCCGTGCCCATGCGCGCTACTTCATGAGCTTCTGCATGCACTCGGCCATCTCGCTGGCGGCCTTGGCCTCGGCCTGGCTGGGCCGGTAGTCCCTGCCGAACGAGTCGCCGAGCTTCGCCATCTCCTCCATGACCTTGCCGGCACAGTCCGCGTCCGTGCAGGCGCACATCTTGTCGCGCATCTCGACGACCTTGCCCGCCACGGGGCTGGGCACCTTGGCCGCACAGTCGCTGAGCTCGTGCATGGCGCTCACCAGCGCGGGCGGAGCATCCTCGGGCCGCTGGTACTTCGACGAGAGCGGCTGGGCCCAGGCCATGAGGTCCTTCATCACCGCGTCGGAGCACGCGGCGTCGGCGCACGCGCACATCCGATCGCGGAACGCGGTCCCCTTGGCGACATCGTCGTCCGCCGGCGTCGGCGGCGGCGCAGGCGCGGGCGCGGGCGCAGGTGGCGGCGCCACCGCGACCGGCTTCGCGGGGGCGGGCTTGCCGCCTCCGCCGCACGCCACCAGACCCAGCCCCATGGCCGACCAGGAACCCAGCACCAGCACACGCACACCTGACTTGACCATCGCAGCTCTCCGTTGAAACCGGCCGGCACGCTAGCACGCGCGGCGATCGCGCTGGGCCGCCAGCGCGTGGTTAGCTGTCCGGTGGCCGGACACGTCGATCGCCGCGACAGGGGGGCGGCAGCGGGCAGGGCGCCAGGCGGCGCTGAGGCGCGCCCGAAAATGCGCGAAGGCCGGTCCTGCGACCGGCCTTCGTTCAAGCACCGAGCAAACAGCCTCGGCGCTCGCAGCTCACTTCATGAGCTTCTGCATGCACTCGGCCATCTCGCCGGCGGCCTTGGCCTCGGCCTCGCTCGGCTTGTAGTCCTTGCCGAACGAGTCGCCGAGCTTCGACATCTCTTCCATGACCTTGCCGGCGCAGTCGGCATCCTTACAGGCGCACATCTTGTCGCGCATCTCGCCGACCTTGCCGGCGCCGCCGCCGCACGCGCCCAGGATCATGCCGAACGTCAACGCAATCGCTCCAAGCTTCTTCATCTGAATCTCCCCGATCAGTGGTGAATCGTAAGAACCGAGGCACTGATTTACCACAAACCGAAGCGCGGTACCCGTTCGCCGTGCGTCGAGCCGATCCGGCGCCGAATCCCGGGCCGGACGGTTGCCAATCGTGGCGGGATCCAGGTCGGGCGTGGCGCAATTCCGAGGTCCCGCGCCGCGAGCATCATGGGGCGACGCTGCCAGCCTCGGCGGCGACCTGGCACTGGAGGATGCTGGCCATCGTCGTCATGAGCTCGTCCGGGACCTCCTTGGGGTCCTTGTACTTGGCCTCCATCTGCTTGTTCCACTTGTCCATTTCAGCCTCGACGCGGGCCGCGCACGCCTTGTCCTTGCACGCGCACATCCGGTCCTTGAGGTCCTTGGCCGTCGCCATGTCGGCGTTGCCGCACGCGCTCGCGAGCAACGCCGCTGCCAGCGCCAGGGTCCGCAAGGTCATCGAGAGCCGCTCGGTGGTCTGCACGGATCCCAGGTAGCACGCCTGGGGCTCCGTCGAGGATGGTTCGATTAGTTTACATAACATAGATTCTGCGACTCAACTAATCCCAGGGATTTCCTCCTCGGAGACCGACCGCTGGCGGGCCCACGGCAACCCGCTGCGTCGCGCCGAGCTGAACGTTGACCGGCGTCTGACCACGCCGAGGTTCCCGGCCGACACCGCACCGGCGTCTTCCACGCCGCCGGTCACCGCGGCGTGAGCCGGTAGACCGTCGCGCTGCCCCATGCACCGTAGCCGTACGAGCCGCCGACCGGCACCGCATGCGGATTGCTCGCCTCGCGCGTCACCGCCTCGAGCACCGCCGGATCCTGGCGCCGGCCCCGATCGAACCACACGAGGAACGCCGCCGACCGCGCGGATCTCGGCTCGAACGCCGCCGGAATCGGTTCGCCGCGGCAGCCGCTGTACCACTCGAGCTGGGCCCACTGCCCGGACCACACCTGGCACGGCGCACCCGCCGCCGCGCGCCGTGCAACCGCGCCCGCGCCCGCGGCCGGCTCGAACGTCACCTTCGCCTGGAACGTCGACCAGCCCGTGCCGGCCAGCGCGATCGCGAGCGACGCCCAGGCCCCCACCCACGCGGTCGTCCCGCGCATCCGGCCCGCGGTCGCCCGCGCGCTCAGCCAGGAGGTCCCCGCGCTCACCAGCAGCACCTCCGGCACCAGCACGAACCTGGCCTCGCCGTGCGCCTGCAGGCCCAGCACCACGAACGCGATCGCCGACGCCAGGCCGAACACCGCGCTCACGTCGTCGCCGCGCCGCCGTGCGGTCACCGCCGCCACGATCCCCGCGGCAGCCGCGACCGCCGCCGCTGGCCCGAGCCACGTCCACCAGCGCCCCGCATAGAACACCAGGCCCTCGCCGGTGTACGCCCGCCCGGCCAGCCGGCTCGCCTCGCGCAGCATGCCCAGGGGATCGCCGGTCGCGTCGAGGCTCTGCAGCACGTGCGGCGCCAGGCCGATCGCGGTCAGCCCGACCGCCAGCGCCAGCGGCCCGAGGTTCGCGCGCAGCTGGCGCCGCCAGACGATCGCCGCCGCGATCGCGATCGCGCCCAGCGTGCCGAGCGCGCCGTAGCGCAGGTAGAACGCGGCGACCGCGAGCGGCCCGGCCCACGCCAGCCGCCAGCGCCGCGCCGGATCCGCGCCCGGCCGCAGCCCGCCGATCAGCACCGCGGTGAACCCGAGCACGCACGCCCCCGACGGCATGTCCGGCAACAGCTCCGTGCCGCGCCTGACGACCTCGTACGAGGTCGCCACGATCACCACGGTCCAGGCCGCGACCCCGCGGTCATACGCGCGTCGGGCCAGCGCCCACGCCGCCGCGACGAACACGCCGGTGAGCGCGATCGCGGGCAGCCGGAAGCCGAGCTCGCCGCCGCCGAGGACGCCGGGCACCGCGACCAGCTGCATGCCGATCGGCCGGTGCAGCGGATACGGGCTGGCGTCGCCGCCGAGCAAGAGCTTGCCGCCGAGCGCGTAGACCGCCTCGTCGTGGCCCAGCGGCTGGCCGAAGAGCGCGATGCCCACGAGCGCGAGCGCGATCACCGCCGCGATCGTCGCCGTCCGTCGCCCGGTCATCGCGCGCCCGCCGCTCGCCGTCGTCGCACGGCTACGCTCCGCCGTCGGGTCCGATCAGCGCCCGCGCCGCCGACAGCAGGTTGATGTCGGTCGTGCCCGCCCCGAGCTCGAGCATCTTGGCGTCGCGCGCCAGCTTCTCGATGCCGAGCTCCTCCATGTAGCCGTAGCCGCCGTGGATCTGGATCGCGGTCAGCGCCGCGTCGACCGCGGCCTGCGAGCACCACGCCTTCGACGCGTTGACGTACGCCGGATCCTGGGTCTTCGACTGCTGCATCCACGCCAGCCGGAACACCGTGTTCTCGACGTTGCGGAGCTTGAGGTACAGGTCGGCGATCTTGAGCTGCACCGCCTGGAAGTCGCCGATGCGCCGCCCGAACTGCCGGCGATCGCGCACGTACGCGACGCTGGCGTCGTAGCAGCGCTCGATGATGCCCCAGGCCATCGCCGGCACGCCGGACCGCTCGTTGGCGAGGCTGTCCTTGGTGTCCGAGCGGCCGGCCTTGCCCTTCTCGCGGCCGCCGAGCAGCCGCTCGACGCCGAGCTTCACGTCGTCGAAGAAGATCTCCGAGGTCGGCGAGTCGCGCATGCCCATCTTCTTGAACGGCGGCCCGACGGTGAACCCCGGGTCGTCGCGAAGCACGATGAACGTGGCCACGCTCTGCTCGGCGGGCGGCTCGCCGCGATCGATCTTGGCGTAGACCACGAAGATGTCGGCGCCCGGGCCGTTGGTGATGAAGGTCTTGCTGCCGCGCAGCACGTAGCCGTCGCCGTCGACGGTCGCGGTCGTGCGCATCGAGCCGAACGCATCGGAGCCCGCGCCCGGCTCGGTCAGGCACCACGAGCCGATCTGCTTGCAGGTGGTGAGCGGCAGGCCCCAGCGCTCGACCTGATCGGCGGTGCCCTTGGCGAGGATCGCGCCGCCGGCCAGGCCCATCGACACGCCCCAGCCCATCGCGAACCCCGGCGAGACCCGCGACAGCTCCTTCACGACCACGTGGGTCATCATCGTGTCGCCGCCCAGCGACCCCGACAGGCTCGCGGCCGACGTCTCGTCGGTGGTGCCGCCCGCCTCTGCCGCCTTCAACTTATCGATGCGCTTACGGACCTGCGCGCCGACCATCGCGTCGAGGCCGAAGGTCTTGGCCATCTTCTTCATCAGCTCGAACGGCAGCTCGCTGCCGTGTTCGAACGCCGGGATCCGGGGCGCGAGCTGGGTCTCGCACCACTGCCGGACCATCGTCTGCACCATCTTGGTCTGCTCATCGAGCGCGAACATGGGCCGACAGTATTCGATCGCGGGCCTGGTTTCGGTGGTCACACGCCGGTCGCGCCTCGTCTTCAGGTCATGAAGCCCAGCAAGCCCACCAAGAAGCTCCTCCTTCAGACCCGCTCGATCCGCGATCTCGCGCCGGCCCAGCTCGCCACCGTGGGTGGCGCCGGGCCCATCGCGCCCCCGCATTCCCAGAGCGTGCGGTGCGCCACCGCGACCTGCTGACCGTTGGCAGGCGGCAACGCCGGTGGCGGCGCTACGCGTGCTCGGCGCGCAGTCGCTCGATCTCGCCCGGGGCGAGGCCGCCGGCCGCCTCGATCGTCACCTTGGCCTGCTTGCCGGTGCCAACCTCGGTGGCATCGACATGCAGGATGCCGTCGGCGTCCATCGTGAACGAGACCTCGACCCGGACCGCGCCGCGCGGCGCCGCGCGCAGGTCGCCGAGCACGAACCGGCCGAGGCGGCGGTTCTTGGACGCGACCTCGCTGCCGCCCTGGTAGATCTCGATCGCGACGAAGGTCTGGTTGTCCTCGGTGGTCGCGAACACCTTGCGCTCCCGGGTCGGGATGCTGGTGTTCGACGGGATGACCACCGACATCTTGTCGCCGGCGACGCGCACGCCGAGATCGTGGGGCGTGACGTCGAGGAGCACGACCTCCTGCAGCTCGCCGCCCATGATCCCGGAGTGGACCGCGGCGCCCATCGCGACGATCTCGTCGGGGTTGACGTTCTTCGACGGCGCGCGCCCGAACAGCTCGACCACCCGCTCCTGCACCGCGGGCATGCGGGTCATGCCGCCGACCAGGATCACGGCGTCGATGTCGGCCGCGGTGCAGTGCGCGTCGGACAGCGCCTGGCGCGACGGCGCTTCGAGGCGATCGAGCAGCGCCCGGCAGGCGCGCTCGAGCTCACCGCGCCCGAGCTCGCGCATCAGGTGGATCGGCCCGGCCGCGCCGGCCGCGATGAACGGCAGGTTGATGTCGGTCGTCATCGACGACGACAGCTCGATCTTGGCCCGCTCGGCGGCCTCCTTGAGCCGCTGCAGCGCGACCGCGTCGGCGGTCAGATCGATGTCGGCCGACGCGCGGAACTCGGCCGCGAGCAGATCGATGATCGCGCGATCGAAGTCGTCGCCGCCGAGGCCGGTGTCGCCGTTGGTCGCCAGCACCTCGAACACGCCGTTCTCGATCGCCAGGATCGAGATGTCGAAGGTCCCGCCGCCCAGGTCGAACACCGCGACCCGCTGGTTGACCTCGTGGTGCACGCCGTAGGCGAGCGCCGCCGCGGTCGGTTCGTTGAGGATCGCGCGCACGGTCAGGCCGGCGATCGCGCCGGCGTCCTTGGTCGCCTGGCGCTGGACGTCGTCGAAGTACGCCGGCACGGTGATCACCGCCTCGGTGATCGCCTGGCCCAGGTAGTCCTCGGCGACCTTGCGCATCTTCGCGAGGACGTGGGCCGAGACCTCCTGCGGCGAGCGCGGGGTGCCGTCGATCTCGACCCAGGCGTCGCCGTTCTTGGCCGCGACCACCGCGTACGGCAGGCCGGCGGCGAGCGCGTCGATGCCGCCGTCGTTGCGCTTGTGGCCGATCAACCGCTTCACGCCGAACACGGTGCGGCGCGGGTTGGTCACCATCTGCCGCTTGGAGGTCGCGCCGACCACGACCTCGCCCTCGGCGTTCCACGACACCATCGACGGCGTGGTGCGGCCGCCCTCCTGGTTGTGGATCACGACGGGCTCCCCGCCCTCGAGCACCGCCACGCAGGAGTTCGTCGTGCCGAGGTCGATCCCGATGATGCGTCCCATCCCTGGGCCCAGCATAGATCATCGGCGCCGGGCGCGCGCGTTCTCGGCGGCGCGGGGCTAGGAGCCTGGCCCCGTAAGCGGTCCGTCGGCCTGCCCCAGGTCGGCGATCGGCCGCGCATTCTCCGGATCGACACGGGAGCTGCGTTGTGATCGAGTACGGCCATGGCGAAGACCTTCCGGCCGTGGGACGTCGAG
>JAIOQA010000037.1 GCA_021413675.1 Deltaproteobacteria bacterium | reverse complement strand
GGCGGCGGGGTGGGGCCGGGCGGTGGCGGCGTGCGGTCGGGCGGCGCGGGCGTGGCCTCGCGCGGCGCGGTGCGGGCGACCTGGGGCGCGACCGGTGGCGGGGTCGCGACCGGGGGCGCGACCGGCGGCGGCAGCACCGGGGGCACGATCGCGGGGACCACCGGCGGCGGCGGTGGCGTGTCTTCGATCTCGATCAGCTCGATCGGCGGCGGCGTGCGCTCGCGCCCGAACTGGCCCCCGGCATCGATCATCGCGGCCAGCGCGAGGTGCACGGCGAACGTGCCCGCCAGGATCCAGGGGAGCTTGTCGCCGCGCGCCATCAGTTGGTCTTGGGTGGCTCGTTCTCGAGGGCGATCTTCTGGATCTTGGCGGCCTTCGCGACCGTGATCGCGTGCATGACCGAGCCGTAGGCGGCGCCGGTGTCGCCGGTGATGATGACCCGCGACTCGGGCATGTCCTTGGCCAGCTCGACGATCTTCGCGGTCGCGGCGGCGTCGTCGGTGTAGGGCGTGCCGTTGACGTAGAGCGCGCCGGCCTTGTCGACGGTGAGCCGCAGGGTCGCCTTGATCTCGGTGGTCGCGGTGCCCTTGGGCTTGTCGACGACGATGCCGCGCGCGACGATCAGGCGCGCGGTGACCAGGAAGATCACCAGCAGCACCAGCGCGACGTCGACGAACGGCGTCACGTTGATGTCGGTGATCGCGCCGCCCTCGTCGTCACCGCCGCCGTAGAGGCTGCCGCCCGCCATGTCACGCCGCTCGCTGCGCGTGCGCGCGGCTGTGGTGGGCGGTGAGCACCGCGTGGGCGCACTCGTCGGCGCCACCGAGCGCGACCTTGAGGCGGCGCTGGAAGTAGTTGTAGGCGATGACCGCGGGGATCGCGACCAGGAGGCCGATCGCGGTCGCGACCAGCGCCGACGACAGGCCGCCCATCACGTTGGCGGCGTCGGCGCCGGCGCCCTGGAGGTCGTGCAGCTCCTTGATGATGCCGAGCACGGTGCCGAACAGGCCGATGAACGGCACGTTGTTGCCGAGGGTGCCGAGCACGACCAGGTTCTTCTCGGCCTGCTTCTTCCACCGCGCGCGCTCGCCGTGCATCGACTCGGCGACGGCCTCGGCGCCGTGCTCGAACTCGGCGAGGCCGCGCAGCGCGACCTGGATCGGGACCGCTGGCGATGCGCCGTACTTCTTCTGCAGGTGGTCGAGCTCCTGGCGATCGACCGCGCTGCGCATCTCCTTGATGAACGTGTCGGTGTCGGTGTCGCGCTGCCGGAACCACAGGCCGCGATCGATCATCACGCCGACCGAGGCGATCGACAGGCCCACGAGCAGCCACAGCACCCAGTCGGCACCGAGCAGCGAGAAGTCGACGAAATACTGGGTCAGATCCATGGCTCAATCACCGGGCTGGTCGGGGTCGGGAGCATCGGTTGCTGGTTCGGCAGGATCGGCAGCCTCACGGTTGCCTTCGTTCTTCATCAGCTCGCGGATCACCGCGGTGGCGTAGGCGCCGGCGGCGAGCGTGAAGGATACGTCGAGCGCATCGGGCGCACAGGCCACGCAGGCGGGGTCCGTGATCGCGATCGCGAGGGCGCGGCGGGTGCCGAACGCGAGATCGCCGGCGGGGCGGAAGTCGGCCAGGGTCAGGCCGGCGGCGGCGAGTATCGCGGCCTCGCGCTCGCCCGCCTGGGTGTCGGGCGCGGCCTGCCGCAGCTTCCAGCCGTACATCGGGCCGGTGACCACCAGCTCGCCGCTCGCGACGCGCGCCTCGTCGACCGCAGGCTCGGTGGTCGAGAACGAGCCGCCGGAGCCGCGCTTCTCGAGCCAGTCGCCGGGGATGACCCGGCGCAGGAGGCCATCGTTCACGCGCGCGACCAGCCACTGGTTGAACAGCTCCGACTGCAGCGCCGAGATGAACAGCCGCTTCTCGCGCGGGTTGATGCGACCGGCGGTGCCGGCGAGGATCGCGCGGCCGCGGGCGGCGTTGTCGCCGGCGCGCCCGAACCGCTGCTCGCCGTACCAGTTGAGCGCGCCCGGCGGCTCGGCGAGCGCGCCGAGGATCGCGGTCGCGCGATCGATCGCATCGGGCGCGACCCCGCGCACGCGCAGGCGGAAGCGGTTGCCGCGGAGGTGGCCGGTGCGGAGCTTGTGGCCGTGGCGGCGGGCGTCGAGGATCGTGATGCCGGGCAGCTCGAGCGCGCGCACCTGCTCGGGCGTGGTCGGCGGCGGCAGCGACAGCCACTGCCGCGTCACCGCGCGCTTGTCCTTGAGGCCGGCGTAACCAACGTCGCGCGGGGCGCAGCCGACCGCGCGCGCCAGCATCGTGGCCGCGACCATGGTTGGCAGGTCGCGCTTCTCGATCCAGACGAAGACGTGCTCGCCGGTGCCGGTCGGCTCGTAGGCGGGGATCTCGTCGACGGCGAAGTCGTCGACCTCGGCGCGCAGGCGGCCGCCGATTCCAGGGATGGCGGCGGTCAGGTACGGCAGCGACACCCGAGCACTCTGTCATGGGAGCCAGGCTTTGCTACAGTGGACGGGCCGGGAACCGAGGACCACATGACGCACCGGATCCCAGTGTTCGCTTCGATGTTGCTCGCGGGCGCGCTCGCCGCCTGCGGCGGGACCTACGCCAGGGGCACGGCGCCGGTGCGAGGCGTGGCCGCCGCCGGGCTGCCCTACGAAATTCTCGATGCGCACACCGGTCGCCAGGTCGACAAGGCCGCGTTCTGGACCGCGATCGGCGGGGCGCGCGCGGTGTGCATCGGCGAGGAGCACCCGAACCCGCATCACCACTGGATGCAGCTCGAGGTGGTCTCGCACCTCGCGGCGCTGCCCCGGCCGTTCGCGGTCGGCATGGAGATGGTGCAGCGGCCGTTCCAGGGCGTGCTCGACGACTACGCCGCCGGGCGCATCGACGCCGCGGCGCTGGAGTCGCGGACCGGCTGGGCGGATCGCTGGGGCTACGACTTCGCGATGTACCAGCCGATCCTCGCCGAGGCGGTCGCGCACCACGCCACGCTGCTCGCGCTCAACGCGTCGAAGGAGCTGGTCAAGAAGGTCTCGCACGAGGGCATCGACAAGCTCGATGCGGCGGATCGCGCGCTCCTGCCCGAGATGAAGCTCGACGACGCGAAGCACCGCGCGTGGTTCGAGGCGATCATGGCGCGCATGGGTGCCTCGCCGCATGGCCACCGCGTGGGCCACGGCGCGGGCAAGGAGATGCCGCACGACGCGATCCACGCGGGTGTGCCCGAGGGCGCGGGCGGGCCGGCCGACGGGCACGGCGCCGGCAAGGCGATGCCGCACGACGCGGTGCACGAGGGCGTGATGCCCCACGACGCGAACCACGCAGGCGTCAGCGATGGCGACGATGATGGTGACGAGGACGGCGACGAGGCCGACGACGCGCCGCCGACCGCCGAGGAGCTGGCCGCGCAGGACGCCGCCGCCGAGCGGATGTACTCGGTGCAGGTGCTGTGGGACGAGTCGATGGCCGACGGCGCCGCGCGCTGGCTCGCTGGCGATCCGACCCGCGCGATCGCGATCCTCGCCGGCGATGGTCACTGCCACGACAGCGCGATCGTCGGGCGCATCAAGCGCCGCGGGATCGCGTCGGTGGTGTCGCTGCGGCCGGTGGTCGACGACGGCGAGGGCGCGGTCGCGACCGTGCTGGCGTCGCCGGAGAACGACTACGTGATCGTGCTGACGCCGCCGAAGCAGTGACTAGCGGCGCTTCGCCGCCTCGCGGGCGCGTCGGCGCCGGGCCGTGACGATATCGCGCTGGTCGTAGACGACCTGGAGCTCGTCGTCGGACTCGATCGCGCGATCGCCGACCACCTCGCGGCGTGCGACCCGCGCGGCCGCGACCGCGTCGTCGAAGTTCGGGAGCACCTGGACTTCGCCTTCGTAGCGCCAGTCGTCCGGATCCTCGACCAGCGGGTGGTAGACCGACACGTCGAAGATCGAACGAGCCTGCTCGCGCAGCATCGCAGGTGGTGCGGTGTAACAGATGAAGCCCGCGGTCCGGCTGATGCGCTCACGCGCGGTGAGCGCGGTCGGGGGCGCCTGGTAGTGGCGGGGGCGGGGACGCGCGAACGCTGCGATCATGCCGAACGTGTGCCAGCGAAGCGTTCGCGGCGCGACCGGCGCGCGGCGCAGGCTGCGGGCGAGTCGGGCGAGATCATCGCGATCGAAGCGCGTGAGGGCCGTGTTCATGAGCAGGATCGGATCGGACGGATCGGCCTCGAACGGCGTCGTCACCAGGTGCGGCGCATCGATCAACACGATCGTGCCGGGCTGGCGCTGAAACGCCAGGCCCCACAGCAGGCGGCCGAGCACGTGCGCGCCCGCGACGCCGGTGACGATGTGCCACGCGGCGTGGAAGTAGTTGCTGGCGAAGCGCACGCCCATCGACGGGCGCAGCGTGACCACGCGATAGGTCGTGTGGCCGATCGAGACCACGCGCAGGTGGACCTTGAGGGCGGTGGCGTTGGCGGCGATCTGCGTCGGATCGGGGGTGTTCATGAGGATCGCTCCTCCAGCGCGCCGTCGTCGCCGAGCACGTAGGTGCGCACCGCGCGGCCGCGCTCGAGCTGGTAGTGGGCCTGGCGCCGGGCGCGCTCGCCGTCGGCGCGGTGCGCGTCGTCTCGCGCGGCGAGCAGCGCGGCCAGGCGCGCGATCGCCTGATCGAGGTTGGCCTTCTGCGAGCGCGCGGCGGCGCTGCGCACGGTCAGGCCGCTGGGCACGTGCTCGACGCGCACCGCGGTCGAGACCTTGTTGACGTGCTGGCCGCCGGGCCCGCCCGCGCGGCACGCGGTGATGACGAGCTCGTCGCGCGCGATCGTGCCCGTGCCTGGCGCGTCCTGGACCTCGTGCAGCGTGACCGCGGCGAACCAGCGCTTGCGCGCGTCGCGGCCGCGGCGATCGCTGCGCATGATCAGCGCGTGGGTGCCGAGCTCGTCGGCGAGCGCGAGCGCGTCGCCGCCGTCGACGTACAGCGTGATCGAGCGCGGTGCGGAGCCATCACCCGACGCGACGACATCGCCGACGCAGAGGCCGCGGGCCTCCGCGAGCACCTCGAGCCGCGCCGCGAGCAGGAACACGAACCGCCGGGCCTCGGCCGGGCCAACGCCGGCGCTGATCTGCAGCGCCATGCGCACGCGGTGATCGGCTCGCGGGCTCACAGCTTCACCGTGACGACCGGCGCGAGCGCCGCGACGCGGGTGGCCAGCTGGTGGTGCTCGAGCGCGGCGATCACCGGCTCGATCGCCTTGTACGCATCGGGGTGCTCCTCGAAGAGCAGCGCCTTGTCGTCGCACAGCACGCGGCCGCCGAGCGGCGCGCGCGCCACCTGGTCCCGTCGGTACTTGGCCTTGAGCTTGGCGAGTGCATCACTGCGGGTCATGCGGCGACCCGCGCCGTGGGCGACCGAGCGCAGGCCGAGCTCGTCGCCGGTGCCGCGCATGATCCACGACGGCGCGCCGCGGCTGCCGAGGACGATCGTCAGCGCATCGGCGTGGGCCGGAGCGCAGCCCTTGCGGTGGATCCACGCGTCGGCGCCGGCGACCGGCTCGGCGCGGACGTCGTTGTGCGTGACGTCGAAGCCGCCGCGCAGCGTGTGCTCGCGCAGCGCGCCGAGCGCCGCCAGCAGGCGATAGACCAGCACCAGCCGGTTGGCGCGCGCGAACCGGCAGGCGCCGGCCAACTCGCCGAGGTAGGTCGCGAGGTCGGCGTCGCGCAGCGGCCGCGCACCCCAGGCCGCGCCGAGCACCGTGCCCAGGCCGCGCGAGCCCGAGTGCGCGACCGCGATCAGCGCGCTGCGCTCGAGGCCGAGGGCGCTGGCCGCCGCGGTGTCGTGGACCGCGGCGACGCGCGAGATCTCGGCGAAGTGATTGCCGCCGCCGATCGTGCCCAGCGCCTGGGCGGCGCCGATGGCGAAGCGATCGGGATCGCCGCTCGCGGGCAGCCCGTCGTGATCGGTCTCGGACTCGCGCTCGGCCAGCAACCGCAGGCCCTCGGGAATCCCCTCGACGGTCGCGAGCCCGCGCGCGCCGCGGTGCCAGGCCGCCGCGAACAGCGCCGCCGGATCGACGTCGGTGAGGACGTCCTCCGCGAACGCGTCGCGCAGGCGGCGCTCGAGGCGATCCGCGTCGAGCTTCGCGACCGTGGTGATCGCGAGGCGCGCGCCGCATCCGGCATCGCCGCCGACCAGCTGCGGGTGCACGACCCCGCGGGTCGCGACCACCGCGCCGACCGGATAGCCGCGGCCCGGGTGGAGGTCGGGCATGCCGACCGCGCGGACGCACCCGTCGAGCCGCGCGACCGCGGCCAGCTGGAGCGTGGCGTCGCTCTCCATCCAGACCTCGGGCCCGCTGATGAGCGTGGTCGGCGCGGCGGACTCGTACTGCTTCGCGAGGGACATGCCGGGTCCCTTGAGCCAGGATCGTGCCAGCCGCCAAGCCCGCGATCGTCCTCGGGCGTCCTCGCGAAATGGTTCATGACGAACCATCTTTACTGGTCTATGATGACGCATAGATGGTCAGCCGTGAACCAGTTAAGCGCCTGCTGCTGACCTGGTCGGATCGCGGCATCGATGGCCCACGCCCGGCGCACCAGAGCGAGCGGCCGGCGGCGGATCGCGGCCCGGTCATGCGCCTCATCGACGAGACCGAGCGCCGCGCGCGCTACCACCGCGCGGTGATCCTCACGGTGCCGCGCGGCCGCGCGAAGGCCCAGGCGCTGGCCGCGGACCTCGCGAGCCACGTCGAGACCATCGAGATCCGCGACGTCGCGCTCGAGGATCCGTCGGACTACGCGGCGCTGTTCGAACAGCTCGTGCCGTTCGTCGCCGAGCTCGAGCGCAGCGCGCCGGCGCCTGCGTGGCAGGTCGATGTCCTGCTGTCCGCGGGCACGCCCCAGGCCCAGACCCTCTGGGTGATCCTGGTGCAGGCCGCGATGCTGCGCGCGCGCATGCTGCAGGTCATCCCGCCGGCGTTCGTGCCGCATCCTCACCCGCGCGCGATCCGCGAGGTCCGCCTCGACCTCGAGGGCTTCCCCGAGATCCGCGTGCTGCGCGCCGAGTTGTCGCGGCTGCGCGCCGAGGCCCGCGCGCGCTCGGCGACGCTCATCGCCGGCAGCGAGCCGATGCGCGCGCTCATGGCGCGCGTGGTGCGCGTCGCGCAGAGCGACCTGCCGGTGCTGGTGCTGGGCGAGACCGGCTCGGGCAAGGAGCTGATCGCGCGCGCGGTCCACGACGGCAGCGCTCGCGCCGATGGCCCGTTCGTCGCGGAGAACTGCGGCGCGCTCGCCGAGAGCGTGCTGGCCAGCGAGCTGTTCGGCCACGAGGCCCAGGCCTTCACCGGCGCCGGTGCGCGCCATCGCGGCCTGTTCGAGCAGGCCCACGGCGGCACGATCTTCCTCGACGAGGTCGGCGAGCTACCGGCGCAGGTCCAGGCGATGCTGCTGCGCGTGCTGCAGGAGGGCACGGTCCGCCGGGTCGGCGGCGAGCAGTCGATCAAGGTCGACGCGCGCGTCATCGCCGCGACCCACCGCGATCTGCCCGCGATGGTCGCGGCCGGTCGGTTCCGCGAGGATCTCTACTACCGGCTGCGCGGCGCGACCCTGCAGGTGCCGCCCCTGCGCGAGCGGGTCGCCGATCTGCCGGCGATGGTGAAGGTGTTCCTGCAGGAGGCCTCGATCGGCAAGCGCGCGCGCGTGCTGCCGGTGTCGCCCGAGGCGATGCGCGTGCTCGCGGCCTACGCCTGGCCGGGCAACGTGCGCGAGCTGCGCAGCGAGGTCCACCGCTGGGCGGTGTTCTGCGACGACACGGTCATGCCCGGCGACCTGTCGCCGGAGATCCGGAACCACGCGCGGCCAGCCGCGCCGCCGCCCATCATCGCGGCGACGACCCTCGCCGACGCGGTCGAGGCCGCCGAGCGCGCCGCGATCGCCGCGGCCTTCGCGACTCACGACGGCAACCTGCAGCGCACCGCGCGCGCGCTCGGCATCGAGCGCAACACGCTCAAGCGCAAGCTCGCGCGCTACCGACTCGGTTTCGATCGATCGGCCCGCGCGAGGACGCGCAGCCCGATTTCATCCGGAACTTGAGCCGGCGACTTCGTCGCCTCAGGCCACGTTGACCGCGAGCGTGGTGCTCGCGGTGCCGCGCAGCCAGGCGCGGACGAACTGCGCGTACTCCGCGACCTCTTCCTTGGTGTCGGGCACCGGGAACGGGGTCGCCGCGAGCAGCGCGTTCTTCTTCACGACCGCGTCGTAGACCGCCTTGATCGCGGCCACGCTCTTGCCACCGAGCTTGCCGTCGACGTCGAGCTTGGCGAAGCCGAGGCCGCCGGCGAAGTGGTTGAGGTCGCTCTGCAGGTGCTTGAACTCGGCCTCGATGTCACCCGAGCCCCAGGCGATCGAGTCGTTGGCGTTCCACTCGGCGCCCTTGCCCTTGGCGTAGCGGCGCAGCGGCGGGATCGCGAGCGCCTTGGCCGCGGTCTCGACCAGCCAGCCGCGGATGAACTGCGCGTACTCCGCGACCTCTTCCTTGGTGTCGGGCACCGGGAACGGGGTCGCCGTGAGCAGCGGGTTCTTCTTCACGACCGCGTCGTAGATGCTCTTCACCGCGCCGGCGGTGGCCGGGCCGATGAAGCCATCGACCTTCAGGAGCGCGAAGCCGAGCGCGCAGCCGAAGTTGTTGATCGCGAGCTGGAGATCCTTGAACTCCTCGTGGACCTCGCCACCGCCCCACGCGATCTTGTCGTTCGCGTTCCAGTCCTTGCCCTCGCCCTTGACGTACTTGCGCAGCTCCGACATGCGTTCCTCCCTAGGTGATGGGCGGAACGTAGCACCGCGGTCGCGGCGGGATCGTCGGGAGCGCGTGTCGATCGCGTCGGGCTACCTCACGCGTACCGCACCCCTATCTCGGTACTACTCCGAGCGCGGCAGCGCCGAGCCCGGGCGCGGCGCGTTCTCGTCGCGCACCATGCGCAGGTAGAGCGCGGCGCTCTTGTTGCCCGGATCGCGCGCGATGACCTCCTGCCACTCGAGCACCGCGTCGTCCTTGCGGCCGAGCGAGAACAGCACGACGCCGAGGTTCACGCGCGCCGGCAGGTAGTCGGGCTTCTGGCGCTTGGCGTGCTCGAACTCCGCGGCGGCGGCGTTGTGCATGCCCATGTCGCGGTAGACGTTGCCGAGGCGCACGCGCAGGTCGACGAACTCGGGGCACAGGTCGAGCGACTTCGAGTACTCGCGGACCGCCTCGTCGTACATGCTCATCCCGGCGTACGCCGCGCCGAGGTCGGCGTGCATGTTGGCGAGCTTGCCGCGCGCGAACGGATCGAGGCTGCGCGGCTGGTCGTAGCTGTTGGTGATGACGCGGCTGTAGACCTCGCGCGCCTTGTCGTACTTGCCGCGATCGTTGTACGTGACCGAGAGGTTGAGCGCGGCCTCGGTGTAGTTCGGGTTGATCCGCAGCGCGGCCTCGAACGCATCCTCGGCGTCCTGGAACCGCCCCTGCGCGTGGTAGATCACGCCGAGCATGTTGAAGACGTCGGGGAACGACGGCTGCATCGCGACCGCCTGAGCCAGGTAGGGCTCGGCCTTGTCGTACTCGTTCGCGTGGTAGTGCTCGCGACCGAGCGTGATGAGCTGCTGCAGGCGCTCCGACATGGCGCCATCCTGCCACGACCACGCGCGCACCGAAATGCGCGCGATGATCGGCGTTCGGCAGCGCGTTACTTCGGCGGCGCGACCGCGGCGGCCGGCAGGCGCGCGATCTCGGTCCGGGCGTCGCCGGCGCGCGAGCTCTCGGGGAACTTCTCGACCAGCTGCCCCCAGGCCTCGCGGGCGCGGTCAGGCATCTGGACCTTGGCGTAGGCCCGGCCCAGGAGCCACAGCGCTTCCTCGTCGTAGCCGACGCCGCCGAACCGCTCGAGCAGGCGGCGCAGGCGCAGCACCGTGCCCATCGGCTTGCCGCGGGTCCAGTAGTAACGCGCCACGTACCATTCGTGCGCTGCGAGACGCTTGCCGACCTCGGACAGGATCTTGTCGGCCTGCTTGCGGTACGGCGAGTCGGGGAACTTCTGCACGAACCGCCGCATCTCCTCGCCGGCATCCTCGACGGGCGACTGGTCCTTCTCGAACGACGGCGGCAAGAGCCAGAAGTCGCCGGGCAGCTGCTTGAAGTAGGCCAGGCCGATCCGGTAGCTCACGTAGCCGTCGGCGACCTGCTCGTGGGTCGGGTGGAACTTGGCGAACAGCTTGTAGCTGTCGATCGCCTCCAGGTACTCCTCGGCGCCCATCTCGGCGTCGGCGAGGCGCAGCTCCGCGAGCACCGCGAACTTCGAGTACGGGAAGCGGCTCTTGATGAAGGAGAAGTACTTGGCCGCGGTCGTCCAGTGCGAGGCGGCGAGTTGCTCGACGCCCTTGTCGTAGTTCTTCTGGGCGGACACCGAGTAGCTGACGCTGCTCGAGACCTTGCCAGCGGGACCGCAGGCCGCAGCGGCGATCGCCACGACAACCGCGAGGACGAACGGCCTGACGGACGGACGCGAAGCTTTGAATTGCGGAATCATTGGTGTTCGGCCGAGGCAGCGGTTCTCATACACCGCCCTTCGCAGAGGGTCAACCGCGGGGGTTCGACCCGATATCGCCCGGGTGGGTTGCCTGGCCCCGCCGCGGCTGCGATCATGGCGGTGCTCGCAGGGGAAACGCGGGCATGCGCATGCGGCTGGGCGAGATCGTCGTGGAGCAGGGGCTGGCGTCGGAGGCCGACGTCGCGCGCGGACTCGCGCGCGCCCGCGAGACCGGGCAGCGCCTGGGCGCGGCGCTGATCGAGCTGGGGCTGTGCGAGGCCGACGGGATCGCCACCGCGCTCGCGAGCCAGCACGGCGTGCCGGCGGCGCGCGACAAGCACCTCGCGGCGATCGCGCCCGAGACCCGCGCGCTCCTGTCGCCCGCGTCGGCCGAGCGCTGGTGCGCGGTGCCGGTCGCCGTCGCGGTGGGCGAGGCGCCCAGCCTGGTGGTCGCGATGCGCGATCCCGGCGACGCCGACGCGATCGCGGCGATCGCGCGCGAGACCGGCTATGCGATCCGCCCGGCGGTGGCGTCCGAGCGGCGGATCCGCGCGGCGCTCGGCATCTCGCCGATCGGCGCGGCGGCGCGCCCGG
>JAIOQA010000434.1 GCA_021413675.1 Deltaproteobacteria bacterium | reverse complement strand
GCGCGGCGGCGGCGAGCATGCGCGGATCGCTCGGCGACGAGATCCGGTGCGAGCGCACGAACCGCGACACGCCGGCGGTGAGGCGCGGCATGTGGCAGTCGACGCACGTCACGCCATCGTGCCGCGCGTGTGCGCGCGTCGCAGTTGCGCCGGCCAGCTCGCGATGGCAGCCGACGCACGCGCGGTTGGCGACGGCGTCGCGGCCGGCGCGGACGTCGTCGCTCGAGACGTGCGGATCGTGGCAGTCGAGGCAGCGGATCGCGCTGGTGCACGCGCCACTGGCCATCGCCAGCGCCTCGCTCGAGTTGCGACCGGCGGCGCCGTCGGGGTAGCTCGGCGACGGCGTCGAGTGGCACTGCGCGCAGATCGCGTTGACGACCCGCGGGTCCTTGCGCCCGCGCGACAGATCCGGCGCGCCGGCCTGCGCGATCAGGTCCGCGCTCTGCGGCGTGAAGCTGACCGGCGCGTCGTCGCGGGCGTGATCGCGCAGGCCGCCGTGGCAGCTCTCGCAGCTGACGCCCTCGGTGACCAGCTCGCCCGTGGGCAGCAGGTTGTCGTCGACGATCGCGCTGAGCGCGGCGGGCGCGCGCCGGATGGTCGCGAGATCGACGTACTGCTCGAGGCCGTGGCCGATGCCGCGCTCCGACGAGCGCAGCACGCGGACCTCGAACGGATACGTGTTGTGACACCAGGCGCAGCGCGCGGCCCAGGGCTCGGCGTCGGGCGTGTACGGATCGTAGGCGACCGCGCCATCGGCGCCGTACTCGGCGGGAAACCACGAGTCGTAGTACGGGCGCGGCAGCCAGCGGCCGGTCCGCATCCAGTAGCCGAAGGGCAGGCGCAGCTCCGGCTGCGCGGCGCCGGCTCTCATCTCGGGCCCCGCGATCTCGACGCCGACGTACTCCTGCAGCGCGAGCGAGCCGATCGTCCGCGTCACCTTGAAGCTGCGGGTGACGTCGTCGCGCACGAGGTCCATGACGAAGGCCTCGCCGTCCCTGCGAAAGCGCGCGCGGCCGCCGCCGTACGCGACCTCGGCGTTCGCGAAGTCGCCGCGGACCGCGCCGGTGACCGCGCGCTGGGTCATGACCGCGTGCGGGGTCCGGCTCCAGGTCTCGACGCGCGCCGCGTGGCACTCGCGGCAGGCGTTGGGGCCGACGTAGTCCTTGCGGTAGATCGTGCTCGGGCCACCGGGTAGGGCCGCGCTCGGCGCGCTTGCCCGGCCCGGCGCCGCGGCGATCGGCGCGTCGAGCGTCGGAACCGCGGCCTCGGGCGTCGCCGGCGCCTCGGCGCGGCACGCCGCGCATGCGACGAGGCCGACGAGGACGCAGCGCAGCACGCGCCGACTGTACTCGCGTGCCGCGCGGATGGAAGTCCGCGCGCTACTTCGCCGCCGGCGCGTCGAGGAACGGCAGCACGGTCGCGACCAGCGCCGGCGCCACGAAGATGTCGTAGTGCGTGCGCCCGGGGAGGATCGCGAGCTGCGACGCCGGCCGTCCTGCGCCGTCCCAGCCCGCGTCGCGCCTGGCGCCGCCGAGCAGGCCGAACAGCTCGAGCGCGGCGGCGGGCATCACCGCGTCGGCGTCGCCGATCACGATCATCACCGGCATCGGCAGCTTCGCCGCGTCTGCGGACCAGTCGTAGTCCGCGCCCATCATCTGGCCCATGCGATCGAGCAGCACCGGCCAGTCCTCCACGCGCGGCGCGATCCGCGCGTACAGCTCGTACATCGGCGTGTGCTTCATCGGCTCGGCGGCCGCAGCGCTCACCATGCCCATGCCCTGCTGGATCTCGGGGTACCAGCCGGTGCGCTTGATCGGCACCGACACCGCGACCAGCTTGCGGACCCGCGCCGGGTGGCGGATCGCGGTCTGCAGCGCGACCGCGCCGCCCATCGAGTAGCCCATGACGTCGGCGGTCGGGATCTTCAGGTACGCCAGCACGCCATCGACGTCGTCGGCCATCGCCTCGAGGGACATCGGGCGATCGCCGAGCGCGGTGTGGCCGTGGCCCTGCAGATCGATGCCGATCACCTGGCGGTGCGCGGCGAGCGCGTCGAGGGTCGGGCCGAACATCTCCACGGCGCCGAGACCGCCGTGCAGCAGGACCAGCGGCTCACCAGTGCCGCGGATCTCGAAGTAGATCTGGAGGCCGTTGACCGGGGCGAGCCCGGTGCGCGAGGGGGCGACGGGGGACGAGGCGGGCATCGGAGACTCCGGCGGGCGAGGGGAGGGGCGATGCGCGCATGCGGCGAGCGAGAGGCTGACCGCGAGCGCGGCGAGACGGTTACGCATGCCCTACAGACTTCCGCCCGCGGCGAAACTCATCGGCTGATCCGAAAAATCCGATCGCGGCCGCCCCCGCTGGGCGACCGCGGCACCGGCGATGTGCGCCGGATCAGTCCGGGCCGTCGGCGCCCGACGGGCAGCTGCCCGAGCCGCGCGTCGAGACCGTCGCCAGCTCGACCAGCGCGTGGACGTTGTCGGTGCGGATCCCGGCCGGGCCGCGCAGGTCGCGCACGCTCGGATCGAGGGTGCCATCCCAGACCACGCGATCGTCGATCCACGCCTGCAGCCGATCACCGACGATCGCCGCGCGCAGCGTGTGCGTATCGCCGACCGCGAGCGCCGGCACCTTCACCGGGTGCTCGGCCTTGAGCTTGATGTAGCCCTTCGTGCCGCACTCCGCGTGGGTATGCGCGTCGGGGTTGCGCTTGATCTGCACCTCGATGCCGGGCTTGGGCGAGATCCGCCACATCACGTAGACCAGGTTGCAGCTGTCGGCGGCGCGCAGCTTGAGCCCGAGCTGGTGCCGCTCCTGGCCCGAGGCGAGCAGCGCCTTCTCGTCGGTGTCGCCCTGGTAGACGAAGCGCAGCGCCGCGGCGTCGCCGTCGCCACTGGACGCGACCGCGCGCATCGTGGGCACGCGGACCTCGAGCATGCCGTCGGCGCGCGCGAGCTCGCCGCGGGTGACGCACAGCCTGGCGGCGGCGACCGGCTGGAGCGCGACCTCGGCGGGCGGCGCTGGTGGCGCGGGCGCTGGCGGCGCAGGCGCGGGCTTCGGCGATCGCCGCGCGGGCCGGTGATCGCGGTGTCCGTGCCCATCATCCGCCGCGGCGGACGTGATGCCGAGGTCGCGCGCGCAGCCCGCGCCGCTCGCGATCGCGACCGCGACGAGCCCGATCCGCGCGATCACTTCGGGCCTCCGGTCGCGCCCATCACCTCGTGCAGGCTCTCGAGGTGGGCCTCGAGGTACGCGTGCTCCGCGTGCAGCTTGACCCACTCGAACCAGACGGTCTGGCGCAGCCGGCGGCTGGCGTCGCCGCCGATCTGCGCGAGCTGGCGCTGCTGCGCGTCGAGGTCGTCGACCAGCGTCTTGACCTGCGCCTCGCGCTGGGTCTCGCGCTCGACGGTCGCGCTCAGCGACGCGACCACCGCATCGAGCTCGGTGCCGCCATCGCCCTCGCGGATCATGCGCCGGCGACCGACCGCGGCGTGCTTGTTGGCGCTGGGCTGCAACAGCCAGCCGAGGTTGAAGCTCGCGGTCACCGCCGCGAAGTACGGCGAGCGATCGACGCCGTCGAAGAACCGGTTGTAGCCGGCGCGCAGGCTGATGTCCCAGCCCTGCGCCGCGCGCAGCCGGCCGTCGGCGCGCTCGACCGCCGCGTCGGCGTCGTAGTAGCTCGCGAGCGCGCCGGTCAGCGAGCCGCTCGATTTGGGCAGCGCGTCGAGCGCGCGATGCGCCTCGGCGGCGAGCGCCCGCAGCTCGTCGACCCGGATGCGGGTCGCGTTCACGTCCTGTGCGCCGGCGCGGCGCGCGTCGAGGTCGCGCATCGCCTCGCCGAGCATCGAGGTCGCCTCGTCGAGCGCGTCGTCGAGGACCTTGGCCTTCGCCGCCTGGGCGCGGGCCTCGGTCGCGCCGACCACGCGATCGAGCGCGGTGTGACGCTCGCAGTCGGCGCTGGCCCGGCTGCGCGTGATCAGGCCCTGGTACACGCCGCCGAGCCGGATCCGTACGCCAGCGAACAGGCGCGCGCCGTTGGTCGAGACCGCCGGATCGGTGGCGTCCGGCTGCTCGACGTAGCCGACGGTGCCGTACAGCTCCGGGGCCATGAGCAGCGCGCTCTGCGAGGTGGCGACCCCGCGCGCGTGCTCGCAGTAGCCGTCATCGGCCTGCGCGCTGGCCGCACCCAGCAGCGTGCCGATCGTCGCGATCATCAGAGCTCGTCGTCGCGGCATGAGCGTCCCGGCTCGCCCGCGCATCAGAGTCCGAGCGGCTTTCCGCCGACGAAGAGCACGTCCTTCTCGGCCGAGGCCACGCCCTCGAGGTCGATCTCGATCATCTGGCCGCGCAGCATCTTCTCGCGGCGCGGGTGCTTGTAGCTGACCTCGCCCGGCAGGACCGCCTTCACCACGCCGACCTGGTGGCACCAGAACATCTCGAGGCCGCAGCCGTAGAGCGGCGTGCCGGCAACGACGCCATCGAGGTTGCCGTACGGCACGAACGCGACGGTCGCCTTGTCGTTGATCGCGCGGAGCCACGGCGACTGCTTGAGGCCCTCGAGGATCGCCTCCTCGCGCGCCGCGCTCGCCCGCAGCGCCTCGCGCCCGGCGATCGCCTTCGCGGTCTCGAGCCGCGACATCTCGTACTCCTGCTTGATGCGCAGGACGTCGTAGCTCAGCACCTGATCGCCACCCTTCTCGTTGAGGATCGCGTCGAGGGCCTGGGCCTCCTTCTCGAGATCCGCGGCGCGGGTCTCGAACTCCGACTCGCGCTCGGCGAGCGACAGGTTCGAGGTCGTGATCTGCGCGAGCTGGTACTTGCCCGACAGCATGTCGCTGCGATCGATGAGGCCGGCCTTGTACTCCTGCGCCATGCGCACCGCCGAGGCGTTGGCGTAGGCGCGGTTGGAGCCCTCGATGCGCTTGCGCGCGCCGGCGTAGCTGGTCGCGAGCTGGCGGGCGCGGCCGAGCGCGTTGCGGCGCCCGGTGAGGTCGGCGCGGATGGCCGCGGCGAACTCGGCCTGGAACGCCTGCTGGACCGCGATGTAGCGATCGGCGTGGGCGAGATCCGCGGCGATGCGGTCGCGGGCGTTCTCCTGGGTCGCGACCTGCGCCTGCAGCGACAGGACCTTCTCGTCGGTCTTCGACACCACCATCGGCTCGACCCAGGTCGAGTTCCAGTAGTAGAAGGCCGAGGTCACGATGTAGCCGACCAGCACGACCACGATGATCGTGAGCACCGCGAAGCCGAGCGCGCGGTAGGCCGAGACCAGGGCCTTCTGGGTGTTCTTCTTGGGCGTGGCGGTCGGGCCGAGCCCGAGCTTCTCGAACACCGCCCAGCGCGACGTCGGCGTGATCGCCGCGGGGTACGCGGTGACCGGCGCGACGCTCGCGAGCCGCGCGCTCATCGGCCGCGCGGTGGCGGGGCGCGCGGTCCACGCCGGGTCAGGCGCGGACGGGACCACGACCGGCGCGGGATACGCGGTCGGTGGCGCGGTCGTCACCCGCTGCGCGGGCGCCATCGGGAACGCCTCGGGCGGCAGCGTCAGCGGCGCCGTCGACTGGCCCTGCGGCTTCACGAACGGGATGACGTTCGGGTTCGACGCGTTCGACGCGTTGGCGGGCACGAGGCTCGGCACGCTCGGCGCGCGCATCGGCGCGGCCATCGGCAACGCCGGCATCGGCGGGCGCTGCGTCACCGGCGATGAGCCCTGCGCGCGCACCTCCAGTGGTGCGGCGCCCCGCGGCGCCATGGGCTTGGCCTCCGGCAGCGGCGGCAGGCCGTTGCGCGAACGAAGGTGACCGCGCAGGTGCGGCGGGGCAGTGGCGGGGAGGTCGCGTGACTTTGGTTCTGACATGCGGCTTTCCGGCTCGTGGAGCCGCAACTCAAGTGCAAGTAGGTCGCCACTTTCGATCGATCCGGATGTGAGCGAACCCGCCGTGAATCCCGATCGAGATCATGGTGGGCCCTGGCCCCACCTGGTGGTCTCGGGTCCCATCACCCGTGAGGTCCCCGACCTTCCTGGACCTTCTATGGTCTCGATCTTCGGTTCGATCGGCCGTCCGGAAATCGGACAAGGACCCGGCATCGCTCTTGCTGAACCAAAGGCACGACGATGATCGACTTCCCGATCTTTCTCTTCATCTTCATCGTCTTCTTGAACCGCTATGTCTTCGGCCTGTACCTCACGCTGGTACGAGGCAAGCGGTTCGACGAGACGGTGGCGGGCTACGAACCAACGGTGACCGTCGTGGTCCCGCTCTACAATGAAGGGAAATCGATCTACGACACGATCGCGAGCCTCGTGAAGCTGGAGTACCCGGCCGAGAAGCTCCAGGTGACGGTGGTCGACGACTGCTCCACCGACGACAGCTACGAGTGGGCGCAGAAGGCCGCGCGCGACTTCCACAATGTCCGCGTGCTGCGCAACCCGTTCAACATGGGCAAGCGCAAGGGCATCAACCACGCCGTGCGCGAGTCGACCTCGGAGATCATCGTCTCGGTCGACTCCGACGTGATCGTCTTCCCGACCGCGCTGCGCGAGCTGATCGCGCGCTTCACCTCGCCCGAGGTCGCGGCGGTCGGCGGACGCGTCCACGTCTCCAACCCCAACGACAACTGGCTGTCGAAGCTCCAGACCATCAAGTACTACTTCGGCCAGGAGCACCTGAAGAACCTCGAGCGCTCGCTGCGCTCGGTGATGTGCCTGTCGGGCTGCCTCACCGCGTATCGCCGCCACGTGCTGATGGAGCTCGAGCCGATCCTCGAGGACCGCAACATCATGGGCGTGCCGATCAAGTACGGCGAGGATCGGTTCCTCACCCACCAGATCGTCCGGCGCGGCTACCGCACGTGCATGACGATGGCGGCGATGTGCTTCACCAAGGCGCCGACCGATCTGCGCGGCTACTTCAACCAGCAGCTGCGCTGGAAGCGCTCGAACATCGTCGACTTCGCGATGGGCGTGGGCCACGCGTGGAAGCTGCACCCGCTGCTCTGCATCCAGTACCTGTCGATGCTGATGCTGCTCCTGGTCTACCCGTTCGTGATCGCCACCCACGTGCTGCGCGGCGACTTCTTCGACCTCGCGGTGTTCCACGTCCAGGTGATCGCGGCGTTCAGCCTGGTCTACTACTTCGCGCCCTCGACCCGCGCGCTGCCGCCGTGGCTGCGGGTCCACCCGATCGCGTTCTTGCCGATGGCCGTGCTCATGCCGGTCGCGTACCTGCTGCTCACGCCGCTCGGCCTGTTCACCCTCGACACCTCGAGCTGGGAGACCCGCGGCCATGTCGCCGGCGTGGCGCCCGGCGCCGGAGCCCCGCGATGATCGTCGCCGCGCATCAGCCGTCGTACCTGCCCTGGCTCGGTTACCTCGACAAGCTCGCGCGCTGCGATGTCTTCGTCGTGATGGACGATCTGCAGTACGAGGCGCAGAACTTCCAGAACCGCAACCGCATCAAGCTCGACACCGGCGCCGCGTGGGTGACCGTGCCGCTCGAGCGCGGCGCGCAGACCGATCGCGTGATCGACAAGCGCATCTGCAACACCGGCAACCCGCGCGAGCACTGGCAGCGCAAGACCTGGCGTCAGCTGCAGATCCACTACGGACGGGCGCCGTGCTTCGCGCACTACGCCGAGGAGCTGAGCGAGGTCTTCACGCGGCGCTGGGAGCACCTGGTCGACCTTGACCTGCACATCCTCGGCATCGCGCGCCGCTGGTTCGGGATCACGACCCCGATCGTGCGGTCGTCGTCGCTCCACCTGCAGGGCCAGAAGACCGAGCGCATCCTCGATCTCTGCAAGAAGCTCGGCGCGCGCACGTACCTGTCGGGCCGCGGCGGCTCGACCGACTACCTGGATGTGGAGCTGCTGCGCAAGCACGGCGTGACCACGGCCTGGCAGCAGTTCACCCATCCGGTCTACCCGCAGCGGTACCCGATGCAGGGCTTCGTGCCCTACCTGGGCTTCATCGATCTGGTCTTCAACTGCGGCGTCGACAGCCGCGCGATCCTGCTCGAGGCGCGAGCGAAGGGGATGGCCGCGTGAACCGCATCTTCGACGAGGAAAAGGGTGGCCGCGTGCTCGCGATCGGCGCGCATCCGGATGATCTCGAGGTCGGTGCGGGCGGCTTGCTCGCGCGCCTCTCCAACGAGGGCGCCGACGTCGCGATGGCGGTCGTGTCGATCCCCAACAAGCCCGACGAGCGGCGGGCCGAGGCCCGGCGCGCCGCCGAGCTCATCGGCGCCGATCTCTTCATGCTCTACGAGGACAAGCCGTGCCGGGTGGAGGACATCCCGATGCACGAGCTGGTGCGGCGCCTCGACCAGCTGGTCGGCGACATCCGGCCCGATCTGGTGATCACCCACTCGGCCCACGATCTCCACTGGGACCACAGCCTGGTGAACCGCGCGACCGTCTCGGCGCTGCGCCGCACGCCGTGCGATCTGCTCGCCTACCTGTCGTCGCCCGAGATGAACGCGCAGTCGCGATCGATCGGCCAGTGCTTCGCCGACATCTCGACGACCATGGAGACCAAGCTCCAGGCCATCGGCTCGCACACCTCGCAGCTGTCGCGCCTGGATCTCGACTCGAGCCGCGACCTCGCCCGCGCGATGGGGCGGATCAGCGGCTATCAGTACGCGGAGGCCTACGAGGTCCTGCGCGTCCGGATCTGATCAGGCGGCGCGGCTGACCTGGTCGCGGTCGCTCATGAACGCGACCAGCAGATCCAGGAACGTGCGGTGCTCGCCGCGGTGGCAGGCGTGGTAGCGGCAGATGCCGGGGAACTCGACCTCGGCCAGGGCCAGGTCACCCTCGGTCACCAACCCGCGCAAGCACCCATCCTGAGAGTCGAGGCTGTCCATCGGTCACGCTCCGGTCTGCGCAGCCACTCAATGCATCAGCTCTGCCATCGACCCGCCGGCGGGATTTCGCGGGCATGGGTCGCGCGGTGGGTCCGGGAGTGTCACGCCAGCGGACACGCCCGGGGCCGCGTTGACGCATCGGCGTGACATCGCCGGCACGATCTCACGGCAGCCGCTGACCCACCCGGTCAGCAATGACCCCGCCCATCAGCGGGGGCGGCGCGCGCGCTTCCAGAGGAAGACCGAGCCCGCGAGCATCGCGCAGGACACGCACGCGAGGTGCAGTACCGATAGCGGCAAGGTCGCCAGCAAGGGATTCGCGCGCGACCACGGCGCGAGTGGCTCGACATCGGCGTGCATGATCGCGTCGAGCGCGACGTGCGACCAGGCGCCGACGAACGCGCCGATGGCGATGCCGGTGATGGCGCGGCGCGTGAGCGCGCCCCGGCGCACCGCCCGTGTCACCGCGCCCACCGCGAGCATCACCACCACCGCGGCGAGCGTCGCGCCGACCAGCGTGTGCAGGAACGTGTGCACCGGCAGCTCGTGCCGGACCAGGTGGTAGCCCGACTCCACATCGATCACGATATTCGTCGCGACGAACGCGACGAGGCTATCCTCGACCGCCGCGCCCAGCAGCAGCCCGGGCCCGAAATGAAACGGCGTGATCGGCACGGGCTTGAACGTGCCACGCACCTTGCGCGCCCGCACTCCGCTACGATCGCCCCATGTGGCCGGCGCTGATCGGAGCCGTGGCGGGCGCGGTCGTCGCGACGAGCCTGTTCCTGTGGACGCGACGTCGGCGCGCGCCCGTCGAGATGCCGCCTCCACCCGCACGTCCCGCGCCCGCGCGACCGCCCGAGGATCCTGCCGCCGCCGCCGAGCGCGCCGCGGCC
>JAIOQA010000433.1 GCA_021413675.1 Deltaproteobacteria bacterium | reverse complement strand
GCGCCGCCGCCGAGCTGCGCGCGCGCCGACTTTGCGGCGATCTACGACGCCGAGGCCCCGGCTCCCGCGACCGTGCGCGCGGCGATGCGTCGTCTGCGCGCCTGTCGCGACGCCGGCGCGATCACCACGGCCGAGTATGATCGCTACCAGACCGCGCTGGTCGCCAAGCTCTGATGCGCACCTCCCTGCTGTTCCTGATCCTCGCCTCCCTGGCCCTCGTCGCGTGCGAGCCCGCGCTGCCGTCGGCGGCTCACCCGATGCCGGTCTCGGCGCCCGCCGACACGGTCGTCCACCTCACCGGTGAGCTGCTGTTCGACGCGCGCGGCGCGCTCACGCTGACGCTCGACGAGCCGTGCCGCGCCGGCAAGCGTTCACCGTACCGGCCGTCGGTGCTGCAGCCCGAGCTGACGGAGTGCGATCGCGCCCGCCTCGCGGCGGTCGCGGTCCACGCGGTGACCCCGTGGGGCTACCGCGTCCGCGGCGAGTGGCTCGATGCCCGCCGGATCGTGTTCCGCGTGCGCTGGGAGCAGAGCGGCCTCGATCCCCTCGCCGACGACGCCGTCGCGACCACGTCCTCGGCGTGGGCGATCGGCAACCTGGCGTGGCTGCCGTCGCCGGCCGAGGCGGCGCGCATGATCCAGCTGGTCGGCGCCGCGACCGACACCCAGGCCGACCTCGTGGCCGGCGGCGCGGCGCCCAGCCTCGAGGTCACGACGTTCGAGGTCGCCGACGGCGCGCTCCAGGCCGGCGGTCGCGGCACGCTGACGGTGGCGATCGCCAACCGCGGCCCCGGCATCGCGTATCGGGTGGTCGCGCAGACCCGCTCGAGCGTCACCAGCCTGCACGGACTGCGCATCTCGTTCGGGATGATCAAGCCGGGCGCCACCAAGGTCCGGCGCCTCGCTGTCGAGGTCCCGTACACCGAGAACGCGCCCGACACGATGCTCGTGGTCGCGGTCGCCGAGGGCAACGGCTACGCGCCGCGCAACGTCTCCCGGCGGATCACGATCCGCCCGGTCCAGACCGCGCCGGTGCTCGCGATCCGCTGCGCGATCGCCGACCACGCCCCGGATCGCCCCGAGGTCGAGGCCGGCGAGAACATCACCGTGCGCTGCGCCGTCGACAACACCGGCCAGATCGCGGCCGAGGTCGATCTGCAGGCGACGATCGCCGGCGTCGCGCCCGTGGCGTCGCCGGTGCGCGAGATCGCGGCCGGCGGGCACGCGGTCTTCGACCTGCCGGTGGCGATCCCCCGCAACCTGACCCTGGACGCGCCGGTCGAGCTGACCGTGGAGGCCCGCGATCAGCGCTTCCAGCGCACCGCGACGGCGACGATCGCCGGCATCGTGCGCAAGCCGCGCCTGTGCATCCCGGGGCAGCTCACGCGCGCGCAGTACAACGCCAAGATCGCCGAGCTGCGCGCCGCCGCGGCCGCGGGCGATCTGACCCAGGCCGAGCTCGATCGCTACGACGCCGAGCTCGTCGGCTGTCTGCAGTAGCCGATGCGCGCGCTCCACGTCGGCCTCGCCTTGCTGACCGCGCTGGCGGCGTGCGGGGGCCTCCCCGGGCCAGTCGCGGCGCCGACGCCCGATGACGGGCCGCGGGTCGAGTTCGTCGGCGCGGTCGCGATCGACCCGACCGGGCGCATCTCGCTGACGCTGACGCAGCCATGTCGGACGGGCGCGCCGCCGGTCGCATGCGGTCGCGCGACGACCGACGCGATCCCCGTGGTCGCGATCTCGCCGTGGGGCTACCGCGCGCGCGGCACCTGGGTCGATGCCCGGCGCGTGGTGTTCGCGGTCCCGTGGGCGGAGCTGGCGCACGTCACGGCGGCGACCGCGCGCCGGCCGTGGGCGATCGGCAGCGTCCAGTGGACGCCGGATCCCGCGCAGGCCGAGCAGATCGTGCAGCTGGTCGAGGACGCCGTCCATCGCCTGCCGTCGCTCGAGGTGACCGCGCTCGACGTCGAGGGCGGCGCGCTCCAGGCCGGTGGCGAGCGCGCGCTCGCCGTGACGGTGCGCAACACCGGCGCGGGCACGGCCTACGAGGTCGTCGCGACCACGCGGTCGAGCATCGCGAGCCTCCACGGGCTGAGCCTCGCGTTCGGGACGATCGCGCAGGGCGCCGCGGTGAGCCGCCGCGTCCGGGCCACGATCCCGACCAGCGAGCGCGCATCCGACACGATGCTGGTGCTGGCGCTCAGCGGCAGCAACGGCGTCGCGCCGACCAGCGTGTCGCGCCGGATCGCGGTCCGCCCGATCGTGCCCGTGCTCGCGACCCGCTGCGGGATCGTCGATCACCCGGGGGCGCCGCCCGAGATCGAGGCCGGCGAGACCATCGTCGTGCGCTGCGCCGTCGATAACCCCGGCCAGGTCGCGGCGCAGGTCGAGCAGCGCGCGACGATCGCGGGCGGCGCGCCGTCGCCGTGGCAGGCCCGGGACGTTCCACCTCGCGCGCGCGTGGAGATCGACCTGTCGCTCACGATCCCGCGCGACCTGCCCATCGACGCGCCGGTCGCGCTGGTGGTCGAGGCTCGCGATCCGAGCTTCCATCCGACCCCGACGACGATCGCGACGATCGCCGGCGTCGTGCGCGCCGCGCGGCTGTGCCATCCCGGCCAGCTGACGCGCGCGCAGTACAACGCCAAGATCACCGAGCTGCGCGCCGCCGCGGCCGCCGGCGATCTCACCCAGGACGAGCTCGATCGCTACGACGCCGCGCTGGTCGGCTGCCTCCGGTAACCATGGCGCCGACCCTCACCCTCGATCGCAGCGATCGCGCCGATCCGCCGCCGCGCACCGCGCCGGCGCTGTTCCGCGTCCTCGACGGCGACGCGCCGCTCGCGGCCTCCTGGCGCTGGCTGCTCGATGGCGTGGACGCCGTCGAGATCGGGCGCGCCGAGGGCCACGCGCCGGGCGTGCGCGAAGGCCGCACGCTGACCGTGCGCGTGCCGGATCATCGGGTCTCGACCCGGCACGCCGCGCTCGAGCGCGACGGCCTCGGCTTCGCGCTGGTCGATCGCGGCTCGAAGAACGGCACGCGCATCGACGGCGCCGAGGTCACCCGCCGTGTGCTGGTCGATGGCGACGTCATCGAGCTCGGGCGCACGTTCTTCGTCTATCGCGCGGCGCTCGCGGTGGCCGCGGACGCGCTCGACGAGGTCAGCGTGCGCCCCGAGGCCGCCGGCGACCTGGCGACGATCGAGCCCGGGCTCGCCGCCGCGCTCGCGGCGCTCGCCGATGTCGCGGCGTCGGATGCGCCGATCGTCGTGACCGGTGAGAGCGGCACCGGCAAGGAGCTGATCGCGCGCGCGGTCCACGCGCGATCCGGGCGGACCGGCGCGCTGGTCGCGGTCAACTGCGGCGCGTTGCCGGACGCGCTGCTCGAGGCCGAGCTGTTCGGGCATCGCAAGGGCGCGTTCTCGGGCGCGCTGGCCGATCGCGAGGGCCTGGTCCGCGCCGCCGACCGCGGCACGCTGTTCCTCGACGAGATCGGCGACCTGCCGCTGGCCGCGCAGGCAGCGCTCCTGCGCGTGCTCCAGGAGCGCGAGGTCGTGCCGGTCGGCGCGACCGCGGCGATCGCCGTCGACTTCCGCGTGGTCGCCGCGACCCATCGCGACCTGCCGACGATGGTGGCGCGCGGTGAGTTCCGCGAGGATCTGTACGCGCGGCTGGCGGGCTTCACGATGCGCCTGCCGCCGCTGCGCGCGCGCCGCCAGGACCTCGGCCTGATCATCGGCGCGCTGATCGGGCGGCTCGCTGGCGCGCAGGCGGCGGCGGTCCGGATCGATCCGGCGGCGGCCCTGCGGCTGTTCGCGCACCCCTGGCCGCGCAACGTGCGCGAGCTCGAGAAGTGCCTCGGCACGGCGCTGGCGCTCGCCAAGGGCGGGCCGATCCGCGCCGCGCACGTCGTGCTCGATCCCCCGGTCACCGCGGTCGAGGTCGCTGCGGGCGGGCGGGGCACCGACGACGAGCTCCGCGCGCGGCTGGTCGCCGCGCTCGCGCGCCACGGCGGCAACGTCAGCGCGGTCGCGCGCGATCTCGACACCACGCGCATGCAGATCCACCGCTGGGCCAAGCGCTTCGCGATCGACCTCGGCGCGTATCGCTGACCCGAGCGCAGCGAGGCGGTTCCGGATCCGGAGGGGATCGGGACCGTCGTCCTCGACGGGGCCGATCGAACAAGAGCCGGGAAGCGGACGCTTCACCGGCTCCGAGGGTGTCTCCGCACCGTCGCTGAGACAGCCTGATACACCCCGCCGCGGCGCGCGCACCGACGCAAGTGTGCGGGAGCACGGGGCGCGCGCGCTGGCGCGGCGGTTGCTGATGACGGCCTGCACACAAGGAGTCCGTCATGCATCGCCTCGTCATCGCCGCCACCGTCGCCGCGCTCGCGCTCACCTCGAACCCGCCGGCCCACGCCGCGGGCCCTACCTTCGTCGAGTTCGAGACCGTCGACGCCGTGGAGACCAACAACGGCTACTTCGCGGTGACCGGGATCCTGGTGGGCGCCAGCGCGCCCACCCGGGTCGCGTTCGCGCCCATCACGACGCTCGATGTCGCGGGTCGGTGCGAGCGCTTCGCGTTGCTCGCCATGAGCAAGCCCGGGAAGTACCTGTTCTCGGCCAGCGTGTACCAGAGCGGCTACCCGACGAACTGCAAGCTCGCGCTCCGCACCCCGTGATCCGCCGCGCATCCGAGGAGTCGCTCATGCTGCGCACCCCGATCTCCGCGCGCGCCGCGCTCGTCGCGATCGCGCTCACCGTCGCCGCCTGTGGCGACGAACCGCCGGCGAGCCCCGCCGACGCGCCCGCACCGCCCGCGGACGCGGGCGCGGCCGACGCCGCGCCCGACGCGTCGATCGGCGTCGACGCGGATCACGACGGCCACGCCGCCGACCTCGACTGCGACGACGCCGACCCGAGCGTGTGGGGCTGGGTCGCGCCGCCGTACCGCGACGGCGATGGCGATGGCGTCACGTTCTTCAACGTCCGGCCGGTCTGCATGGGCGACACGGCGCCGCCTGGGTACTCCTTCGAGGGGCACGGTGACGACTGCAACGACGGCGATCGCGACGTCTGGCAGGACCTGCCGTACGGCTTTCGCGACGTCGACGGCGACGGCGTCACGGTCGCGCGCGCGGGCGTGGTGTGCGCGGGCACGGCCTTGCCCGCCGGCTTCGCGGCCACCGCGCAGGGCGACGACTGCGACGACGCCGATCCGGCGGTGTGGGCGCGCGTGACCGGCTACGCCGACGGCGATGGCGATGGCCACGGTGCTGGCGCGCAGGTCCCGCTGTGCACGACCGGCGCGCTGCCCGCCGGGTACACGCCCATCAACGGCGACTGCGACGACACCGCCCCCGCGGTGTGGCAGATCCTGAGCTACGTGTATCGCGACGCCGACGCCGACACGTGGATGGTGGCCACGAGCGGCGCGCTGTGCGCCGGGGCGACCTTGCCGCCGGGCTACGCCACGACCACGGCGCACGCCGGCGACTGCGACGACGCCGACCCGGCGGTCCACGTCTCGTTCGCGGTCTTCCCCGATGGCGACGGCGACGGCATCGGCGCCGACGCGCCCGCGATCGCGTGCACCGATGGCCGCACCCCGGACGGCTTCGCCCTGATCGGCGGCGACTGTGACGACACGGATCCCGCGCGCAGCGAGCTCCTGACCTACGCGGGGATCGACGCCGACGGTGACGGCGCGACCTTCCGGGTCAGCGGCCTGCTGTGCACCGCTGGCAGCCTGCCGCCGCCGTACACGTCGGTCGCGGTCGGCAACGATTGCGACGATGGCGATCCGGCGCGGACGCGCTTCGCGGTGCTCTACCCCGACCAGGACGGCGACGGCGTGGGCGCGCCGCCGCGGGTCATCGAGTGCATCGGCGCGGCGATCCCGCCCGGGCTGTCCGAGCTCGGCTACGACGAGGACGACACCGATCCGGGCGTCCGCGAGACCGAGGAGCTCGACGATCTGCTCGACCTGGTCGCGAGCTGACCGGGCCGTGCGGGCGCCGGCGCTCGCCGTGCGCCATCGCTCATGGGGCGGTGTGCGCGGGCGTGGGCATCGCCTCGAACTCGCGCGGATGCGCGCGCGAACGCGTCTCCGCGCGGTGGCATGGGCGCTGCACCAGGCATGGGTACGGACGGGCGACCGTCCCCGGAGGAACCCATGCGAATTCGAAGCTATGTCGGGATCTGCGCCTCGGCCATGTTGATCAGCGCCGCGAGCCCGGTGAGCGCCGCGCCCACGGTGACGCGCGCGCCGATCGCGGTACCCCAGGCCAGCGCGCCCGCTGCCGCGCCGTCGCCGTCGGACGCCGACGTCTACGCCGCGCTCGAGCAGCAGAGCCCGGCGGCGCAGAAGTTCCAGGGCGGCAGCGAGACCGTCGTGATCGTCTCGAGCGGAGGGCTGATCTTGCTCATCCTCCTGATCGTGCTGCTCGTGCGATGACCGGCGCCAGGCATCTGGTCGCGATCGCGCTCGCGGTCAGCACGACCGCGTGCATCCACTACACCGGGCACGCGCGGTCGATCGATCCCGCGACGGTGGTGGCCACCGACGGCTGGGTGCGCGTACACGGCACGCCGACGGTCCGCCAGACCGGGCTAACCGACTGTGGCCCGGCCGCGCTGGCCATGGTCGCGGGTCGGTGGAACGTCGCGCTCGATCTGGCCCACGCGAAGGTCGAGGCGCCGGTCTCGTCGCGCCTGGGCGTGCGGCTCGATGTGCTCCGCAAGGTCGCGCGCGCCCACGGCCTGACGGCGTTCGCGATCGCCGGTGACCTCGCGATCCTCGAGCACGAGGTCCGCGCCGATCGCCCCGTGATCGTGGGGCTCCTGCGCCCGTACGGCAAGAGCGGGGCGCTCAGCCACTACGAGGTCGTGATCGCGCTCCGCCCCGCGGCGCGCGCCGACGACACGCTGGTCGTCACGATCGATCCGGGCGCCGCGACCGGCGCCGGCTGGCAGGTGCGGCGCTGGATCGACCTCGACACCGAGTGGCAGCCTGCGGGTCGACCCGCGCTGGTCGTGCTCGGCCCGACCGCGAACCTCGCCGCGGCGCCCTGAGGCATCGCGGCACACGCCGTGCAGAGGTCCTGATGCGTGAACCTGACCTCCATGGGCACGTGCCAGACCGGGCCGAGCGATCCGCTCGGGACCGGCGGTCAGCTGCTCGCGGGCGCGCTGGCCGGGCCGTGGCGCGTCGAGGGCGAGCTCGGCCGCGGCGGCATGGGCACGGTCTACGCGGTCGAGCACGAGCGCATCGGCAAGCGCGCCGCGCTGAAGGTCGCGCACGCGCACGCGCTCACCCCGTGGTTCACCGCCGAGCGCTTCCTGGTCGAGGCGCGGGTCGTCAACCAGGTCGCGCATCCCGGCATCGTCGACATCTTCGAGACCGGCTTGCTCCCCGACGGGCGACCGTACCTGGTGATGGAGCGGCTCGACGGCGTGACCCTCGGGCAGCGGGTCGCGCAGGGGCGGATCGGCACCGACGAGGTCTGCGCGATCCTGCTCGGCATCTGCGAGCCGATGCGCGCGGCCCACACCGCCGGCGTGATCCACCGCGACCTCAAGCTCGACAATGTGTTCCTGATCGAGGGCGGCACGACCGCGCAGCCGGACGTGAAGATCCTCGACTGGGGCATCGCGAAGATCGTCACGAGCGATCCGCGCAACACGTTCGCGGAGCAGCTGGTCGGCACGCCGCGCTACGTGTCACCGGAGCAGGCGAGGGGCGGCGCGGTCACCTCGTGCTCCGACGTGTACTCGCTGGGCATCATCGCGTACGAGCTGTTCCTCGAGGCGCCGCCGTTCGCGGCGGAGAACGCCGCCGAGATGCTGGTGATGCACCTGCGCGATCTGCCGCCGCCGCCGCGCGACGTGTGGCCCGGGATCCCGCTCGACCTCGAGGCGCTCTTGCTCGGGATGCTGGCGAAGGACGCCGCGGCGCGGCCGACCATCGACGAGGTGACCCGGCGGCTGCGCGCGGTGCGCGAGCGCCTCGCGCAGGTGGTCACGGCGACCGCGATGCTGACGAGCGCCCGCGGGCCCGACGCGCGGTCGCTGACGCAGCGCGCCCGCCGTGCCGGTGCGCTGGCGCTGGTCGCGCTGCTCGGCGTGGCCACCGCCTGGGGCGTCGTTTCCGCGGCGGAGGTCGCCACGCCGGTCGCGGTCGTGCGCCCGCGCGACGCGCCGCTACCGCAGCGCCTGATGCTGATCGCGCCCGCCGTCGAGGCGCCGCGCGCGCCGGCGATCGCGCCATCGGTCGCGCCGCCCGCGGCCGTGAT
>JAIOQA010000432.1 GCA_021413675.1 Deltaproteobacteria bacterium | reverse complement strand
CGAGGCGATCGAGCGGCTCGCCGAGGTCGCGGCGCGCCACGGCCGCGTGTCGATCCTCGCGCACGTCGATGGCCTGCCCGTCGGCGGCACCGCGCCGCGCTATCCGATCCACGCGCTCGCGTTCGGCTCCGAGGTCGCGACCGATCCGGCGTTCCTGGTGATCGCTGGTGTGCACGGCCTCGAGCGGGTCGGCACCGCGGTCGCGATCGCGTACCTGCACACGCTCCTCGCGCAGCTCGCCTGGGACGCGACCCTCCACGACGCGCTCGCGCACAGCCGGATCGTCGTCGTACCGCTGGTCAACCCGACCGGCATGGCGACGCGGCGGCGCGCGACCGCGCGCGGCGTGGACCTGATGCGCAACGCGCCGGTCCACCCCGACACCGCGGCGATGCCGCTGGTCGGCGGCCAGCGCCTGTCGGCGCGGCTGCCGTGGTTCATGGGTGCCGAAGGAACCCTCGAGCCCGAGGCCCGCGCGCTGATCGAGCTGGTCGAGGCCACGACGATCGGATCGCGGCTGGCGATCGCGGTCGATCTGCACTCCGGCTTCGGGCTCGTCGATCGGGTGTGGTTCCCGTACGCGCGCACGCGCACGCCGGCGCCGCACCTCGCCGAGCTGCTCGCGCTGCGACGGCTCCTCGATCACACGCTCCCGAACCACGTGTACCGGATCGAGCCGACCGCGCAGGCCTACACGATCGCCGGCGATCTCTGGGATCACCTCTACGATCGCGCGGTCGATCGCGGCGACACGCTCCTGCCGCTGACGCTCGAGATGGGCTCGTGGAGCTGGGTGCGCAAGAACCCGGCGCAGGCGCTGACCCGGCTCGGACGCTTCAACCCGACGAAGCCCCACCGCCTGCGCCGCACGCTGCGCCGCCACCTGCCGCTGCTCGAGCTCCTGCACCGCGCGGCGCGCTCGGCCGACGCGTGGGCGATCCTCGACCCGCCGACCCGCGCCGCGCTCGAGCAGGCGGCGTTCCAGGAGTGGTACGCCATCTGAGCGCTGCGCGACGGTTCTGTCGCAGTCGCGTGACAAGCCGCACCGACGGAGCGTCGGTGGTCAGAGCACTTGAACGCCGGCCGCGTCCTCCGCATGCTGGCCCCGTGAAACGCGTCGTCCTCGGCCTCGCCCTCGTGTCGGTCCTGCCGACGCTCGCGCTCGCGCAGCCCGCGGAGGCGCCCGCGCCCGACGCGCCCGCACCGGACGCGCCCCCGCCCGACGGACCCTTCGCGGTGACAGAGCCGGCACCGCCAGCGCCGCCGACGCCGGTGACGCCGCCGCCCGCGCCCGCGCCCGTCGAGCCTGCACCGGCAGCCCCGATCGCCGCGCCCGTGCTCGCGGTCGGCAAGTTCGCGGTCTCGGTCGGCGGCTACTTCCAGCCGCAGTACCGCACACGGCAGAACAACGCGCTCGCGCCGTTCGACGAGGACGGCTTCCGCCTGCGCCGCGCCCGCCTGCTCGTCAAGGGCCGCGCCGACGCCCACGGCGTCAAGGTCGGCGTCGATGTCGAGGCCGAGCTCACGCCCGCGTTCCAGCTGCTCGACGCCTACGTCTCGCTGACCGACGCGGTCGGCGCCGACGGCGAGTGGAGCCTGGCCGCCGGGCAGGTGAAGGCGCCGTTCTCGCGCCAGACCCTGCTCTCCGACTCGAAGCTCGGCTTCGTCGACAAGCCCGAGCTCGCGTCGCTCGCGCCGGATCGCCAGATCGGCGTGCGCGGCACGTTCCGCGTGCCCCACGCGCCCTGGGTCCAGCTCGCCGCCGGCGTCTTCAACGGCGAGGGCAAGAACCAGCCCCAGAACATCGACGAGCACCTGATGTCGGTCGCGCGCCTCGAGCTCAAGCCGATCGGCTGGGACGCGCCGCTCGAGGAGTCGGCGTTCGGCAAGACCTTCGTCGCGATCGGCGCCTCGGTCGCGCGCAACGTCGTCGAGTCCGGCGACGGCAACGAGACCGACGTCTACCTCGGCGGCGACATCGCCGGCGCGTGGAACGGGATCTCGGGCGCCGCCGAGTACCTCTGGATCCGCCACGACTTCGCGACCGGCTCGGCGCAGCCCGACTACCACGCCAACGGCCTCGCGGTGCAGGCCGCCTATCTCCTGCCACTGCCCGGGCGCTGGGCCCGGCGCCTCGAGCTCGGCGGCCGCGTCGAGGAGATCGATCGCAACGACGCCGTGCCCATCGTGCAGCCCGGCGATCCGAACCAGTCGCTGCGCTACTTCACCGCCGCGCTCAACTACTACCACTGGCAGCACGCGCTCAAGCTCCAGCTCCTCGCCTCGCACATCGTCGAGGTCGAGGACACCGATCGCAACAGCAACCCGGCCGGCTACGACAACGATCAGGTGCTGTTGCAGGCCACGTTCCGCATGGAGTGACCCGATGATCCGCATCGCCTCGACCGCTCTCGTTGCGCTCTCGCTCGCGGCCTGCGTCAAGGGCGCGCCCGACATCCCGGAGGCCACCTTCGACGGTGGCTCGCTCGCGCTGCCCGAGTGCGGCTACACCGTCGTCAATCGCGTCGGCGCGCAGGCGCCCGAGCGCGCGACCGCCGAGACCGGCGACGACCCCACGCCGCGCCAGATCCGCCTCGGCCTCATCGGTGACCCGAAGACCTCGATCGTCGTGCAGTGGCGCACCGCCGACGAGACCACCAAGGCGACGACGGTCCGCTACGGCGTGGGCACGGCGCTCGATCAGACCGCGACCGGCCTGACCTACGCGTTCGAGGCCGGCTTCGGCGACGCGGTGCCGATCCGCATGCACGAGGGCCACCTCTGCGGCCTCCAGCCCGACACCCAGTACAGCTACCAGGTCGGCTCGGTCGACGCGGCCGGCGGCGAGCACTTCTCGACGGTCGGGACGTTCCGCACCGCGCCGGACATCGTCGCGCACCCCGACGCCGAGGTGGTGATCGCGGTCGTCGGTGACAGCCGCGACGGCGCCTCGGTGCTGGCCCAGGTGTCGACCTTGCTCGCGTCGAAGGCGCCCGACCTGATCCTGTTCTCGGGCGACGCCGTCACCCTCGGCCAGATCCAGAGCGAGTGGGAGGAGTTCTTCGACGCCGCCGAGCCGCTGTTCCGCACCGCGCCGGTGATCTCGGCCCACGGCAACCACGAGGCCAACGCGATCAACTACTACGCGCAGTTCGCGATGCCGGGCGACGAGGAGAACTACTCGCTCGACTACGGCTTCGCGCACCTCACCGTGCTCAACGACACGCCCGCCGACGACGGCGCGATCGTCGGCTCGACCAAGACGTTCCTCGACGCGGATCTCACCGCGAGCGACGGCGCGCGCTGGAAGCTGGTCATGCACCACCAGCCGATGTGGTCGGCGTCGACCCGCCACGGCTCGAGCACCACGCTGCGCGACGCCTGGCAGCCGCTGTTCGACACGCACAACGTCGACCTCGTGCTGAGCGGCCACGACCACGACTACGAGCGGTCGAAGCCGATGAAGGGCATGACCCCGCAGGCCACGCCCGCCGACGGCACCGTCTACATGGTCTCGGGCGGCGCTGGCGCCGAGCTCTACGACAACGGCACCGACTTCTGGACCCAGTACTCCGAGAAGACCCACGGTGCGGCGATCCTGCGCATCCGCAAGGATCAGCTGTCGGCCGAGGTCTTCCACCCCGACGGCTCGACGCTCGACACGTTCAGCGAGACCAAGCCGTAGCTCGGGACGCGGCGAGGTAGTCGCGCTGGAACGCGAGCGTGTCGCGCCAGGCGATCCGCGCCGGCTCGGCCGCGTAGCTCGGGCGATCCTCGCCGAAGAACCCGTGGGTCGCGCCGGGGAATACGCCGAGGCTGTAGCGCTTGCCGGCGCTGCCGAGCGCGACCGCGATCCGGCCGTGCTCGTCGGGCCGGATGAACGCGTCGTCGGCGCCGTACCAGAGCTGGAGCGGCGCGCGCAGCTCGCCCAGGCGATCGACGAGCGGCGCCTTGCCGAAGAACCGCTCCGCCGGAGCGATGCCGCCGCCGTAGAACGCGGTGATCGCGGCCAGGCGCGGGTCCTCGAGCCCCGCGAGCACGGCCAGGCGACCGCCCATGCAGAAGCCGACCGCGCCGATCGCGGTGACGGCCGGATCCTGCGCGAGCTGATCGACCGCACGTGACGTGCGCGCGATCGCGGTCGCGTCGTCGAGCCGCTGCAGGTGGCCGATCGCGCCGCGCAGGTCGGCGTAGTCGTAGATCGCCTGATCGAACAGGTCCGGGGCGAGCGCGGCGAAGCCGGCCGCGGCGAACCGGCTGACCACCCGCTGGATGTGCGGGTTGAGGCCGTAGGCCTCGCCGATGACGACGATCGCGGGCACGGGCCCCGCCTCGTCGGGCCAGGCCTGGTAGGCCCGCGATCCATCTGCCAGCTCGATCCATCCAGGTGCGCGCATCGATGCCTCCTCGAGATGCGGGCGCGGCAGTGCCAGCCGCCCCGCCGGACGTGGTCGCGGCGCTCGTCGGAACCCGAACGGCCCCTGAGCGATCGCCCCAACGAAAAAAACGCCAGCGGCTGCTGGCGTCTCTCGAGAGGTGTAGCGCGCCGGGGCGTGGTCGCGCAACCGCGCGCCGCGACCGCACGTGGCAAATCCTGGACGCGGATCACGCGCGTGATCGCGGGCGGCATGGCGTGGCGACCACGCGCGATCCGCGACGTGTATGCCGGCTCATGGGCGGCGAGGGCGCGGATCGTGGCAAGGTGCGAACCCGATCGACCGCGATTTCTCGTCGACGATCTCGCGCGCACGCGGCTGTCGGCGCGCTCACGCATCGTCGCGTCGCTGTCAGCTCTCCGGCGACCACTTCGCGTGCGCGAGCGCGCATCGAGCGTGGCGCGCTACGCAGCCTCGCGTCGCGCGCTTCGCAGGTGCGGCGTTCGCTTCGCACGCGGCACGCCCATGCCTTGCCAGCTCCAGCCACGCGCTGCCGCGGCCTGCTCACTCGCGCACGCGCGCGATCTCCGGTTCTGCCAGCTCCAACCATGGTTCGCATGTGGACTATTCCCTGCACAGCGCGACCGCGACGCGGGAGGTGCGCCGCACGCGTCGAGTCCGTCCCCATGGCGTGAGGAGAGCGAGAGCAAGATGAACAAGAGGGCACTGTGGGCCGCGTTCGCGGCCAATGTGTTGCTGGTCTCCGCGTGTTCGGATCCGAACCCCGATCCCGTCAGTCCGCCGCTCGTGCCGGTGACGCCGCAGGCCGCGGCGCCGCGCGAGCACGAGATCCGCGGCGGTCGCATGCACGACACCACGCTCGCGGGCATCACCGACGCGGCCGCGGATCCGGCGGCGCTGGTCGCCGCGGTCCAGGCCGACCTGCGCGGCCGCATGGGCGCGCTCAAGGCGACCGACTTCGTCGAGACGCACCACAACGTCGCCGCCGCCGGGCGCGGCGCGCGGCTGTCCACGGTGACGCTGCGCCAGACCGTCGGCGGCGTGCCCGTCGACGACACCTACCTCCACGTCGGCGTGCGCTACGACGCCTCGGGCGCCCGCCTGGTCAGCTCGAGCTATCGCCTGTACGAGAACGTGCAGGTCGACAGCCGCCCGACGATCCCGAAGGATCGCGCGGTCGTGATCGGCCAGCAGGCGATGCGCCAGCGCGCGCCGATCGCGCCGTCGGCCAGCGAGCTGGTCATGCACAACCTCGGCGGGCGGCTGCAGCTCGCGTGGAAGCTCACCTTCCCCGGCGCCTACAAGCGCGCGTTCGTGATCGCCGGCGGCCCCGAGGCCGGCCGCGTCTACCAGATCGATCAGCGCGTGTTCGAGACCACCGGCACCGTCAGCGGCACGGTGGTGCGCGGCGGCGCGCCCGGCGCGCTCGGCGTCGTCGAGACCGATCCGCTCCCCAACACCTCGGTCGCCGGCGGCGGCGCCTCGGTCAACGCCGATGGCAGCGGCGCGTACGCGGTCACGGTGGCGCCTGGCACGACGCTCACCGCGAGCCTCGCGGGCCGCGCGGCGGTCGTCGTCGATCAGGGCGGCGCCCCGGTCACCGGCAGCGGCGCTGCCGTCGACAACGGCGTCACCGACCTGTCGCTGGCGACCACGACCGAGGGCGGCCTGGCCCAGACCACGGCCTACTACTTCGTCGATCAGGTCCGGACCTTCCTCGAGCAGAACGGCATGGACCCGACGCTCTTCGGCGCGCCGCTCCAGACCAACACCAACCTCAACGACACCTGCAACGCGTACTTCGATCCCGGCGCGCGCAACATCAACTTCTTCAAGTCGGGCGGCGGCTGCAACAACAGCGCGATCGACACCGTCATCGCGCACGAGTACGGCCACTTCGTCGACGACTTCAACGGCGGCATCATCGACGGCGGCCTCAGCGAGGGCTGGGGCGATCTGCTCGCGTGCCTGTGGTCGAAGCAGGCGGTGGTCGGCTTCGATCTGTTCCCGGGCGGCGAGATCCGCTCGTGCCAGAACGACTACGTCTACCCGCCCGGCGGCTTCGACGAGGTCCACAACCTCGGTCAGGCATGGGCCGGCTTCGGCTGGGACGTGCGCACCAACCTGATCGCGCAGCTCGGCCCGACCGACGGCGACGCGCTGGCGCGCGCGCTCATCCTGCCGTCGTTCCAGTCGAACTCGCCGGACATCCCGAACTCGGTGCGCGAGGCGTTCCTGCGCGACGACGACGACGGCGATCTGACCAACCACACGCCGCACTGGGACGCGCTCTACGCGGCGGCCCTGCACCACGGCCTGGTGTTCGCGATCGATCCCGACACCACGGCGCCCGCGCCGGTGACCAACCTCGCGATCGCCAACGCCCAGGCCACCCAGCTCGGGCTGACCTGGACCGCGTCGGGCGATGACGGCACGACCGGCACCGCGGCCTCGTACGAGCTGCGCTGGTCGACCTCGCCGATCGACGCGGGCAACTTCTCGGCCGCGACGTTGGCCGCGACCTCGGCGCCGCAGCCCGCGGGCGCGACCGAGGCCGTGACGATCACGGTCCCGCCGGAGACGACGATCTACGTCGCGCTGATCGTGCGCGACGAGCAGTTCAACACCTCGACCCTGTCGAACGTGGTCTCCGCGACCACGCCGGCCGGTACGATCGTCTGGCAGGACGGCCTCGAGGGCGACACCAGCGGCTGGACGGCGTCGGGCCTGTGGCACGTCACCGAGCTCCACGCCTCCGACGGCACGCACTCGTTCTGGTACGGCCAGGAGGCCACCGGCAACTACGACACCGGCTTGGCCAACAGCGGCGATCTGATCTCGCCGGTCATCGACCTCTCGGGCGCCTCGGGCCCGGTGCTGGTCGTCGACCAGCGCATCAGCGTCGAGGCCGATCCGTACGACGTCGCGCAGGTGACCATCACCGACGTCGATGATCCGACCCACCAGGCCGCGTACCCCAAGGACACCGCGTTCACGAACAGCGCGTTCGTCGGCCGCGTCGTGCCGCTCGCCGGCTTCGATGGCAAGCGCGTGCGCCTGACCTTCCACTTCGACACGTTCGACGCGATCGCGAACTCGACCGAGGGCTGGTTCCTCGATCACTTCCGCGTGCTGGGCTCGGACTCGTGCGCGCACGGCCTGTGCTTCCCGGGCGGCCCGCTCGATCCGACCTGCTCGAGCTGCGTCGCGAACGTCTGCGCCGCGGACAGCTTCTGCTGCAGCGTCGCGTGGGACCAGCTGTGCGTGCAGGAGTCGCAGAACATCTGCGGCACGACCTGCGCGGTCTGCGGCAACGGCGCCTGCGAGGCCGGCGAGACCCCGACCACCTGCCCGCAGGACTGCCAGCCGGCGTGCGCCCACGACGTGTGCGATCCGGGCGTGCCGCTCGAGCCGGCCTGCGACTCGTGCGCCGGCACGGTGTGCGCCGCCGACAGCTTCTGCTGCACGACCTTCTGGGATCGCATCTGCGTCCAGGAGTCCGAGAGCCTGTGCGGCAAGCAGTGCGAGGGCTGCTCGCACGACCTCTGCAACGTCGGCGATCCGGTGGCGCAGGACTGCGATCCGTGCGCGACCAACGTCTGCGCGTTCGACAGCTACTGCTGCACGACCGCGTGGGACAGCCGCTGCGTCGACGAGGCGGCCAACACCTGCGGCCTGAGCTGCACGGTGTGCTCGCACAGCCTGTGCAGCCAGGGCAACCCGCTCGAGCAGTCGTGCGACCCGTGCGTCAGCGCGGTGTGCGCGGCGGATCCGTACTGCTGCAACAACACGTGGGACCAGCGCTGCATCGATCAGGCGCAGACCACGTGCGGCGTCACCTGCTCGAACTTCCGGTAACCAAGATCTGAGACGGCCCCGCGCGCGGGGCTGAGACGCTGGCCGGCGGCACTCGCGTGTCGCCGGCCGTTGTCGTTTTCGGCGGGGAACGGCGAATGGGCCGCAACCGGGGGGCGCGCTGGTCGAGAGGGGAGGCACGTGCCCGGCCACGAGCGCCAGGCGAAGGAGCTGCGATGAAGCGAATCGGGATGTGCGGTGTTTCGGTCCTCGGCGTGATCGGGTTGGCGCATGCGGCGGAGGCGGCGCCGGCGTGGTGCGAGGCGCTCGAGGGGCACAAGGTCACGCAGGAGCACGGCGTCGACTCGATGCTCGACGAGAAGGAGCCGCGCTGGGTCCTCCCCGATCTGGTCGCCGCCAGCTGCACGCCCCGCGCCGACGCGGCGCAGCGCCAGGAGGAAGTCGGCGAGCTGCGCGCGGAGTGGTCCAAGAAGCTCGGCCTGACCGAAGCCGACTGGCGCGACGTCGCCGACTACGCGCTGCTCGACCAGACCACGCGCAACAACGGGGAGCTGCGCCTCCTGGGCGACGACGCGGCGAAGCGTCCGTGGTCGAAGTTCGACCCGATCGATCAGTACGCCACGCTGCGCGAAGGCGCGGGGATCTCGGGCTCGCTCGAGCTCGACCACAACTTCTTCGCGGACGCGCTCGGGACTCGCCTGACCGAGACCGGCCGGCTGGGCTACGTCCTCGACTGCATCGGTCGCGGGACCACGGTCGAGCCCGAGCGCTGGGCGATGTGCCAGGGCGACGTCGAGCGCCTGGACCTGTCGAAGATCCCGGGCGAGCTGCGCGGGTCGACGCATCCGGGCGGCGACAAGATCCGGATCCGGATCGCGGTGATGGAGGCGGCCGAGCCGCTCGCCGCGCACGCGGCGCAGGTGAAGAAGCTCATCGCGTCGGATCCGGGCTACGCGCGGATGTTCGAGATCGCGAAGACGACGCGGGAGGAGTGGGCGGGGCGCTATCAGAAGGACGCCGCGCTCCTCGCCCTGGTCAGCAAGACCGAGGACGCGCGGCGCTCGCGGTCGCGGCAAGCCTCGGCGGGATGCGCCGAGGAGACCCGCGCGGCGTGGAAGGCCGCGGCGAGCAACATGCCCGCCTCGGCGTTCGCGAACCTGTCGATCGCCGATAGCAGCTTCGAGGACCGCGTCGTCGGCATCATGCTCAACGACCCCGAGGTGTATCTGGCGACCGTGGCGATGGCCAACTGCGCGCACGATCGCGATCGCGAGGAGCTCGATAGCTACATCGAGGAGAAGGTCGAGCGGCAGCTGCATTTCTGGCCCGGCGCCCGTGGTCCGCGCACCCAGGCGATGTCGGCGATCCTGACCGGCGGCGTCGAGTTCGATGATCGCGCGCTCCAGGTCCGCCAGCCGTCGGTCGATCGCTCGTTTGGCACCAACGGCAAGAGCCCGGCTGGCGGTGGCGGGCGCGGCATCATCGCCAAGCTCACGCCGCAGGGCGACAAGGTGCTGGTGACCTTCAAGCCCGACCTCTTCAAGGAGCAGCGCTGCGACGCGTGGAAGTACTCGAACCGCGTCGTGCAGATCTCGTCGGATGGCTCGCTGGTCTACGACGCGACCTGCCAGAAGATGATCACCGTGACCCTCGACAAGTCGTCGAAGCCGACGACCGTGGCCGCCGATCAGATGGCCGGCATCACCAAGGGCATGTACGTGGCGATCACCTCGGACACGCTCCTGTACGCCAGCCCCAAGCCGAACGCGCCGGCGACCCACATCTTCGGCGTCAAGCTGAAGTAGTCGGCGATCACTTCGCGGGCGCGAGCGTCAGGTGGCGCACGTCGACGCCGATCGCCCAGACGTCGACCTTGTCGCCATCGCGGATCACGCGGAGCTTGTTGGTCGCGACCGGCATCGACGCGACCGGCTGCCAGGTCGCGCCGCCGTCGGTGGTCTCGAACCCGTGCGGCATCGCGCCGATCCAGCCGTGGCGCTCGTCGACGAAGCCGATGCCGAGCTCCTGGACCGCGCCGTCCTCGACCACGGGCAGCTCGGTCCAGGTCGCGCCGCCGTCGATGGTCTTGACGACGTAGCGGTGCGCATCGGCCGCGACGCCGGCCGCCGGATCCTTGGCGGCCTCGGCCGAGTAGTTCTGCAGCGACGCGTAGCCGACCAGGCGCGACGGGAACGAGCCCTTCCACATCAGCTCGAACGGGCGCGTCGACTGGTAGACCACCTTCCAGGTGCGGCCGGCGTCGGTCGTGCGCGCGATGAGGCCGTGCGACTTCGTGACGTCCGGATCGCTGCCCGCGAACACGAAGCCGATCGATGGGTCGAGGAAGTGGACGTCGAGGATCATCGCGACCTCGGGCGGTAGCGCCAGGCGCGCCCAGGTGCCGCCGCCGTCGTCGGAGCGGAACAGCGCCGCGGGCCCGCCGACGCGGCCGCCGACGTGGACGATCTCCTTGTGCAGGCGGTGGCCGGCGTTGACCGCGTCGAGCGCGAGGATGTCGATCGCGCACACGCCGCGCGCGCCGTCGGCGTCGGGCAGCGCGACCGGCGTCCACGTCGCGCCGCCGTCGTCGGTGCGATAGAGCAGCTGCGTGTCGGTCACGCCCGGGAATGCATCGGGACCGAGGTTGCCGGCGAAACCGCGCTGCGCGTCGAGGAAGCCCAGCGCGCGGACGAACGTTCCCGGCTTCGCGAGCACCTTCTGCCACGACGCGCCCGCGTCGTCGGTGCGGAAGATCGAGCCGTCGCCGTTGCCGTAGAAGCCGCGGGTCGGCGACACGAAGAAGATGTCGTCCTGCTTGCCGCGGTACGGCTCGGCGGCGGAGCGCTGCCAGTCGCCGACCGCGACCAGCCGGGCGGGGGGCGGTGCCGGTGGTGGTGCGGTGACGATCGCGGCGGTGGGCTGGTGGCACGCGATCAGGAGCGCGAGCAGCGCGTAGCGATTCATGGTCGCAAGGTAGCGCGTGATGCGGCGCGCGACAGGAGGCGAGGGCCGGCGCAGGGCGTGACACCGACGCCGCCGTCGCGATCTCTGTCGGCCTCGATCGAGTCTCGACACCGATGGGCACGGGCACGGGCACGGGCACGGGCACGGGCACGGGCACGGGCACGGAATCGGGCACGGGCACGGGAGCCACCGAAGCCATGGAGGGCACACGCATGCGCGAGATTTGCGCCGCGTAGGGATCCGCGCGCGTTCCAGACCCATCAATCCAATCTTTGCCCCCTGTGCAACCACGGACATCCCTGACACTTCTGCCCACGGACATCCGTGACACTCAGACCAGGGACATCCCTGACACCTTCTGTGCGCCGCGTGGTCGCCGCGCGACGACGAGGCCACGGTCGAGGCGCTGCTCGTGGAAGCG
>JAIOQA010000431.1 GCA_021413675.1 Deltaproteobacteria bacterium | reverse complement strand
GTCGATCGGCGACCACGCGCAGGTCGGCGCAAACCGCCGCCACGCCGCGTTGACCGAGAGGATCGCGCCGCGTTCGTCGATCACGGCGAGGTAGTCGTCCATCGAGTCGAGGACGTCGACGGCGAAGGCCTCGCTCGCGTGGAGCGCGGCATCGGCGGCCTTGCGCGCCGTGACGTCCTGGTGCGCGCTGATCAGCTTGACGACGGTGTCGCCGTCCTTCACCGCCGTGCTGACGATGCGCACCCAGATGCGGCGACCGGTGGCCGTGATCATCGGCGTCTCGAGATCGAGCGGCACACCGCGCGTCCGCATCTCGTCGACGGCGGCGCGGTAGCGGGTGAGCGCGTCGCCCTCGAAGAACTCGTCCCACCGCGCGGGCGGTGGGACGTGCGCCGGATCCACATCGAGGATCCGGCACATCTCGGCGGTCCAGAACACCTCGCCGGTGCGCAGGTCGATCTCGGCGCCGCCGACGTGCGCCATCGCGCCGACGCGATCGAGGAGCGTGGTGGTGCGGTGGAGCACGGCCTCGCGCTCGCGCAGGGTCGTCACGTCGGTCACGTGGGCGATGATGCCGACGACGGTGCCCTCGACGATGTCGGGCGTGTACTCGGCGAGCACGTGGCGCACGCGGCCGTCGGGGATCGTGAGGATCCGCTCGAACTGCTGGGGCTCGCCCGCGAAGGCGCGCTCGATGAACGGCAGGGTCACGGCATAGAGCGGGCCGAGAAACTCTGCCATCGTGATGCCCCGCATCGCCGCCGGGTCGCGCCCGAACCAGACCGCGTAGGCGGCGTTCGCGAAGACGCACCGCTCTGCGCGATCCCAGTACGCCAGCATCCCCGAGATGAGGTCGACGGCTTTCAGCGCGATGGCTTCAGGCGACGTGGTCACGCGGGCTCCTCGACGCCACCGTCAGCGCAGCCCGGCGATCAGGCCGACCGCGATCGCCACCAGCGCGAGGGCGACGAGGATCGCGAGGGTTCGGCCGCGGCCCCGCGCGCGCGGCGGCGGCGCCGGGGCCGGCACGGTCGGCACCTGGCCGGTCGCGGGCCGGCGGGGCGAGCGCTCGTCGAAGGCCTGGAGCACCGCGAAGGTCGAGGTCACGGACTCGCCGCGCGGCGCGCCGGTCAGGCCCTTGCCGTCGAAGTGCGCGATGACCGCGGTGCTGTTGTCCTCGCCGCCGCGCTCGTTCGCGAGCGAGATCAGGCGCGCGCACGCCGGCTGCGCCCCACCGTCGCGCACGATCACCGCCATCTCGCCGTCCGGGATCGCGTTCGACACGCCATCGGAGCACAGCAGCAACCGATCGCCGCGGCGCAGCGCCAGCCGGCCGATCGCGACCTTCACCGGATCGGCCTTGCCCATCGCCTGCAGGATGATGTTCTTGCGGGTCGAGATCTTGGCCTCGGCGGGCGTCATCGCGCCGCCGTCGACGAGCATCTGCACCAGGCTCTGATCGCGCGTGACCTGCCGGAGCAACCCACCGCGCAGCAGGTACGCGCGCGAATCGCCGACCTCGGCGATCCACGCGTCGCCGTCCTGGACCAGCACGGCGGTCAGCGTGGCGCCCATACCGTTGTTGTTGCGCTCCTTCGCGGCGTGCAGCACCGCGGTGTTGGCGGTGTGGACCGCCTCCTAGAGCGCGCGGTCGGGCGGCGCCTCCGGGTGCTGGCGCAGCGAGGCGACCAGCGCGGCCAGCACGATCGCGCTCGCGACCTCGCCGGCCTCGTGGCCGCCCATGCCGTCGGACAGCGCGAGCAGGATGCGCCCGTCGCCGATCTGCGTGGTGGTCGCGCGCTGGTCGCGGGCCAGCTCGCCGGGGCGCCCGAGATCGACGACGACGTACGCGTCCTCGTTGACGGTGCGCACACGCCCGACGTCGGTCCGCGCGGCCACGGTCATCTTCACCTGCGACATTCCCCTATCCAACCTGACCGGGGCGCGTCCGGGTGTCAACTGATCCCCGAACAGGCGGGTTACAGCTCGCAGCCGATCGCGGTCGCGGTCGCGTCGAGATCGATGTCGCCATCGCCGGCGCCGCACTCGAGGATGTCGGCGCCGGCGTTGCCGTCGAGCAGATCGTCGCCGCCTGCGCCGAACAACGTGTCCGCGCCGGCGCCGCCCTCGAGCTGGTTGTCGGCGGCGTTGCCGACGATCGTGTCGTCACCGCTGCCGCCGATCAGGTCCTCGACGTCGGTCGCGATGCGATCGCCCTCGCCGGTGCCGGCGCCGGGGTTGAAGACCACCGTCGCGGTGGCGGTGTGCGTGGTGCTGCCGGAGGTGCCGGTGATCGTGATCGTGCTGCTCGGCCACGCGCTGCCCGCGGCCGCATCGAGCGTGAGGGTGGTCGAGCCGCCCGCGGTCACCGAGCTCGCGGTCAGGGTCGCGGTCACGCCGGTCGGCACGCCGGTCACCGCGAGCGCGATGGTCTGCGAGCTGCCGCCGAGCGCGGTGGTCGCGACGGTGAGCGTGGTCGATGCGCCCGCGGCGAGCGCCACGCTGCCGGGCGTCACCGCGACGGTGTAGTCGGCGACCGGCACGCTGACCGCGCGGGTCACGATGCAGGCGTTCTGCTGGTTCGAGAACTCCTTCTGGGTCGTGTACGTGACGCCGTCGTTGCCGACGAACGTGCCCTGCTGGGCGTTGCAGACGTCGCCGATCTCGCCGTCGGTCACGTGGTACCAGGCCAGCGGTGCGCCGAGCATCGTCGCGAAGCTGACCTCGGCGTCGGTCATCGCCTCGATGAGCTCGTGCGACGCGACCGAGGTCTGGTTCTGGAATGTCGTCGGCGCCGCGCCGCAGCCGCCGGCGCAGCTGCCGGTGAGATCGGGCATCACGCCGTAGTAGACGTTCTGCCCGCCCATCTTGAACGCCCCGTGGTAGGCGCAGAACTGCACGCACGAGGTCGCGCCGCCCTGGGTGATCGTCTTGCCGGCGGGGAAGTGCACCATGTAGAGCCGATCGTCCGAGGCGGCCGGCAGGGTGCCGGCGGTGATCTGCGCCGCGAGCTCGGCCTGGATGCTGGCGTCGGTGATGGTCGCGCCGTTGTTGCCGACCGCGGGCGTGATCTGCACCGTGCCGGCGAACGCGCCCCGGCCGAACGACTGCGCCGGCGACACGGTGTCGTACTCGTTCAGCCAGTCGTAGACGCCGGAGGTGATGGCCTCGGTGTAGAAGCTCGCCATCGTGGCGCCGCTGGCGGCGGTGAGCTGCGAGATGTACGAGCCCGCGCCGTAGCGCACGAGCACCACGCTCGGGTGCTGGATGACCTTGCCGCCGTAGTACGTGAAGTGCGCGGTGAGCGGCAACGCGGGCGAAGGCGTCGCGATCGCGCTACCGCGCTGCATCGGCATGATGCCGACGCGGTCGGTGAAGGTCACCTCGGGCGGCGCGATCGTCATCGGTGCGGTCTGACGCGACAGCGCGCTCATCGCCTCGCCGCCTGCGGTCACGCCGTCCATGAACACGGTCAGCGGCAGGATGCGCGCCGCGTAGTCGACGGTGTCGATGCCCGCGCCGCCGACCATCGTGTCGGCGCCGTCCGTCGCCGCACCCTCGTCGAAGCGGTCGTTGCCGGCGTCGCCGTGCAGCGTGTCGTCGCCGGCGTCGCCGCGCAGGCGATCGTCGCCGGCGCCACCGGAGATCGCGTCATCGCCTGCGCCGCCCGCCAGCAGGTTGTCGCCCGCCGAGCCGACGATCGTGTCGTTGCCGGCGCCGCCGGTGACGTTCTCGACGTCGGTCATGACTTTGTCGAGCTCACCGGTCTCGCCGTCGTTGGCGCTGGCGTCGAGGCTGACGTTCACCGCGTTCGAGCGCAGCGCGTACGAGGCGGTGTCGATGCCGGCGCCGCCGTTCATGATGTCGGCGTCGCTGGTCGCCGCGCCCTCGCCGAAGGTGTCGTTGCCGGCGTCGCCGTTGAGGGTGTCGTCGCCGAGGCCGCCGACCAGCGTGTCGTCGCCAGGGCCGCCCGAGAGCGTGTCGGCGTTCGCGCTGCCGGTGAGGCTGTCGTTGCCCTGGCCGCCCTTCACCGCCTCGACGTCGCCCATGACGTTGTCGGCCTCGAGCGCGGCGCCGTCGTTGCCGGTTCCGTCGATCGTGACCGTGACCGCGGCGAGGCGCTGGCCGTAGTCGGCGGTGTCGGTGCCGGCGCCGCCGTTCATGACGTCCGCGCCATCGGCGCTGGCGCCGGCCGCGAACGTGTCGTTGCCGTTGCCGCCGACGTAGGTGTCGTCGCCGGCGCCGCCGCGCAGCGTGTCGTCGCCATCGCCGCCGTAGATCGTGAGCGCGGTCGGGAACGCGGCGCCGGTCGCGGCGTTGCCCCCGCCCGAGACGGTGTCGTTGCCGCCGGTCATGCTCGCGAGGGTGGTCTCGACGCCGGTCGCGGTGATGTCGAGGAACGCGTCGGTGTTGATCGCGATGCCGTTCGCGCCGAAGACGTAGCTGTCGGCGCCGGCCGAGCCGACGATCTTCAGCGCGTCGGTCGCGGTCTGGCCGCCGAGCGCGATCGCGATGCCGCCGCCGGACGCGGTGCCGACCGCGAACGGCCCGTTCGTGTAGTCGAGGATCACGGTCTGGTCGCCGCTGGTGCCCTCGGTGACGTCGATGTGCTTGACGCTGGTCGCGGTCGCCGCGCCGCACGCGAAGCCGTTGATCGTGAGGCCGCCATCGGCGGTGCGAGCGAACAGCGCGGTGTCACCGCTGTTGACCGTGAGCGTCAGGACGCCGCTGCCGGCGGTGAACCCGCATTGCGCGGTGAGATCGGTCAGCGCCTCGTCGTACTCCTCGACGCCGTCGACGGCGCGATGCGGCGAGGCCATATCGGCGCCGGGCGCACACGCAGCCACGAGCCAGGCGAACACGAGCGCGCGGGCGGCCTGGGCGGACATCACCAGGCGAATCGTCCGCCCGCCCGGGCGCTGTAGGGCGCGCGATGCCGCAGCGCGCTGGCGCTACTTCGCGAGCGCGGCGGCGAGATCGTCGTACGCCGGCCAGTCCTTGCCCTTGGCCCCGACGTAGCGCCACGTGATCGCGCCGGTGCGGTCGACGATGAAGGTCGCGGGCCAGGGCTCGTCGGCGTCGCCGAACCGCAGGCCCCAGGCGGCGACCGCGGCCAGCGTCGGATCGGTCAACAGGGTCAGCGCCGGGAGCTTGGCCTGCAGCTTCGCGGTGTCCGCGACCGCATCGGCGGCGATCGCGATCACCCCGATGTTGCGGGCGGCGAGTTCGTCAGCATGTCGAGCCAGCTCACCGAGCCAGCGAACGCAGCTACCTCAAAAGAAGCCGCGGTAGAACACGACGATCGTCTGGTCGCGCTTCGCCAGGCGATCGGAGAGCGCGACGCTCTCGCCGGTCGGCGCGGTCAGCGCGCTCGCCGGTGCGGTGGCGCCGACCGCGATGACGCGGTCCCCGGTCGAGCTGGCGGCCGGCCTGGCGCCATCGTCCTTCGCGCCGCTGCACGCGGCGATCGCGAGCGACGCGGCGAGGAGCACCGATCGGAGCTGCATGACCGCAGCGTACACGCCTTCGCGCGCGGCCGCAGGCATGCGCGCGCAATGCCTGCCTGTGCCGCGCGCGTGCGCGACGCGACGGCCTACGGTGGGCGTGCCGTCGCGAGCTCTCCCGTGAACCCATGAAGCCCAGCTGTCTCCGTCACGCCTCGATCGGCCCCCTGCTGATCGTGTTCGCCCTCGGCTGCGGCGGCTCGCCGCCGTCCGCGCCGGATGCCGGGCCACCGTCGCGCGACGCCTTCGGGCCGTGCCAGGCGTCGGGCGAGGGCGACGCGCCCGCCGGCGGGGCGCTGGTCTCTGGGCGCTACCGGCTTTCCTGGACCCCGCCGTGCGCGCTCGGCGCGATCAACCCGCTGGCCAGCGACGAGCTCCTCGACCTCGACGTCGCGGCTGGCACCGCGACCTTCACCGATCGGGATGGTGGCTGCGTCGAGTGCGCGGCGGTCCATCACGGCACCGTCGCGGGCTCGTGCCTGCACGTCGCCGCGACCACCGCGGGCGCGACCAAGATGCTCGACGCCTACGCGCTCTGCACCACGCCGACCGGGATCGAGGCGGTGCAGATCTGGTCGGGCTACCCGGGCCTGCCGGCCGCGGCCGCGTGGAAGCTGACCGGCGCGCCGGACTGAGCAGCCTCAGAACGCCGGGCGTTCCTTGCGGTGCTTCTCGACCACGTCGGCGATGTAGTCGGCGAGATCGATGATGTCGTCGTCGGTGGTCTCGCGCGAGACGAAGACGGTCTCGAGGTCGTGCTCGCCGTCGTCGGTGACCTCGCGCAGGTGCAGCGAGACCGTGCCGTGCTTGTCGTCGGGCTTGCCGCGCCGGCGGTTGGGGATGTCAGCGTTGTCGACGCGCTGCCACAGCTCCTCGACCTCGGCGTCGCTCAGGTTGAACGAGCCCAGCTCGTCGGCCTTCTCGCCCTTCGCGTAGGCGACCCACATCGCGCGGCCGCGGATGCGGATCGTCCACTCGGCGCCGCTCGGCTTGGTGCTGACGAAGTCGAACGAGCGGCCGTTGGTCTCGCCGCGCGCGCTGGCGAAGTCGGCCATGCCGCCGCCGCGCGCGTACTCGCCGCCGGGACAGGCCGCACAGAGCGAGAGGGTCAGGAGCACCGCGACGCGCATTCGGATCTCCAGGGTAGCGAGCCGGGGCCGCGGGGGCCAGTTCCTCACGCGGCCGGCGGCGCAACCGGAGTGCGCTTGCCGAGCCAGCGGGCCTCGAGCTTCTCGCGCACGCGCAGCATCGGCTGCTCGATCAGGTAGAACGACGCGAGCGCGACCGCGAGCGCGAGCCCGAGGTTCACCGGGAACGCCGAGAACCACGCGGTCGAGTGGCGGTTGAGGAACGGCTGCTGCCACAGATACAGCGAGTACGACAGCGTGCCGACCCAGACCAGCGGCCGCCAGTTGAGGACCTTGCCGACCGCACCCTGGTGCCAGCGGATCGACCAGTCGATGCACATCGCGATGCCCAGGATCTCGATCGACTGCAGCACCGCGAGCGACGGCAGCACCTTCTCGATGCCGATGTAGAACGACACCGCCACGATCACCGGCACGATCGCGAACAGCGGCGATTGCTGGATCGCGTGCCAGCGGGTGCTGGCCTCGAGCTTCGGCCGCACGCCGGCGAGCACACACCCGATCGCGATCGAGTCACCGACGGTCCAGAACGACTCGCCCGACAGCTCGCGCAAGGACGGCAACCCGTACCAGTCGGCGAGGCGGATCGCCGGCGACAGCACGACGAACGCAGCGGCACCCCAGATCGCGCGGCGCGGTCCGAGCATGACGACCAGGAACGGCCACAGCAAGTAGAACTGCTCTTCGACCGCAAGCGACCACGTGTGGCCCATCCACCACGAGCGATCCAGGTGGTAGTTGGTCGTGTACGTGAAGGCGTGGACCGCGTCGTGGTCGTTGAGCGCGATCACGCCGCCCAGCGACAGCCCCAGGATCAGGAGCAGGTACGCGTAGTAGGTCGGGAAGATCCGGAACGTGCGGCGCAGGTAGAAGCGCGCGAGCGAGACGTCGCCGTAGCGCTTGTCCTCGGCGAGCAAGAGCGTCGTGATCAGGTAGCCCGAGATCACGAAGAACACGCGCACGCCCAGCTCGCCGGTCTTCAGCACGGCGATCGGAAACCCCGCGGTGCCGCTCACGTGCGACACCAGGACCAGCGCGATCGAGATCGCGCGCAGCCCGTCGAGCGACGGGATCCGGCGGTCCGCGCTCATCGCGCGCAGGTCGCGAGGATCACAGCCACCAGAACGGCTTCGAGCCCGCGAAGAGCACGTTCTGCTCGGCGGCGTCCGTGTCGGTCAGGTTGATCTCGACCATCACGCCGCGCTGCACGCTGTCGTCGTGCGGGTGGACGTCCTGGACCTCGCCATCGAGGATCGACATCACCTGGCCGACCTTGTGGCACTTGATCAGGCCCCAGTCGCAGCCGTAGAGCGGCACGCCGACCTGGACGTTCGAGAGGTTCTGGTAGGGCACGAACCCGACGACCCGGCGCTCCTCGGTGGCGCGGATGTACGGCGACGCGGCCAGGCGCGCGACCAGGCGATCCTGCTCGGCGGCGCGGCCGTCGATCTCCTTGAGGCGCAGCTCGAGGGCGACCTTGCGATCGACCGCGGCCAGCCGCTCGAGCGCGGCCTTCTCGACCTCGCGGCGCAGCATCGCGCCCTCGATCGACTTGCCGGCGGCGGCGATCACCGGCGCCTCGTCGGCCTCGAACTTCTCGGCGACCGCGATCGCGCGATCGAGGCGGGTCTGCTCGGCCTTGGCGTCGATGCGCTCGGCGGCCATCTGCTGCTGGCGACCGCGGGCGTCGGCGAGCGCGGTGGTGGCGGCCACGACCTTGCTGTGCTCGGGCGACAGGATCACCGGGCGGACCCAGGTGCGGTTGAAGAAGTAGAACAGGTTGACCGCGAGGAACGCGACGAGACCGACGAGGATCGCGCCGAGCGCGATCATGCCGGCGACCCGGTAGATCTTGACGATCCACGGCTGGATCAGGATCCGGAACCGGCCGGGGTGGGGGGGCTTGACCGTGGTGTCCATGTTCATGCTCGGCTCGAGGGACGCAGGCGCTTAGGCCGCAGGCAACTGGGCGCGGGCGGTGGCCGGCTCCGGCCGCGACACCTGCGCGATGGCGTCCTGCTCGACCTGGATCGGCACCGGGAGGCCGTCCTCGGGCGGCGGCGCCTCGCCATCGTGGCCGCGGGTCTCCCAGCTCGACGAGTCGAGCGTGAAGGCCGCGACCGGGGTCATGAGCGCGTAGATCACGGGCAAGACCACCGCGATCGGCAGGAACGAGAACGCGTTGACGCGCTCGGCCTCGGGCAGGTGCCGGGTCTTCCAGCGGTACCAGATGCCGAACACCGCCGCGAACACGAGGTGGACGATGAGGACCGGGAAGAACCGACCCGACGTGATCGTCCCGATCATCATGATCGGGTAGAGCATCAGCAGGCCGAACAGCGAGAAGAAGTGGATGGCGACGATCGGGTTCAGGCGCCACACGTGCGACAGCGCGCCTGCGTAGTCGATGACGTTGGACCGGCGCCAGCGCAGCTGCTGCGAGAAGTACCCGGACAGCGAGGTCGGGACGTTGGTCTCGCAGACCGCATCCAGGGTCATGGTCGTGTAGTAGCCGGCCTTGACGATCTGCCGGGTGAGGAACCGGTCCTCGCCGTACTTGATCGGCACGCCGAGGATCTCGCGGTGCTCGAGCACCGGCTCGAGCTCGAGCAGGACCGACCGGCGGTACGCGGTGAGGCAGCCCGACAGGCACATGACCCGGCGGAACGCCCACTCGAGGTTCTTCATGAACCCGTACGAGTACCAGTACTTGACCACCTGCATCTTCGAGAGCCAGTTCGCGTTCTTGTTGCGAACGTCGACCTTGCCGCCGACGGCGGCGATGTCGGGGCTCACGAAGCGGCGGATCAGCTGCCGCACCGCGGCGTAGTGGACCACCACGTCGGAGTCGACCGACACGATGATCTCGGCGTGGGTCGCCGCGCGGACCGCGCGGTTGATCGACCGGCGCTTGCCCATGTTCACGGGGTTGCGCATGACGTGGACCCGGCCCCCCGATTTCGCGGCCGCGGCGCACGCCATCTCGTAACTATTGTCGGTGGATCGATCGTCTACGACCGTGATGGTGAGCTTGTCGGCCGGATAGTCCTGGCCGAGCAGGCTCGCGATGGTCTCCGCGATGCCCGCACCCTCATTGAACATCGGGATCACGACCGCCACCGTGGGCTGGTAGTCGTCGGTGGTCTCGTCCCACTTCGAACCGCGCCACAGGCGCACAGCGATGCCGGCGACGTAGCGGTTGATGAAGATGATCGTGGTGAGGGCCTTGAGAATCAGGCCGAACAGTCCGGTCAGCACGGCTGGTCCTCCGCGTCGTGGCGACCGCCTGCGGCGATCTCGTCACGATAGTCGGTCGTACTCACCACGCGCGGAAAACCGAGCGCAGCGCGCACCAGCGCGAGCTTGATGGGAGTGACGGGCAAGAGGCGATTCCAGGCTACGGGGGCGGTCCCGGGACGGACCGCGTCAAAGGCAATGGGGTCAAGCTATTACGGTTCGGGCCGAGACTCAAGCAAGCGAATGCGGAAGGGGGGGGACGGCGTGACGCACATCCCCGAAGGGGGCACATGACGGCTGGATCCGTTGTGCACCCGCCGACGTTGGGGTACAGCCGACGGAATGGGCCGTCGGATCGCCTGTGGGCTCGTGATCGCGGGCCTTTCCTTCGGCACGGTCCGACCGGCGGCCGCAAGCCCCGACCAGAATCCCGCCGCCGCGAGCGATAGTGCGCCGCCCAGCGCCGCGCCGGTGCCGCCGCCCGATACCGCGAAGGCCCCTCACGTCGACGAACCGTGGGTGGCTGGTCCGCCGATGGACCCGCTGCCGGGGCCGCGCCAGCACCGCGCGCTGACCGGGCTCGGGCTGGGCGCGGTCTACCTGACCCTGGGCACCTGGGCGTACTTCGCCTGGTACTACAACAAGCCCGACCTGCCGGCCTTCAAGGTCGGCGGCGATGGCTGGTTCGGGCGCAGGACCTACGCCGGCGGCGCCGACAAGCTCGGCCACTTCTGGGGCAACCTGACCTTCTCGCGGCTCACCACCGATCTCTTGCGGCGCGGTGGCTGGGGCCCGTGGTCGTCGAGCGCGATCGCCAGCGGCCTGTGCTTCACGTTCTTCGTCTTCGTCGAGGTCAAGGACGGCTACTACTACGAGATGTCGCCGGGGGATCTGGTCGGCGACGCCGGCGGCGCGCTCCTGTCGATGGTGATGACCAACTGGCCGGCGCTCGACCGCGCGATCGACTTCCGGGTGCAGTGGACGCCGTCGGCGCAGTACCGGTCGCGGTTCCCGGGCGACATCGACTTCGTCGAGGACTACTCGGGCCAGACCTATCTGCTCGCGTGGAAGCCGCGCTCGCTCGCGGTGGTGCGCGACACGCCGTGGCTGCGGCCGCTCGGCTACATCGATCCGGTGATCGGCTACGGCACGCGCAACTACAAGCCGCCGGGCGCGACCGAGCCCCGCAAGCAGGAGCTGTTCATCGGCGTCGCGCTCGATCTGCAGACCGTGTTCGACGATGCGCTGGGCGGCCGGCGATCGCGGGCCGCTCGCGCCGGGCACTCGATCGCGCACAGCTTCTTCGAGCTCGCCCAGCTGCCGTACACCTCGACGCCGATCCTCGAGACCACGCGCACGACCCCGTAGAATCTCGGAGCTCGCCGGAGTGCGGGCCCCGGATCCGGGGCCGAGGCCACCGCGTCGAGCGCGAGCGGAGGCGCGGATCGCGCGCGCAACTCATCGAGGTTGCAGCGATGTTGCACGCGAGTGACACGGCACGACCGTTGCTGAACCCGTCGTCATGAAGGCAGTCCTCGCGCTCACGTTCGCGGCCGCCGCCAGCGGCTGCATGATCGGCGACACCACCAGCTCGGGGCCGGGTCCCGGCAGCAACAGCGGCGGGCCCGACGCCGGCACGACCCCGACGTCACCCGACGCGCCGGTCGCGGGCGCGACCTGCGCCGTCGACAGCCAGCTGGGTTCGCCGACGATCGCGACCCCGGTCGCCGAGCAGTACAACCAGCCCGGCTCGATGGGCGCCAAGCACTACTTCCGCCTGTACGGCGCGCTGCCCGGCGGCACCGCCGCCGCGAGCGACGTGCTGCTGATCGAGGCGTGGGACGGCAAGGGCCCGTTCGTCGGCGGCGCCGTGAAGGCCGGCACGTACACGATCAGCGGCGCCGATACCTCGGTCGCGACCTGCGGCCTGTGCGTCTACGTCATGGGCGACGTCGACGCGACCGGCACGGCGAAGCAGGTCTACCTGGCGCAGAGCGGCTCGGTGACGATCGACGCGGTCGGCACCACGTTCTCGGCCTCGATCACCGGCGCCGGGCTCACGCACTGGGACATGACCGCGCAGGCGGTGGCGACCGACAGCTGCACCGCCGACCTCGGCGCGGCGACGATGTCCGCGCCGGTGACGATCGTCAGCGGCGGCGGTGGTGGTGGTGGCGGCGGTGGCGGCGGCGGCGGCGGCGGCTGATCAGATCGCTGCGGCGCGCGCGATCACCGCGGCGGTCGCGTCCGCCTGATCGATGAACGGCCAGTGCCCGGCCGGGCCGATCGCGTCGACCGCGATGTGGTGGGCGGCGAGCAGCTCGTGCGAGCGCGGCGCGATGCCGTCGGGCACGCCGGCGATGTACGCCAGCGGCACGCGCAGCGCCGCGAGCCGCGCGCCCATCGTCTCCTCGCGGCTCGCCGCCACCAGATCGCGCGAGTGCTGGTGGAACGTGCGCGGATCGGCGAACCGCATCGACGCGTAGTAGCCGCGCAAGGCCGGCTTGTTCGCGCCGTCGGCGTAGACCCGCTCGGCGAGCGCCGCCAGCCCGCCGTCGACCAGCGCGTCGACGGTGAGCGCCGCGGCCTGGCCGCTGAACACGCAGTCGCCGATCGACACGTTGCCCTCGATGTTCACGAGCGCGCGCACGACCTCGGGGTGGCGCTCCGCGAGGATCACGCCGAGCACGCCGCCCATCGAGTGGCCGACGAGGATCGCGGGGCCGTGCTCGCGCGCGCGCAGCCAGACCGCGATCCAGTCGGCGACCGCGACCAGGTCGCGTGGCTGGGCCGGCCACGGCGAGCGGCCGTAGCCGGGCAGGTCGGGGATCACGTGGCGCCAGGCCGCGAGGGCCGGATGCCGCGCGAGCTGCTCGAAGCACAGGCCGCTCTCGCCGAGGCCGTGCAGGTAGACGAGCGCCGGCGCATCGACGCGCGCGGCGAGGGTCCGCACGAACATGTCGTGCTCGGTCGTGTGGGCGACGCGGTTCATCGCGGCGGAAGGTAGCACCGCGACACGGCCGCGCGACTCCGCGCCTCACGTGCGATGCGACCGCGCGACGCGACCGGCGCTCGCAGCGGGTCGATCGCTGTCATCGCGTGATGACGCGCCGCGCTCACCGTTTCGCGCGGTCGTGCGTAGCGTGGATCATCCGATGCGACGCGCCGTGGGGGCCGCGCATCACCACCGGCGCGTCGGCGCCACCAGGAGGGGTCATGCGAGTTCGCTTCGCGTGGGCCATGGCTGCGCTCTGCGCCGCCTGCGGTCCCAGGTCATCTTATGTCCGCGTCAACGACGTCCCGCTCGGCCGCGTGGTCGTCTACCGCAACGGCATCGCGTACTACGAGCGCGCCGCGCACGTCGATCGCGGCACGCTCAAGGTCTCGGTGCCGCGCGCGCTCGTCGACGACTTCCTCAAGTCGCTGACGGTCGCGGATGCGAAGAGCCACCAGCCGCTGCCGGTCCGGTTCCCGCGCGATCGCACCGGCGACGGCGACACGATCCAGATGAGCCTGCAGGTGCCGGCCTCGAGCGCCGACGTGCTCATGACCTACGTGACCGCGGCGCCGGCGTGGAAGCCGAGCTACCGCATGGTCATCGGCAAGGACGACAAGGTCTTCCTCGAGGGCTGGGCGATCATCGACAACACCTCGGGCGAGGACTGGAAGGACGTGCAGATCGGCGTCGGGGCCAGCTCGGCGATGTCGTTCCGCTTCGATCTGTGGAGCGTGCGCTCGATCGAGCGCGAGGAGCTGCACGATGACGAGCGGTTCGCCGCGGCGCCGCCGACCGCGCTCGCGCCGCTGCCGGCGATCGCGGCCAACGTGCCCGAGCCCGCGGCGCTGGTCGGCGATGGCTACGGCGTGTCGTTCAGCGGCTCGTCCTCGCTCGAGAACCAGTACGTCGTCGACGGCGTCAACACCGGCGAGGTGGTCACGGTGACTGGCAGCGCGCCGGCGATCGATCCGACCAGCACGTCGCAGGGCCTCACGATCGACAAGGAGTACACCGTGAACGTCCCGGTGGCGGGACGCACCTTCGAGGCGGCGCTCGGCACCGCGGCGGGCTCTCAGGCCGACGGCACCGGCACGGCCCCGCCGCCGCCCGATCCCCGCCAGCTCGAGCGCGACGCGGTCGCGCAGCTCGCGAAGGCCGCCGCCGCCAACCACAAGGCGATCGCGATCACCACGTACGCGCGCGCCGGCGCGCCGACCGCGGGTGTCATCGAGCAGGCCCGGCGCGTGCGCGACACGCTGGTCGACGTCGGCGTGCCGACCGCGCACATCGCGCAGCACAGCCAGACCAACGCGCCCATGGATACGCTGCGGGTCGAGCTGGTGCCGCTCGGCGATGTCGCGCCGGCCGCGGTCGCCACCTCGGACACGCCGATCGGCGAGGAGCAGTTCACCGTGCCCGGGCTCATGACCGTGCCGAAGGCGACCAGCGCGATGGTGCCGATCCTCCGCGCCGAGACCAGCGGCGAGGTCGTCTACCTCTACGACGCGGTGTCGGCGCGCGGCAACGATCGCTACGCGTTCCGCGCGGTGCACCTCGTGAACCCGACCGAGTCGACGCTCGAGGGCGGGCCGATCTCGGTCTACGGCGCCGATCACTTCATCGGCGAGGGCATGACCGATCAGGTCCCGCCGCACGGCACCTCGGTCGTGCCGTTCGCGCTCGATCGCCAGGTCGTCGTCGAGTCGCACGCCCGGGACGAGCGCCAGCTGCGCCGGATCATCGCGGCCGAGCGCGGCATCGTGCGCGCCGAGATGCAGGACCAGCGCATCACCAGCTTCACCGTGCAGAGTCGCCTGACCACGCCGACCACGGTCTACGTCGTCCACCGGCAGTCCGACGAGTGGCAGGTCACCGAGGCGCCGTCGGAGCCCGAGCGCATCGCCGGCGCGAACCTCTACGCCGTCCACCTCAAGGCCGGCGAGCGCCGGACCGTGGAGATCCGCGAGACCCGGCCGCTCGAGCGCGAGCTGTCGCTGGCCGCGCCCGAGACCACCGATCTGCTCGCGACCTACGTGGCCACGCCCGACGCCGACCCGGCGCTCAAGGCCAAGCTCGACGGCATCCTCGGGCTGCACCGCCAGCTCGTCGACCAGGCCCAGACGATCGCGAACCTGCGCGAGCGCGCCGGCGAGTACCGCGCGCGCCAGGACGAGCTGTCGGCGGAGATCGTCGCGCTGGCCAAGGCGCGCACCGGCGGCGAGCTCGCCCGGCACCTGCAGCAGCGGCTGCGCGAGATCTCGGATCGCGTCCAGGCCACGACGATCGCGATCGTCGACGCGCAGGAGCAGACGCTGGTCACGCGGGTGCGCTACGCGGACGCGATCGCCGAGCTCCACCTCGCGGATCTCGCTGCGCCGGCGACGGCGGCGGCGACCCCGTAGGCGCACAGATCCTTTGCCGCGCTCGTGCGTCTCGGCCTTCTGATGAGAGCCCTGATCGCGCTGATCGCGACCACCGCGGCGTGTGCCACGAGCCGCGGGCGCGGACCCGTGCGCCCGTCGATCGAGCGCGTCGTGCTCCACGCTGATGGGCGCGCGTACGTCGAGCGGCGCGGGGCGCCCGCGGCGATCGCGACGGCGGCGGGCTGGCACCCGCGCTACCGGGCGGTGCTCGAGCCCGAGGACACGATCGAGCTCGAGGCCTACGGGCTCGTCGAGAACCGCACCTCCGAGCCCTGGCCCAGCGTCGCGCTGGCGGTGACGCTGTCCCCCGGGCCGGTCCCGTTCTTCGAGGCCGGGGCGCTGCTCGCCGACGAGCGCGGGGTCCACGCGACGCACACCAACCCGCTCGGCGACGAGTCCCTCGTCGACCCGCCGGCGCTCGGGGCGCGCGCAGATCGCGCGACGATGCGCGCGTTCGCGGACCTCGCGGTCGCCCGCCGCGGCGCGGTCGTGCTGACGCAGTTCGCGCGCGGTGATGCGCCGATCGCCGCGCGGCAGACGCAGGAGGCCCGGCTGCGCGACGCCCTCATCGACGCCGGCGTGCCGGTCGCGCAGATCCACACGCGCATTGTCGGCGGCGCGCGTGCCGACTGGCTTCACGCCGAGGTCGTCCCGCGCACCGGCGGCGCGCTCCGCGGCGCCGATGGCGTGACGGTGCCCGTCACCACGGCGATGGCGGCCGGCGCGCAAGGCAGCGCGGTGCTCGCCCACACCATGACCTCGGGCACGAGGGTGCTCGTCCACGATCCGGCGATCCCCGCGCTCGAGCACGCCGCCCTCGTCGCGCTGCGCTTCGCCAACACCACCGGCCTCGCCCTCGCGCCCGGGCCGATCAACATCTACGCCCCTGACCGCTTCCTCGGCGAGGGTGCGCTGGGGCGGGTCGCGGCCGGTGGCGTGGCGCTGGTGCCGTACACGCGGGATTCGCGGATCACCGTGACCGCGACGCCCGCGGTGGAGGACGCCGATCACCGCCGCCGGGTGACCACGATGACCCTCACGAGCCGGTTCGGCGCACCCACGACCCTGTACCTGATCCATCGGGCGGAGCCCGGATGGTCGCTCGCCGCGACGCCCGGGCCGCCCGAACCGATCGACGGCGCGGTGCTGATCCCGATCGCGTTGACCGCGGGTGAGACGCGCGTCGAGATCGTCGAAACGCCCTCCGCGGAGGAGCTCAGCCCCTGAAGCCGCGGTGCGTGCGCGCGGGCGTCTTGCCCTGCAGCTCGGCGAGCACCTCGGCGGGCAGCGCGAACCAGCGCAGCTCCTCGAAGTCGCCGGTCATCGGCGCGTCGTCGAGCGGGGTGGCGGTGCCGCAGGTCGCGACCGCCTCGCCGATGATCCGGCGCGCGTCGTCGAGGTAGCCGGCGAGCGCGTGCTCGGGCTCGGTCGCGTGGCGCGAGCGGTACTCCATCTTGCCCGAGCGATACGACACGTCGCCGAGGCGCATCGCGGCGTCGGGGCGACCGCGGCGGTGGCGCCACAGTCCGGTCTCCGGACAGAACGTGTAGTGCGGCAGGAGCTTCCAGCCATCGGTCGCGACGATGTGGATCGCGTCGAGCAGGTACTGGAACTGGGTCTCGGACAGGAAGTAGTTGAAGTTGACGCGCACCCAGCCCGGCTTGATGCCCTCGCAGCCGCGCACGATCTCGCGCTCGAACTCCTTCGAGGTGTCGAGGTCGATGCCGAGCAGGCGGTGGCCATACGGGCCCGCGCACGAGCAGCCGCCGCGCGCCTGGATGCCGAACAGATCGTTGAGCAGCGCGACCACGTAGTTGTGGTGCAGGTAGTCGCCGCCGTGGCGGATCACGAACGACACGATCGACAGCCGCCACGCATCGACGTTGCCGAGGATCTGCAGGTTCGGGTTCGCCGCCCACGACGCGATCGCGCGGCGGATGAACTGCTCCTCGCGGTGGCGGATGGTCTGCCAGCCGACCGCCTCCTTGAGCTGGAACACCAGCCCGGCGCGGATCGACTCGACGATCGCCGGCGTGCCGCCCTCTTCGCGGTGCTGCACGTCGGCGAGGTAGCGGTGCTCGGCGGGCGAGACGTAGGCGACCGTCCCGCCGCCCGGCGACGCCGGCACGCGGTTCTTGAACAGGTGGCGCTTGGCGATCAAGAGGCCGGGCGTGCCCGGGCCGCCGATGAACTTGTGTGGCGAGATGAAGACCGCGTCCTTGTAGGCGAGGTCGGCGTCGGCGCCTTCGCCCTTCAGGTTCATCTCGATCTTCACGTACGGCGCCGCGGCCGCGAAGTCCCAGAACGACAGCGCGCCGTGGCGATGCAGCACGGTCGCGACCGCGCGCGCGTCGGTGCCGATGCCGGTGACGTTCGACGCCGCCGAGAAGCTGCCGATCTTGAGCGTGCGGTCCGCGAACCGGACGAGCTCGGCCTCGAGCTGCGCGAGATCGATGTGGCCGTCCTCGTCCTCGTGGATCGTCACGACCTCGGCGATCGACTCGCGCCACGGCAGCTCGTTGGAGTGGTGCTCGTAGGGCCCGATGAACACGACCGGCCGCTCGGCGGCGGGGATCTGCGCGGCGAGCTGGTAGCGATCGTTGAGGTCGTTGGGGATGCGCAGGTTGAGGACGTCGATCAGGTGGTTGATCGCGCCGGTCGCGCCCGAGCCGGTGAAGATGACGACGTCGTCGTCACCGCCGCCGACCGCGGCCTTGATGATCTGGCGGGCCTCCTCGCGGAAGCGCGTGGTCTGCAGCCCGGTGCCCGAGGTCTCGGTGTGCGTGTTCGCGTAGAGCGGCAGCACGTGGGCGCGGATGAAGTCCTCGATGAACGTCAGCGAGCGACCCGAGGCCGTGTAGTCGGCGTAGGTCACGCGGCGCGGACCGTAGGGCCCATCGATGGCCTGGTCGTCACCGATGATCGAAGAGCGGATGGTCTCGATGAGGCGGTCGCTGGGGGGCAGCATCGCGGCGCAACATGTATCGCATCGCGCCTGATCGCGCGCGGATTTTCCGTCGAGGAATGGTGACCGCGCGCGTCATCGCGCATCCGTCATTGCGGATCTGTCATGACGGATCCGCGGATCGATCGCGCCTACACCGCCTCCGAGATCGACGCGAGGTTGAAGTCGTGGGTCCGCAGCCACGGCGCGCGGAACGGAAACCCGGCGTCGACGCGGGTGATCGCGGTCTGGCCGAGCGCATCGCAGCTGGCGAGCACGTCGAGCGCCGACTGGTTGAAGCGAAAGTTGTTGACCGGTCCGGCGATCGCACCGTCCTCGATCAGGAACACGCCATCGCGGGTAAGGCCGGTTGCGGCCAGCGTCCGCGGATCGAGCAGGCCCAGGTACCAGAACCGCGTGATGAGCACGCCGCGCTTCACGCCGGCGATCAGCGCCTCGCGCGTCGAGCCGCCGCCCGCGAGCGACCAGCCGTTCGGCGCGCCGGTCGCGGCCCGGTGCTGGTGCTGTGCCCAGTAGGGATCGGTGACCAGCCCGGTGAGCGCGCCGCGATCGATCCACGTCCTGGGCGCGAGCGGCACGCCGGCGTCGTCGAACGGGCGCGCCCCGAGCGGTGCGTCGGTCGGATCCGAGCGCAGCACGATCGTGTCCGGGAACAGCTTCTCGCCGATCCGGGTGCCGCCGCCGGGCGTGCTGAAGCACGAGCGGCCCTCGTCGGCCTCGCGCGCGTCGAGCGCGCCGATCACGAACGAGACCAGGCTCGCGGTCGCGGCCGGCTCGAGGATCACGGTGTAGCGGCCGGGCTCGAGCTTCTTCGGCTGCGCCGAGCGCTGGGCCTTGTCGATCGCGACCCTGGCGAGCGCGGCGCCGTCGAGATCCACGAGCCGATGCGCGACCGCGCCGGCCCAGCCCGCGCCGGTGGCGTCGGGCGTGCGCGCCGAGCACGAGGCCGCGCCGCGCGTGGACTCGTGGTGCGCCCACAGCCCGGCCGATGACGCGAGCGAGATCGACTCGTGGGCGTGCTCGATGAACCCCGCGATCGTGACCTTCGCGGCGCGCGCCTGATCGAGCGCGACCTGGGCGAGCGGCGCGCGATCGACCGCGGCGGCGCGGGCCGTGTGCGGATCCGCGGTCGGCCCCTTGCCGTAGCGCTGCGCGCCGAGCGGCGCCATCGCCTCGGGGTTCTCGGGCACGAGCCGGGCAAAGCGCAGCGCGCGCGCGACCACGTCGTCGAGCGCGCCGTCGTCGAGCTGGTTGGTCGCGGCCTCGGCGGCGCGCTGGCCGAGCGCGATCGTCACCGACAGCGTCACGTCCTCGGTCTCGGCGGCGGCGGTCACGGTGTTGACCGCGAACCGCGTGTAGCCGCCGCGGGTCGAGGACAGCCGCACGCGCGCGGTGGCGCCCGCGGTCTTCGCGATCCGCGCGAGCACGCGGCCGGTGATGGCCCTGGCCTTCGCCTGCAGCAGCATCACGGCCTCCCGGTGTTGACGACATCGATCTGCTTGAACCGCGCCGGTGGGCAGCCGTGGCTGATCGGGTTGAGCTGCACCGGCTCGCCCTTGCCATCGGCCATCGCGCCGCCGAGCTCCCAGCTGTCGGCGCCGCCGACGAGATCGCAGGCGTTCCAGAACTGGATCGTGCTGGCGTGGTACGCGACGTCCTTGAGCATGCGGGTCCGGCGCCCGCGCTTGATCTCGTAGGCGAGCTGGTTGCCGAACTGGAAGTTCTTGCGCTGGTGATCGATCGACCACGAGCCGCGCCCGATGATCAGGATCCCGTCGTCGGTCGCGGCCACGAGATCGTCGAGCGAGCGGGTGCGCGCCCCGGGCGCCAGCGACACGTTGGGCATGCGCTGGAAGGGAAACGCGCCGAAGCCGTCGGCGTACGCGGTGCCGCGCGACCGCGGCTCGCCGATCCACGCCGCCTGCTCGCGCGTGGTCTGGTAGCCGACGAACACGCCGCGCTCGACCAGGTTCCAGCGCTGGGTCGCGACGCCGTCGTCGTCGTAGCCGCAGGTCGCGAGCCCGCCGGGCGTGGTCTTGTCGGCGTAGAAGGTGAGGTGCGGCGCCGCGAGCTGGAGCTTGTGGAGGAGGTCGGGCGTGGCGAACGAGGTGCCGGCGAAGTTGGCCTCGTAGCCGAGCGCGCGATCGAGCTCGGTCGGGTGGCCGATCGACTCGTGCACGGTGAGCCACAGGTTCGAGGGCGCGATCACCAGATCGCGCGGGCCCGCGGTCACCGACGGCGCGCGCAGCTTCTCGACCGCCTCCTGCCCGATCCGCCGCGCGTCCGCGAGCAAGCTCGAGTCGGTCACGTACTCCCAGCCGGCCTGGCGCGGCGGGAGATCGTGGGCGCGCGACGCGAAGGTGCCGAGCTTGTCGTCGATCGCGGTCGCCTCGTAGCCCGGCCCGATGCGCACGATGCGCTGCTCGATCGACGCGCCCTCCGACGACGCGAACCGCTTCCACTCCGAGGTCGCCTCGTGGAACGACGCCGCGAAGCGCACGCCCGGCACCGCCATCACCTCGCGGTTGAGCGCGAGCAGCAGATCGACCTTGTCCTCGAGCGGGATCTTGAACGGGTCCTTCGTCATCGGCGTCTGCCAGACGTCGACGTGCGCGGGCTCGGGCGCGAGCACGACCGGGGTGCGCAGGAGCTTCGCATTGGCCCTGGCGACGCCGACCGCCGCGGTCGCGATCCGCGCGGCCTCGGCCGGCGTCACGCGCGGGGTGGAGGCGAAGCCCCACGCGCCGCCGGCGAGCACCCGCACGCCGATGCCATACGAGTCGCTCGACTCGACGCCGACCAGCTTGTCCTCGCGCGCGTAGAGCGCCTCGCGCTGCTGGCGCACGACCCGCACGTCGGCGTAGGTCGCGCCCGCCCGGGTCGCGGCCGACAAGGCGCGCTCGATCACCGCGTCGAGGGTGGGATCGGTCAAGAGGCCGCGCGCCGACGCCGCGATCGGGTGGGCGAGCGCGGCCAGGGCGCCGGCGCCAGTGCCGGCGAGGAACGAGCGGCGCGTGAGCGTCATGGCACGCACATGATAGGCGTCGCGCCGCCGCGGATCACGCGCGGTGGTAGGGTCCGCCATGGCCATCGGCGGAACCGTGCGGCGCTTCGAGGTCGAGCTCGCCGACAGCGATCGCGGCATCTACGAGACCCTCGACCTGCGGACCGCGCAGCACCCATCGGAGAGCGGGCGCTACCTCGTCGCGCGGATCCTGGCGCGCGCCCTCGAGCACGCCGAGGGCATCGACTTCTCGCGCGGCCTCGACGTCGACGACGAGCCCGCGCTCTGGCAGAAGAACCTGCGCGGCGAGCTGCAGGCATGGATCGAGGTCGGGTCGCCCTCGACCGAGCGGCTCCATCGCGCGACCAAGCAGGTCAAGCGCGTGGTCGTCTACACCTGGCGCAAGGCCGACGAGCTCGCCGCGGCGATCACCGAGGCCGGCGTGCACCGCGGCGACACGATCGAGCTGCGCGAGCTCGACGGGTCGTTCCTCGACATCGTGGCCGCGACGCTCGATCGCGTGAACCGCTGGTCGGTGTCGGTGACCGGCGGGACGATCTACCTGACCGCCAACGATGTCGCGTGCGAGACGTCGGTGCGGGCGGTCGCGATCCCCGAGAAGTAACCCGCGGCGCGGCGAGCGTATGATCGGGTGCATGGCCCGCCGCTCGCGCCCGTCGCCCGGAGAAGGCTACCCGAACGTCGTCGACAGGCCCGGCGTGCCGCGCGATCCCGCCTGGCCCACGCTGGAGCTCCGCGCCGATCCGGGCGTCTTCGGCAGCGCGGTCCTCGGGCTCGTCGGCGTGCTGCTGGCCGGGTTCGCGATCGGCGTCCCGGCTCGCGCGGGGAGCGCGGTCACCGGCGGCGAGGTCTTCGGCGCGGTGGCCGCCGCGGGGTTCGGCGCCGTCGCGCTGTGGTTCGCCGTGCACGGCCTCTTCACGCGCGTGCGGTTCACGCTGCAGCCGCAGCGCGTGGAGATCGAGCGCCGGCGCTTCGGCACCACCCTCGCGCGCTACGTCGTGCCGCGCGATCACCTCCGCGACGTCGCGCTCGAGGAATCGGTCGACGACGGCAGGAGCTATCGCGTGATCATCCGCGCGGACAAGGGCGACGTCGCGCTGGTCGACGTCCTCTCGTCGGGCAACTTCGTCGCGCAGCAGCAGCGGATCGCCGCGTTCCTGGGCGTCCCGGCGTGCGCCGAGTACGTGCGGGTCTGACTCACAGCAGGAGCGCGTCCTCGATGTCGTCGAACACGCCGGCGCGCCAGCGGGCGAGCGGGCTCTTGCCGCTGAGCAGGTGCTCGGTCTCGACCAGCATCGCGCCGAGATCGACCAGCCAGCAGTACGGATCGACCGGCGAGCGCTGGCCGATCTCCTCGGGCAGATCGACCGGCGGCATCCACGCGGCCATCTTGTGGCTGTCGCCGGCGCACAGCGCGCGAGTCGCGACGTTGGCGAGGCGGCTGCCGAGCAGGCGATCGAACGCGCTGGGGCGGCCGCCGCGCACGACGTGACCGAGCACGGTGACGCGGGTCTCGATCGAGGCCGGGTCGGTCTCGGGCGAGCGCGCTCGCAGCGCGTCGTCGACCAGGCCCTTGAGGCGATCGATCGGCACCGACACGCCCTCGGCCTTGATGATGATCACGCGCCGGCTCTTGCGGCCCCGGGCGCGCACCGCGATCACGGTGTCGACGATCGAGCCGACGATCTCCTCCTCGGACCGATGGGCCTCGGGGAAGAGCGCCAGATCGGCGCCGGCGGCGATCGCCGAGGTCATCGCGAGGTAGCCGCAGTCGCGGCCCATGACCTCGACGATGAACGTGCGGTCGTGGGCGGTCGCCGTGTCGGCGATCTTGTCGCACGCCTCGACGATCGTGTTCATCGCGGTGTCGACGCCGATCGCCAGGCCGGTGAGGCCGATGTCGTTGTCGATCGACGCGGGGATGCCCATGATCTTGACCGGGTCGCTCGACTCGTTGGGATCGGCGAGCGCGAGCGCGCCGGTCAGCGAGCCGTTGCCGCCGATGACCAGCAGGCCCTCGATGCCGCGCTCGCGCAGCTGGGCGCGGGCCCGGTCGCGGGTCGGCTTCTCGTGGAACTCCTTGCACCGGGCCGAGCCGAGGATCGTGCCGCCCTCGCGCAGGATGCCCTGCACGTTCTGGGCATCGAGCGAGACGAACTCGCCATCGAGGAGCCCGCGGTAGCCGCGCTCGATGCCGAAGACCTCGACGCCGGCGGCGCGGGCGACGAGGGTGGCGGCCCGGATCGCCGCGTTCATGCCGGGGGCATCGCCGCCGCTGGTGAGAAGTGCGAGGCGCTTGATCGCTGCCATGGCCGCGCACGTTACACCGGCCGGGCGCGCGGCCCCAGCTATGGCACAGTAGTGCGATGACGCAGCCGCCCATCCGCGTCGACCAGGACGGCCCGGTCACGATCGTCACGATCGATCGACGCGAGGTCCGGAACGCGGTCGATCGCGACACCGCGCAGGCGCTGGCCGATGCGTTCCGCGCGTTCGATGCGGATCCGCAGTCCTCGGTGGCGGTGCTCGCGGGCGATCACGGCACGTTCTGCGCCGGCGCGGATCTGAAGGCGATCTCGTCGGGGCGCGGCAACCGCATCGCCCCCGATGGCGATGGCCCGATGGGCCCGAGCCGCATGCTGCTATCCAAGCCGGTGATCGCCGCGATCAGCGGCCACGCGGTCGCGGGAGGCCTCGAGCTGGCGCTGTGGTGCGATCTGCGGATCGCCGAGCGCGACGCGATCCTGGGCGTGTTCTGCCGGCGCTGGGGCGTGCCGCTGATCGATGGCGGCACGATCCGCCTGCCGCGCATCATCGGCCTCGGCCGCTCGCTCGATCTCATCCTCACCGGCCGCGCGGTCGATGCCGCCGAGGCCCTGGCGATGGGGCTGGTCACGCGCGTCGTCGAGAAGGGGGAGGCGCGGGCGGCGGCGATCGCCCTGGCGCACGAGCTGGCGGCGCTGCCGCAGAGCGCGTTGCGCGGTGATCGGCTGAGCGCCTACCAGCAGCACGACCTGCCGCTCGACGAGGCGTTCGCCAACGAGCTGGTACACGGCGGGCGCGCGCTGGCCGAGGGCATCCGCGGCGCCGCGCAGTTCGCCGACGGCGCCGGTCGGCACGGGGCCAAGGCGTGAGCGAGCGCGTGTGGCTCGGCGCGGTGCGCGTCCTGTCGGTGGTCGCGCTCGCGCTGGTCGCCGCGATCGTGATCGTCTCGTGCCGACCGCCGGCGTTCCTCGTCGGGCCGCGCGTGACCGGCACGTGCGAGGGCGCGTGCGATCACTACCTGTCGTGCAAGGGCGGCGGCGATGCCAACGCGTGCGTCGCGGAGTGCCACGAGGTGTTCAGCGATCCCGATTCGCTGCGCGCGTTCGAGAGCCTCACGTGCGAGGACACGGTCGAGTACGTCGATGGGCCGCGCGCGGCGCGGGCCGCGCGCTGAGCGCTACCAGGAGTGGACGTCGTCGCTGGTTCCGTCGACGCCATCGGGCCCGAGGGACCAGAACGCGACGTCGGTCGCGCCCTTGGGCAGGTCGGCGCCGCACGCCCAGCGGAGCGGCGCGCCCCACGGATCGGGGGCGGCGCCATTCTCGTTCTTGTACTCGTCGAGATCGCTGATCGATGCCGGGCAGCCCTTGCCGGGGTTTTCGGCCATCCACTGCCGCGCCGCTGACGCGAGCTGGGTGACCTGGAGCTGCGCCGCGTGGACCGAGCGGTTCCGCGAGGGCTCCGGCTGGGACTGGGTGCACGCCGCCATCACCACCACGACCATCCACGCGCTTCGCATGATGTCAGTTTAGCAGCGCGTCTGTGATGCCTCCAGCGATCGACGCGGCGCCACCGCGGCGCGTGCCGTGCGACAACTCGCCCATGAGTGATCCGCATCGCCTGGCCCCGAGCACCCTCGCTGCCCACGCCGGCGGCGGCATCGATCCGATCACCGGCGCGATCGTCCCGGCGTTCCAGCCCTCGACGACCTACGCGCGCAACCCCGACTACGCGCTGATCGGCCCCGCCGACTACACCCGCGACGGCAACCCGACCTATCCGCCGGCCGAGCGCCTGCTCGCGCAGCTCGAGGGCGGCGCCGAGGCGATGCTCTACGCCTCGGGCATGGCGGCGGCGACCGCGGTGTTCCGCGCGCTGTGCCGGCGCGGCGATCACGTCGTCGCGCCCCTCGCGCAGTACTGGGGCCTGCGCAACTGGCTGCGGCGGTTCGGCGCCGAGCACGGCATCGAGGTCGAGCTGGTCGAGTGCGCGGCACCGGCCGGCACCGACGCGCTGGTCAAGGCGATCCGCCCGGGCAAGACCCGCCTGGTCTGGCTCGAGACGCCGGCGAACCCGACGTGGGACGTCGTCGACATCGCGGCAGCGGCGCACGCCGCGCACGCCGCGGGCGCGATCCTCGCGGTCGACTCGACCGCCGCGACGCCGGTGTTCTCGCGGCCGATCGAGCTCGGCGCCGATCTCGTCATGCACTCGGCGACCAAGTACCTCAACGGTCACAGCGATGTCCTCGCCGGCGCGCTCGTGACCGCGAAGCTCGACGACGCCTGGGCGGCGCTCCACGTGCAGCGCCGCAGCGAGGGCGCGGTGCTCGGCGCGTTCGAGGCGTGGCTGCTCCTGCGCGGCATGCGCACGCTGTACGCGCGGGTCGAGCGCCAGGCCGCGACCGCCGCCGATCTCGCGGCGCGCCTCGAGCAGCGCCGCGACGTGCGCGTGCTGTACCCGGGGCTGGCCTCGCACCCCGGCCACGCGGTCGCCGCGCGCCAGATGCACGGCGGCTTCGGCGCGATGATGTCGGTGCGGCTCAACGCGGGGCGCGCCGCCGCGCTCGCGGTGTGCGCGCGGCTCGGCGTGTTCGCGCGCGCGACCTCGCTCGGCGGGGTCGAGAGCCTGGTCGAGCACCGCCACTCGGTCGAGGGCGCCGACACGCCCACGCCTGACGATCTGCTGCGCCTCTCGATCGGCCTCGAGCATCCGGACGACCTGTGGCGCGATCTCGCGGGCGCGCTCGACGCGGTCGGTCGCTGATGCCCGCACGATCGCTGTCCACCGCGGCGCGGGCTCGCGCATCCGGATCATGCCGCCCGTCCTCCGGAGATCGCATGACCGCACCTCGCCTCTCGTCCCTGCTGTTCGCCGCGCTCGCGCTCGGCGCCTGCGTCGTCCACAACGCGCCGCCCGCTGCCGCGCCCGGCGCCGCCGCCGAGCCGCCCGCGAGCGTCGTCGCGGTGGCGGTCGAGGGCGATCGCGCGTACTGCGGCTCGGGCCAGAGCTGTCAGCTGTCGTGCCCGGACGGCGACTGCGACATCGAGTGCACCACCGGCTCGACCTGTCAGGCGTCGTGCGACGGCGGCAACTGCGCGATGCACTGCGCCGCCGGCGCGACGTGCGCGTTCTCGTGCAACGGCGGCGACTGCGAGCAGGCCTGCGGGGGCGCGACCTGCGCGTCGACGTGCGAGGGCGAGTGCACGGTGATCGGCGTCGGGCTCAGCACGCCGCAGGTCACCGACGACGGCGACCACGACGACGATGACGATCGCGACGCCGACGACGATCACGACGACGACAACGACTGAGCGCTGTCGTCGCGCGGATCAGGCCGCTTGCGCTTCGACCGGCGCCTGGTGGCCGAGCACCTCGGCCGCCCGCAGCACCGCGGCCGGGCGCTTCTTCACGCCGAGCTTCTGGTACAGGCGGAACAGGCGCGACTTGATCGTGCCGGTGCGGACCGTGAGCGCCTGCGCGATCTCCTCGTTGGAGAGCCCGCGCCAGAGCAGCGCGAGCAGCTGCGCGTCGGCGGTCGACAGCGTCAGCCCGCGGGCGAGCTGCTCGGCGAGCTGACGCGCGCCGCCGGCCTGGGCCACGGTGAGCTCGAGCATCGCGACGCCGGGCTGCGACAGCGCGCGGAGCCGGACCCGGAGCGTCAGGTCGCCGTAGCAGACCCGATCGACGGCCTGGGCCGACCGGTCGAGCTGCGCCCGGAGCGGGGGCAGGGCGCTGGTCAACCACTCCGGGATCGTGCCGCTCGGGGCATCGAGCAGGTGCCGGGCGCTCGCGTTCACGTACAGCGGGCGCATCGCGGCATCGATCACCACCACCCCCACCTCCGCGTTTTCGAGCACCGAGTAGAGGAACTCGCGCGCGTGATCCGGCTGGGCAACGGACGGGACTGCGTGAAGCATGCGGATCTTCAGTTCACGACCCGTGCCGACCTCGTGAACTCTGGTTTGTCGCACACTTCGTGAGCGATTCCGCTGAGTACATCCGGATCATCCGATTTTCGGATGCGAACCTTCGTGCGCGGACCGAGGAGAAGACCCCCACTTTGGTGGCCCGATCGGGGGCCGTTCCCCCGGGGCGTGAGATCGGCCCTTCCCTCGGGCTGAGCGCGCGTCAGGGATGGTGGCCGATGCCCAGGGACAGGTTCGTGGCGGTGGCGCGGGCGATCATGCAGGTCAGCCCGACCGGTCGGAAGCCATCGAACGAAAGCTCGAGCCCATCGATCGCCCCGAGGTGCAGGCGATCGACCGTGACCACCATGGGGCCGGCCTTCACGTCCTTGGCGGTGACGTCGACCAGGCCGATCGTGCCGCGCAGCGAACCGGGGTTCGGCGGGTGCGTCATCGAGCCGGCGACCGCGAGCCCGACCACGCCGGGCGCGTCCTCGCCGCCGAACAGGATCGCGCCGCCACCGACCTCCACGCTGCGCGGCGCGCGCAGCGACAGCGCGACGTCGAGGTCGGCCACGGTCAAGGACTTCACCCGCGACCGCTTCTTGTCGTCGTTCTTCGCGGCGGGCACGCGGAAGTCGGCGAACGAGCGCACCGGCACGCGATCGAAGGCGGACAGCGCCTGCCCGTCGCGGTCGAGCGCGAACGAGACGATCTCCTTGCTCGGCAACAGCGGCACGCCCCAGCGGATCGCGAGGCGATCGTCGGTGATGCCGAGATCCAGGAACGTGCCCTCGAGCCAGTCGAGGCTGTCCTCGAGCGCGCGGAAGTCGAGGCTGCCGTCGGCGATCGGGATGACGAGCTTCTGATCGAGCGTGCGCTGGCCGATCACCGGCAGATCGAGCACGACCTTGAGCGTGCACTTGATCTCGCCCGACAGCCCGTCGAGGAAGCGCAGCGAGCTCTGGCGCAGGAGCGCATCGCCGCGGACCGCGGGCAGCGCCTCGATCGCGGCCGAGGCCTCGCGCTTGAACTCGGTGAGCCGCGGCAGCCGGAGGCGCACGTCGGTGAGCGAGGCGTGGGGCGCGAGCACCTCGACCCCGCCCGCGGCGGCGCGCGTGATCATCACGCCGCGCGCGAACTCCGCCCGCTCGATCGACAGCTCGACGCGCTCGTCGTCGGTGCGCAGCCACAGCGGGCCCGCCGACATCGCCTCGGCCTCCCAGTGCGTGCGATCGAGGCGCGTCGACAGCTTGTCGAACACCAGCTCGCGCGCACCGTAGCGCGCGCCATCGGAGTGGCCCTCGACGTGATCGGCCTCGGCCCGCGGGAAGTCGAGCCGGCGGCCGTGGTCGTCGAGCGTGATCCCGAACTGATCGACCCGCAGGTTCGCGAGCACGCGATGCGACACCATGTGCGCGCATCCTATCGCCGTCGACCGCGGAACGGGTTCGATCAGGAGCGCGATCGGCGGGGCGTCGCGCGTATGCTCGGGGCGTGGCGAAGGGGGCGATCCCGGTCAACCCGCTCGACGATCGGTACACCGGCGTCGTCCGGTTCACCGCGGGCGCGCTCGACGATCCGATCTACCGCGCGACGCGCACGCTCGATGGCGCGACCGTCGTGCTCAAGGCCTACGGCGAGGACTGGTTCGCGTTCCGGCCGTTCGTCCGGCTGCCGCCGCATCCCGGCGTGGTCGAGCCGCTCGAGATCGTGGCGCGCGACGCGCAGCGGCTGGTCGTCACCGCGTTCGTGCGCGGGCCGACGCTCGCGGAGCTCGTGGCGCGGGGCCCGGTCCCGCCGCAGCGCGCGGTGGCGATCATCGAGACCGTCGCCGGCGCGCTCGCCCACCTCCACGCGCACGGCATCGTGCACGCCGGCGTCGATCCGTCGCACGTCATCGTCGGCGAGCCGGGCGATCACGTGGCAGCGCACCTGCTCAGCATCGACGGCGCGCACCTGCGCTGCGCCCAGCGCGCGGTGCCCGCGTCCGCGCGGATCTGCCGCGGCCCGCTGTCGATGATCCACTACGACAGCCGCTACCTCGAGCCCGAGGGCGTCCGCGGCGGCCCCGCCAGCGCCGGCGGCGACGTCTTCGCCGCCGGCCTCTTGCTGTTCGAGTTGCTGGCGGGCGTGCACCCGTTCGCCGCCGACGATTTCTTCGCGGTCATGCAAGGCCTCCTGCGCGCACCGACACCGCCGTTGCCCGCGCCCCTCGATCACGACGAGGCGTTGGTCGAGATCGTGACGCGCGCCCTCGCCAAGGATCCCGACGATCGCTATCCCTCTGCCGCCGCGCTCCGCGATGCGTGCGCGGTCTACCTGCGCGGCCCGGGCGCCGCGGTGGTGACCGAGGGCCTGCCCGTCAGCCCGTTCGCCTGGCGCTGCGCGAACCTCCAGCCCCTGTGCGACCCGCGCGGCGAGGCGGCGTTCGAGGCGACCCGCCTGGCCGACGGCGGCATCGTGTGGCTCGAGCCGCTCGAGCCGCCGGAGCGAGCGTGGCCGGGCATCCCGGCGCATCCCGGCGTTCCGGTCGCGCGCGAGATCGTCACCCGCGGCAGCGAGGCGTGGGCGCTCGTCGACGCGGTGCCCGGCGACACCCTCGCCGCGCTCGTCGCGCGTGGGGCCGTCGCGCCGCCGCGCGCGCTCGCGATCATCGCCGCGCTCGCCGACGCCCTCGCGCATCTCCATGGCCACGGCGTCGCGCACCACCGCGTCGATCCGATCCACGTGATCGCGGCGGCGCGCGGCTCCGGCGGCCCCGCTGCCGTGCTCCTCGGCGCCGACGCCGCGCTGCGGCGGGCCGCGCGCGATCCGCAGGTCCGCAGGCCCAGCGCCGACGAGCTGCGATACGCCGCGCCCGAGATCATCGCCGGCGCCGGTGCAGCCGCGCCCGCCGATGTCTTCGCCGCCGGCCTGCTGCTGGTCGAGCTGCTCACCGGCGCGCATCCGTTCGCGGCCGATGACGCCTGCGCGGTCATCCAGCGGATCCTGCTCGCGCCGCCGCTGCTGCCCGCGCCGGTCGCCGCCGATGCGGCGCTCGCCGCGCTGGTCGCGCGCACCCTCGCGAAAGATCCGGCCGAGCGCCCCACCGCCGCCGCGCTCCGGGACGGCGCCATCGCCATCGCGGCGCGTCTCCCCGTCGCCCTCGGCAAGCGCGCCGCACTGCGCGAACCGCGGCGGGGCAGTTGACTCCGACGAGCGTTGCGCTATCGTCGCCCCAGCTCTGCGGGATTAACTCAGCGGTAGAGTGTCAGCTTCCCAAGCTGAAGGTCGACGGTTCGAATCCGTTATCCCGCTCCGAGAAGTTGCAGTCGTCGCGGCCGGTTAGAGCAGAAGCTCGACCGGCCGTTTTCGATCCTGCAACGCTGGTCCCACCTCAAGTCCCACTTCTCCCGTCGCAAACGGGCGTTGAGGATCGTTCAGGTGGGACCAAGCGGATCACGCCCGCGATCGCCGCGCGCTTTTCATCGAGCCCGACCGTGGAGTACTTCCGCTGCATCTCCTCGGTCACGTGGCCTGTCAGCGCTCGGCGAACCACCGCGTCCACGTTCGCCCGGCGAACCAGGTCCGTGAACGTGTAGCGGAGGCCGTGGACCGTGAACCGCTTCTCGATCTTCGCGTGAGCCAGGCACTTGGTCCATGCGCGGTCGAGCGAGTTGGGCGTGCGCAGCGTGCCGCTCGCCGACGGGAACATCCACCCCTCGGCGAGGCCCGGTGCCTGGTCCGCAAGCAGGCGCTTGCGGTGCTGACGGAGCACCTCGGCGAGCTGGGGCTCGACGGGATACTCCTTCGGTGCACGCTTCTTCCGCGAGACCGGCCCGACGTTGCCGCGGACCTGCTTGCGCACCAGCCGGATCACGCCGGTCGCCTCGTCCCAGTCCTCCCAGCGAAGCGCGCTGGCGTGGCAGAACCGAAGTCCTGTGAACGCCAGCAGCACGACCAGCGCATGGTGCTGCGGGTAGTGGGTGCGCATCGCGTCGAGGAACAGCGCGAGCTGATCGGGTGACAGCGCGTTGGACTCCTCCGACTCCATCGGAGCCTCGGGCAACGTCACGCGCAACGTAGGATCGCGCTGGAGACCCAGCGCCACCATCGCGTCGCGTGTCATCGTGCGGAACACGCGGAACCAGACCGCCACCGAGTTTCGCGAGTAGGCGCGACGCGCCTGCTTCACGTTCGTCCGGCGCTTGCTTCCACGCGCTTCGCTCGTCCATCCACGCAGCACCGCGCCATCGATCCATCGCTGCACGTCTCGCGACGTGAGCACGTCGTAGTAGAAGTCACCCAGCGCGGGGAGCACGTGCGTCTCGAGTGCGTCCGTATACGTCCGGATCGTGTTGGAGTCGAGCTTGTGCGCTTTGGACTCGATCCACGATCGCGCGTAGTCCCCAACGCGAACCTGACGAGCCTGTTCGACGGGGTTCTTGATCGCGTCCATCATCTCGGCGCGTTTCTGCGCCGCTTCCTGCGGGCTCACTCCTTCGAGGAGCTGGGCCACCTCCTTCGTTCTCCCCGTCCGAGGGTCGATCGCCCTCAGCCGGATGCAGAGCGTGTTGTCGTCGATGCGGAGCACTCCTGGATACCGGGTCGGCATGCCTCTCTTCATGAGCGGCGTCCTCTCTGGCCCCGTGCACTCCATGGCGACGGCGACCATAGCGCGCGGCGCGCGCGGCTACAAAGCGATCGAGCTCGGCGATCGTGAACAGGTGGCAGCTCTTGGGACCGGCGCCGTGCGGACGAAGTTCGCCCCGTGCGACCAGCGTCCGGATCCCGGACGTGGATCGAAAGCGTAGGTGGCGGGCGGCCTCCGCCGTGGTCAGCAACGGGCCATAGATCTCGGCGAGCGCGAGCATGACGCTATGCGCCCGGGTTCGCGGGACCCGGGATCGGCACCAGCGGGAATGAAACGCCGCGGCTCGGCGTTGGCTGCGCGTTGCTGTTCGAGGCGTTGAGCACGCGCAGCCGCGCGATCGCGACGTCGAGCAGCTGGTTGAGATCCATGCGGCCGAGCGTCGCGATGACGTTGAGCGCAGGCGTGGAGCCAGAGAGCGGCGCGCCGGGCGTGGCCTCGAGCGCCGCGAGGATCGCGCGGCAGGCGGAGGCGCCGACGCGCTTGGTGTCGTCGGTCGCGCCGTCGGTCATCGCGGCGCGGATGGAGTCGAGAAGCGTGTCCATGGGATGCCTCTGGGGGACGTGGGTTAGAACGGGACGGCCTCGGCGTCGTCGGTGACGACCTGGCCGCGGAGGTTGTCGCGAGGCGCGAGGCGCGCGATGAGGCGGGCTTCTTCATCGAGCGCGCGATCGGCGCGCGTCACGCGCGTGGCGACCTCGACGGCGGCGCGGTCGTAGGTGAGGCCCGGGTCGTGGCCTTCGCCGTACTGGCCGCGCCAGAAGCCCTTGTAGCGGCGCCAGGTCTGGAAGTGCCGTGTCAGAGTCTCGTAGAGCTTGTCGCGATGTGATTCGCCAACGTAGACGACCTCGCCGCGCTCGCGGATGACGTAGACGCCTGACTTGCCACGCAGCGCGCGGACCCACGCGGGATACGGATCGCCGCGCGCTCCGAGCGGGCGGTACGTGAGGGCGGCGTTGCGTGCGACCAACGGCGGCGACGGCGGTGTCGCGCGCGGATCGTCGACGTAGTCCCAGCCGCGCATCAGCGGCGACGGATCGGCCGGATCGCTCGGGCCGTTGCGCCAGAGTTCGAAGTGCAGGTGCTTGAGGCCTGCAGCGTCCTTGGGATCGGCGCCGATGATCCCGATGGGCTGGCCGGCGCGCAGGCGCTGGCCCGACTGTGCGCGTTGTGTCGGCTTCAGCCACGGCAGCGTCAGGTGCGTGTAGTAGGTCGCGACGGTCGCGGTCGGCGCGTGGTCGATCACGACCGACCAGCCGCGCGGCGTCCATGCGCAGGACCACACGACGCCGTCGCTCGCGGCGAGCGCGAAGCGATCGTCGGGCATGACGAAGCCGGCGGAGCCGTTCGGGGAACCCGCGCGCGCTGGGTCATCGGGCCGACGCGCGAACATCAGATCGACGCCGAGGTGCGCGGGCGCGCGGAACTCGTTCGAGATGACCGGCCGCCGACCGCGCCAGACGGCGACCGGCCAGACCCAGCGGCCGGGGAGCGGACCGCCCCACGGTGCGGGGGCGACCGCTGCCGGTGACGATGCGGAGGACGGCACGTCGCGCACGCCGCTGAGCGCCGGCGCGCGATCGCGCGACTGGGACCAGAGGTAGGCGCCGAGCGCGCCGCCGCCGAGGACGAGAGGCAGGGCGCGCATGTCAGGCCGCCTCCTTCGCGTCGCGGTCGCGCGTGAGCAGGTAGAGGCCGATCGCACCGCCGCCGATCGCCAGCGGCAACACGAACGGACTGAGCAGCCCGCCAGCGAGTCCGCCGAGCGCCTTGCCGACGCCGCGGCCCGCGCCGCTGAGCAGGTCACCCGCAGCATCGGCGCTCGCGCTCAGGGCGGCGGGCACGCCGTGCGCCGCGGCAACGACGCCATCCGCGACCGCGTCGGCCGTGCCCTCGATCCGGTCATCCACTTCGTGCGCGGTGTCCGCGATCAGGCCGAGCAGGCGCCGGTTGGCGTCGCGGGTGAGCGCCGCATCCATCGCCCGCGCGAGGAGCGTGGCGCCGTGCCAGAACGCGCGACCATGCGCGTAGACCTGATCGCCAGGCACGCCGCGCGTCGTCGCGATGATGTCGTCAACGGTCTTGTGCCACTCGACGGCTGCCTGCGTGAGTTGGCCGGGATCCGCGCGCATGAGCGCGGCGAGGCGATCGTTCCAGCGGATCGTGAGGCCGACGATCTCGGAGACGGTGGCCTTGGGATACGAGACCAGGCCGTTCAGGATCGGCTGGCCATCGGACCCCCGCTTGGCGAGCAGCGCCTGTCGCTCCGCGAACAGGTCGTCCGAGGGCATGCCATCGCCGTTGCGGCGCCCCGGCGCGTCGTCGTCCTGGTCGAGCAACTCGAGCAGCGCTTGCCAATGCGCCTCGTCGGGCACGCGCACGCCGACGTGGTCCAGATGGACGCAGACCGCGCGCGCGGCGGCCCAGAACGCGCGCGCCGTCGGATAGGTGCGCGCGGGCTCGAGCAGCGCGGTCGTCTCGGCGTCGATCAGGACGTCGCGCCACTGCTGGAGGAGTGCCGCGCGCCCGAACGCGGGCGGCGACGTCCGCAGCGGCGGATCGAGGACGGCGGCGATCGCGACGACATGCGCGCCGGTGGCGCGCGGCCACCGCGTGGCCTGCGGCGTGTTCGGCGCGAGCTCGATGAAGCCGCGACGCGCCTCGATCGTGTCGCGAATCGCGGCGTAGGCATCGGTCCAGGTGCGGATGGGCGTGGACATGACAACTCCAGGGCGCAGGAAGGGAAGCGATCGCGCGCGGCGGCTCGGATCGAGGGCGGAACGCGCGGTGCGCGCGTCGAGGTCAGCGGATCGGATCATGCGGGCGCACGCGTTCGCGCGCGTAGGTGGCAGTCACCGCGTTCGCGAAGGCGAGCTTGCGGCGATCCGAGAGATGCGGCGACGCGCCCGCCGCGCGGGCGTTGGCGACGATCGCTTCGACGGTGATCGCGGGCCGACCGTCGCGCTCGAGGTACCGCGCGACCCGACCGAGCCCCGCCCGCTCCGACCAGCCCGCGTTCCAGCCGAGCGTGACGAGCTCGACGAAGCGCAGGTTGGTCCAGTCCTCGCGCAAGTTCGCAATCGCCGGATGGTTGCGCTGGTAGCTGTCGATGATGCGCCGGATCGCGCTTGCCGCGACGTCGACGTTGGTCACGGGCACGAGTAAGTCGGCGCGCGTCAACTGGGTGCCATACCGGGCGTTGTGGTCGGTGCGGACCGCGTCGACGACCTGGAGCAGGCCGATCGCGGGTCCATCGCTGATTCCCGCGTGCATGTCAGACTCGTGCGCGGCGAGCCCGCGCAGGTACGCGACCGGGATGCCGTGGCCGTTGGCCGCGAAGATCGGATCGAACTCGCGCGTGATCGGCTGGGTCGGGCCCGCGATCGGAGGCGTGCGCGCCGCGGACGTCGAGGGCGCTGCGCTGCTGCCGACGCGCACGACCCGCGGTGCAGTGAGGGTCGCGCTCGCACCGGCCGGGGCGGCCGTCACGGTGCCCCCTGCCGGCTGCTTCGATGGAAACATCGACGGCGGCACGAGCACCGGCGTCGTCGCGACGCGCACCAGCTCGGCGATGCGCTGGGCGCTCGCGCGCTGTTCGGCCGCGTGGTGCTCGTGCCGCTGGTAGAGCCACCATCCGACGCCAGCCGCACCGGCAGCGATCGCGAGGGTGGAGAGCGTGTC
>JAIOQA010000427.1 GCA_021413675.1 Deltaproteobacteria bacterium | reverse complement strand
CACGCCATCGACGAGTACGTGCGCGAGCGGATCCACCAGTGGCTCTGGCGTCGGGGAGGGCAACGCCCTCGCTTCTGCGCCGAACGCTGGCCGCACGCGCGCCTCTCGTCGATGGGCCTGCACCGCCTGCGAACTCGCGTCGAGTACCCTGCGCAAGCCGCCCCGCGAAGACCGTCGGTAAGCCGTGTGCCGGAAATCGGCACGCACGGTTTGAACGGGGGCTTTGCTCGATCCACGGGCGGTGCACCGCCCAAGAGAAAGTAGAGTCTATCCAATGCGCGGAATCGTGGTCGGAGCGGCGATGCTGGTGGCCGGGTGTTCGCAGGTGCTGGGCATCGACGACCTTCACGTGGGGGGCGTCGATGCGCGTCCGGGCGTCGATGCGGTCGACGCGCAGGTCGTCTCCACCGGCGATGCCGCCGTCGACGGCGCGACGTCGACCGCCTGCGATCGGATCGATCTGCTGTTCGTGATCGACGACTCGGGATCGATGGCCGAGGAGCAAGCGAACCTGGCGACCAACATCCCGGCCTTCATCGACGTGCTCGATACCGCGGTCGGGTCGAGCGGCGCGCCGCTCGACTACCACCTCGGCTTCACGACCACCGGTCGCGACGTGAGCTACTCCGTGGCGGTGCCCGGGATTCCCCCGATCACCCAGACCGAGCAGGGCGACGACGGCGAGCTGCGCGGCGCGTGCGGGCTCGACCGCAAGTGGCTCGCGCGCGGTGATGCCAGCGCGGCGTCGATCGCGTCGTGTCGGGCGCAGGTCGGGACGGCAGGCCCATCGCTCGAGATGCCGCTGTACGCGACCCGGCTCGCGACCAACGAGCGGGTCGTCAACGGTGGCCCCAACGCCGGATTTCTGCGCGCCACCGCTCCCCTCGTCGTCGTGGTCCTGACCGACGAGGACGACTGCTCGCGCGAGGACAACAACTTCACGACCGACGCCAATGGCGACGCGTGCCAGCCGGCCTCGCTGCAGGCGGTCACCGCGTATCGCGACTACCTCGATCTGCTCAAGGGGCGCCACGATCTCTGGAGCATGGCGATCGTCGCCGACAACTCGTCGACGATGTGCTCGTCACCCTTCGGCACGGCCGTGCCGGCGTCCCGGCTGATGGCGCTGCAGGCGGCCTCGCCCGACAACGTCGTCACCTCGTCCATCTGCAGCGGCAACCTCGCGCTCGCGCTCGCGGACGTGCTGGACGTCGTCCAGCGCAGCTGCGCGCGGTGATGGCCGCGGCGCCGCACGCGTGCCGCGCTATTCGGCGGTGGCGTCGTACTGCATCGCGCCGAAAACGTTGCCCTCGGTGTCCTTGAAGAACATGAGCGCACCGACGCCCATGATCACCGACTTCGGCAACAGCACCGTGCCGCCGCTCGCGATCACCGCGGCGCCGGTCGCGTCGATCGACTCGACCGCGATCGTGCACTCGAAGCCGTTCATGCGCTCGCCTGGCACCAGCGTGCGGCGGCCCTGCAGCGCGCCGTACGGCCCCGGGTCGCCGCCATCGGCGGTCTGGATCAGATAGAAGCCGGGCGGCCCCCACGCCGCGAAGGTCCAGCCGAACACGGACTGGTAGAACCTGCGGGCGCGATCGACGTCGTCGGCGTTGATCGCGAAGTGGGCGAGGCGAGTCGGCGCGGCGGGTGGGTTCATGCCGCGAATCTACGCGTGCGCCGCGCTGACGCGCTTGCGCTATTCTGTCAACTGATGCCGCGTTTGCGACAAGCGCGCGCCCGCCGGCCACCGGCACCCGATGGTCCGTTCGTGGTGCGGACCAGCCCGGTGCGGTTCACCGTGGATCACCGCGGGCCGGCCCACGCGCACGCCTGGGATCAGCTGACCTTCGCCGCCGAAGGCGCGATGACGGTGCACACCGACGGCGCGAGCTGGATCGTTCCGCCCCATCGCGCCGTGTGGGTTCCCGCCGGGACCGTCCACACCGAGGATCATCACGGCGAGGTCGCGGTCCGCCACGTTTACCTCGCGCCTGGCCTGGTCACGGTTGGCGCCACCTGCCGCGCGCTCAACGTCGCGCCGCTCTTGCGCGAGGTCATCGTGCAGGCCTGTCGCCACGGTGCGCTCGATCGCCGCGTGCCCGTCCAGCGCAACCTCACCGCCGTGCTGCTCGACCTCATCGCGGCCGCGCCCGTCGAGCCGCTGCACCTGCCGATGCCGCGCGATCCGCGCGCCGCGCGCCTCGCCGCGCGGATGCTCGCCGATCCGTCGGACGACGCGACGATCGCCGCGCTCCGCGGCGCCGGCGCGAGCCGCCGCACCCTCGAGCGCTGCTTCCTCGCCGAGACCACGCTCTCGCTCGGGGCCTGGCGTCGCCGCATGCGCATCCTGCACAGCTTGCGGACGCTCGCCGCCGGCGCGAGCGTCACCGATGCCGCGCTCGCGGCGGGCTACACCAGCACCAGCGCGTTCATCGCCGTGTTTCGCCGCGAGCTCGGCACGACGCCGGGGCGCTACCGCGTCTCGCCGTAGCGCCCGATGACCCGGGACGCGGCCGGTTCGCGTGCGCGCGGGTGCGATCGCGCGCAATCGTGCGCCGGTGAATCTTGGTTGGGTGACCAACCGAGATTCGTCTCCGCGGCGCAACGCGGGAGCGCGAGCGGGAGTTCGAGCGCTGGTCGCGAAGGCGGGTGAATCTTGGTTGGGTGACCAACCGAGATTCGTCTCCGCGGCGCAGCGGGGGACCGCGAGCGGGAGTTCGAGCGCTGGTCGCGAAGGCGGGTGAATCTTGGTTGGGTGACCAACCGAGATTCGTCTCCGCGGCGCAGCGGGGGAGCGCGAGCGGGAGTTCGAGCGCTGGTCGCGAAGGCGGGTGAATCTTGGTTGGGTGACCAACCGAGATTCGTCTCCGCGGCGCAGCGCGGGAGCGCGAGCGC
>JAIOQA010000471.1 GCA_021413675.1 Deltaproteobacteria bacterium | reverse complement strand
GCCTCGAGCGCCGCCTCGGCGTTCACCGGCTCACCACCCTCGACGCCTACGCGACCTACCTCGCGGCCAACCCCGAGGAAGGCGAGTTGCTGTTCCGCGAGCTCCTGATCGGCGTGACCCACTTCTTCCGCGACGAGGACGCGTTCGCGGTGCTGGCCGAGCGCGGCCTCCCGGACCTCCTCGCGAACCGGCCGGAGCCCGGGCCGCTTCGCGCGTGGGTCGCGGGCTGCTCGACAGGCGAGGAGGCCTACTCGCTGGCGATCGCGGTGCACGAGGCGATCACGCTGGCCAAGCTGCCCCACCTCGCGATCCAGATCTACGCGACCGACATCGATGCGAGCGCGATCGCGGTGGCGCGGGCCGGGCAGTACGAGGTCGACATCGCGCAGAACGTCTCGCCCGAGCGGCTCGCGCGATACTTCACGCGCGACGATCACGGCTACCGCATCTGCAAGGAGATCCGCGACACGGTCGTGTTCGCGGAGCACGATCTGATCGCGGATCCGCCGTTCACGCGGCTCGATCTGCTGTTCTGCCGCAACGTGCTCATCTACCTGCAGCCGCTCCTGCAGCAGCGCCTCTTGCCGCAGTTCCACTACGCGCTGCGCCCGGGCGGCATCCTGGTGCTGGGCTCGTCGGAGTCGGTGACCGCGGCGAGCCAGCTGTTCACGCCGATGGATCCGCGGGCCAAGGTGTTCCGCAGCCTCGATGTCGCGCGCGGCCCGCTGGCCCGGATCGACTCGCGCCTGGTGCCGCGGCCGATCGCGGCGATGTCCGCCGCGCGCCTCGCCGGCGAGTTGACCGTGGTCGAGGCCGCGCGCCGGGCGATCGTCGAGACCATCGCCCCGGCGACCGTGCTCATCAACGAGCGCGGCGACATCCTGTTCTCGTCGCGGCGCACCGGTCGCTACCTCGAGCCCGCGGTCGGCAAGACCAACATCAACATCTTCGCGATGGCGCGCGACGGCCTCGGTCCGCACCTGAGCGTCGCCGTCCGGCAGGCGATCGCCAAGCGCCGCCGGATCGCCGAGGCCGGGCTGGTCATCGACGGCGATCGCGGCCACGTCACGATCGATCTCGCGGTCGTGCCGCTGGACGAGCCGGTGTCGTTGCGCGGGCTCCTGCTGGTGGTCTTCGACGAGGTTCCGGCGGCGCGCGGCGCGCCCCGGGCCAAGGCGACCCGCAAGGCGCCGGCCGCGATCGAGCGCGAGCTGGCGCGGACCAAGGCCCACCTGCAGATGGTGGTCCGCGAGATGGAGGCGTCGCAGGCCCAGGTCGAGGCCACCAACGATCAGCTGCAGAGCGCGAACGAGGAGCTGCAGAGCACCAACGAGGAGGTCACGACCTCGAAGGAGGAGCTGCAGTCGCTGAACGAGGAGCTCCTGACCGTCAACTCCGAGCTCGAGGCCGCCAACCACGAGCTGGCGACCGCCAACGACGATCTCCGGAACCTGCTCAACAGCACCAAGATCCCGACGCTGTTCCTCGACGGCGGGTTGCGCATCAAGCGCTTCACCAACGAGGCCTCGCGGATCGCGAACCTCCTGCCGAGCGATGTCGGCCGCGTGCTCACCGACATCACGCTCAAGGTCGACTACCGCGCGCTGGTGGCCGACGTGCGCGAGGTCCTCGACACGCTGGTGTTCAAGGAGGTGCAGGCGGTCGGCGCCGACGGCGCGCGCTACATGATCCGGATCCACCCGTACCGCACGATGAACAACGTCATCGACGGCGTCGTGATCACGTTCTCCGACGTCACCGCGCTGCGCCGCGCCGAGGACGCGCTCGCCGCCCGCGCCCACGACGACGTCATCGCGCGCCTGCTCGATCGCTGGCCGGGCATGGTCTCGGTCCGCGACCTCGCGCTCGAGCGCGACGTCTACCTGAACGATCGCGCGCGCGCCTGGCTGCGCGCGGCCAGCGGCGAGACCGCGGTGCTGCCGCCGTTCGAGTCGCTGCTCCACGCCGACGATCGCGGCAACGGCTGGCGCGAGCGGCTGGCCGCGCTCGGCGACGGCGAGGTCATCGCGCGCCGCATCCACGTGCGCGGGCCCGATGGCGCGTACCACGGGTTCCGCGATCGCGAGTCGGTGCTCGCGCGATCGGCGGCCGGGGCGCCCACGCGCGTGCTCGCGGTGATCGAAGAGCCGTCGTCGGAGACGCCGTGAACCCACGCCCCGCGCCCTGGCGCGCCCGGTGAGCTCCCATCGTTCCCACTCCGATGCCGCGGCCGCGGTGGCGCCGCCGGACGTCCAGGCCCTCGTGCACGAGCTCGAGGTCCACCAGGCCGAGCTCGAGCTGCAGAACCACGAGCTCCGACGCGCGTACGCCGAGCTCGCCGCCGGCAACGCGGAGGTCGCGTTCACGCGCGATCTGTATCGCGCCGTCCACGAGCTCGCGCCGGTGCCGCTGGTCACGCTGGATCACGACGGCGCGATCGTCGACGTCAACCACGCGGCGCTCGCGCTCCTGGCGAGCCCGCGGCCCGGGCTGATCGCGCGGCGGTTCGCGCTGTTCGTCACCGAGGCCGGGCGCGCGCGGCTGGCCGCGTGGCTCCACGCGCTGACCGTCGGCGCCGGGCCGATCGACGACACGCTCACGCTGATCCGCGACGATGGGGCCGAGATCGCGGTCCAGGTCGCGGGCGTGGCGATCCGCGATCCGCGCGCCACCGGCACGACGCTCGCGGTCCTCGCGCTCACCGATCTCACCGCGAGTCGCCAGGCGGCCGCCGCCGAGCGCGCGCAGGCAAAGGCGATCGCCGAGGCCCAGCGACTCGCGAGCCTCGGCGTGCTCGCGGGCGGCATCGCCCACGACTTCAACAACCTGCTCACCGTCGTGATGGCCGGCGCGTCGAGCGCGCTGCGGACCATGCCGACGGGCACGCCGGCGGCGCTCGCGCTCGTCGAGGTCGGCCAGGCCGCACGCCACGCCGGCGATCTCGCCCACCAGATGCTGGCGTACGCGGGGCGCCAGGTCGTGCAGGCCCGGCCGATCGAGCTGGCGCTGCTGGTCCACGACATCGCGTCGCTCATCCACGCCGCGACCAAGCGCACGCCGCTGTCGATCGAGGTCCCCGACGGGCTGTGGGTGACCGGTGATCCGGCGCAGCTCCGCCAGGTCGTGCTCAACCTGGTGATCAACGCCGCCGAGGCCATGCAGGGGCGGGCCGGCGGCATCACGCTCACCGCCGGGGTCGACCCCGGCGGCATCGCGATCGCGGTGCGCGACGAGGGTATCGGGATGGACGACGCCACCCGGGCGCGGATCTTCGAGCCGTACTTCTCGACCAAGTTCACCGGCCGCGGCCTCGGGCTCGCGGTCGTCGACGGCATCGTGCGCGCCCACGGCGGACGGCTCGAGGTCACCAGCGCGGTCGACGTCGGCACGACCTTCACGGTGCACCTGCCGGCGCGCGCCGCGGGAGCCGCGGTCGCGGCCGACGAGGTCACCGACGACAGCCCGTGGCATGGCGCGGGCACCGTGCTGGTGGTCGACGACGACGACGCGGTCCGGCGCGGCGTCACGCGCATGCTGGCCGGGCTCGGCTTCGCCGTCGTCGGCGCGGGCGATGGCGTCGAGGGCGTCGCCGCGCTGTCGGCCGATCTGGCGCGCATCGACCTCGTCGTCGTGGACCACACGATGCCGCGCCTCGACGGGATCGGGGCCGCCACCGCGATGCGTGCGCTCGGCTTCCGCGGCCCGATCGTGCTCATCACCGGCTACGGCGACGTCGCGGCCGCGCCGCAGGGGCTGTTCGACACCGTGCTCGCCAAGCCGTTCGGCATCGACGTCCTGCGCCGCACGCTGCGCGGGCTCCTGGCCAGCCCGGCGCACGCCGCGCCAGCGTAGCCCCGGCGATGCGCGAGCGCGCCGACCGCCCCGGCGCCCAGGCCGAGCGCGCCGATCGCGAGCTGCGCGCCGGTGGCGAGCTGCACCGCGCTGGCGACCGCGAGCACGGCCCAGGCCAGCGCGACCTCGCGGCCGCTGGGCGGCGCGGGCGGCGG
>JAIOQA010000011.1 GCA_021413675.1 Deltaproteobacteria bacterium | reverse complement strand
ACGGTTCGCTATCCCGGCGCACGTACGATGCCGCTCTCTGAACGACCACCGGTAAGCCGTGTGCGGGAAATCCGCACGCACGGTTTGAACGGGGGTCCCGATGCCCGCAAGCGCGGGAACAAGTAAGGATCTACCAATGCGGACCCGCCTGCAGCGCGATTACCGGTTCGAGGCGGCGCACTTCCTGCCCAAGGTGCCCGAGGGCCACAAGTGCGCGCGCGTGCACGGCCACTCGTACGCGATCACGATCGTCCTCGAGGGCGAGATCGATCCCGCCCTGGGCTGGGTGATGGACTTCGCCGCGATCGACGAGCACGTCAATCCGCTGGTCCGTGCGCTCGATCACCGCGTGCTCAACGACGTCGACGGGCTCGACAACCCGACCAGCGAGCTCCTGGCCTGCTGGCTGTGGGATCGGCTGCGCGGCTCGCTGCCGGTGCTGGTCGAGGTCCAGGTCGCCGAGACCCCGACCTCGCGCTGCGTGTACCGGGGCGCGTGATGTCGGCCACGCTCCGGTTGATCACGATCAACTTCTGGGGCACCGAGGCGCCGCTCGACGCGAGGCTCGCGCTGGCGATCGATCAGCTCCAGGCGCTGGCGCCCGACGTGATCGCGATGCAGGAGGTGCGGCCGCTGGACGGGCGCGCCGGGCGCACGACCGCCGACGCGATCGGCCTTGCGCTGGGCATGGCGGTGGCCTACCGGCCGAGCATGCAGTGGCCCGACGGCGCGTTCGGCCCGGGCACGCACGGCGGCGAGGAGGGGCTCGCGATCCTGAGCCGCGCACCGGCGCGCGAGGTGCGCTCGCTCGTCCTGCCCGAGGCGCGGCCGACCGAGACCCGGCAGCTCCTGTCGGCGCAGATCGACACCGTCGGCGGGCCGATCTGGGTGCATACCACGCACCTGCACTACCGGCTCGACGACGGCGTCGCGCGCGAGGCCCAGGTGGTGGCGCTCGACGAGGCGATCCGCGCGTGCGGCCGCGGCAACACCGATCCGCCGCAGCTGCTGTGCGGCGACTTCAACGCCACGCCCGACAGCGACGAGATGCGCTTCCTGCGCGGCCTGACGACCCTGTCCGGGCGCCGGACGCACTGGCAGGACGCGTGGCTGCGGCTGCACGACGAGCCGCGCCGCGGCGACGGGCCGGCCCACGGCATCACGTGGTCGTCGGAGAACGTCCACACGCGGCCGCTGCGCTCGCTCGATATCGATCGCCGCATCGACTACGTCTACGTGACGTCCCGCAAGAAGGACGGGCGGGGCACGGTCCACCGCTGCGAGGTCGCGCTGCGCGAGCGCGACGCCCTCGGTAACTGCCCGTGCGATCACTACGCGATCTGCGCCGACGTGCAGATCGCGCCGACCGCCGCGTAGCGATCAGAGGTTGGGAACGACCGCGCCGGCCACGAACGCCGCCAGGCGCGTGACCGCGGCGTCGTCGGTGCCGCGCAGCACCTCGTCGATCGCGCCGTGGGCGCGGGTCGCCACGCCGGAGCGGCCGACGGCGATCGCCGCGCGCGCGAGGAAGCCGAGGTGGATGAGCGCGAGCGGGACGTCGAGGAAGTGATGCAGGCAGCTGTCGACGGTGGCGTGCAGCGCGCCGTGCAAGGCCTGGCGATCGGCGGGCTGCCCGGCGGCGGCCGCGGCCAGCGCCGGGGCCAGCGCCGAGGCGAAGTCCTCGTCGATGACGAACGCGATCGCCGTGCGCGGCGAGCGCTCGGGCGTGACGATCAGGTGGTGGCGCAGGAAGTCGAGGAAGTCGTCGAGCTGGTCCTGCTTGGACGAGCGCACGCCCGGCGTGATGAAGCGATCGGCGAAGCTGCGCACCAGGTTCGCGGTGCGCGCGCCGGCGTTGGGCGCGCCGCGCGCCGCGCGGGCCAGCGCCAGCACGAAGCCGTCGAGCACCGCGTCGACGTACTGGTGCGCGACCTGGCTCGCGGCGACCCGCAGCTCGGCCAGCGTCGCGCCCGGATCGAGCGCGCGCGCGGCCTCGGCCAGCCCGTCGGGCGCGGCGATCGCGAAGCGCGCGCCGGCGAGCCGCTCGCCGGAGGGATCGAGGACCGGCATGATGCGCGGTCGCTCGCTACGCGGCGATCTCGGGCACGCCAGCGGGGGCGGGCGTGAGCGGCGCGCCGGTCGCGGCGACGATCTCCTCGACCGACACGCCGGGCGCGCGCTCGCGCAGCACCAGGCCCTCGGGCGTGACGTCGATGACCGCGAGGTCGGTGACGATCGTGTGGACGCAGCCCAGGCCGGTCACCGGCAGCGTGCACTCGCGCAGGATCTTGGGCGCGCCGTCCTTGGTGGTGTGATCCATCATGACGATCACCCGGCGCGAGCCGGCGACGAGATCCATCGCGCCGCCCATGCCCTTGATCATCTTGCCGGGGATCGTCCAGTTGGCGAGGTCGCCGGCGGCCGAGACCTCCATCGCGCCGAGCACCGAGACGTCGACGTGGCCGCCGCGGATCATCGCGAACGACTCGGCCGAGTCGAAGAACGCCGAGCCCGGGATCGCCGTCACGGTCTGCTTGCCGGCATTGATGAGATCGGGATCCTCGTCGCCCTCGAGCGGGAACGGGCCGATGCCGAGCATGCCGTTCTCCGATTGCAGGACCACATCCATCCCGGGAGGGATGAAGTTGGCGACGAGCGTCGGCATCCCGATGCCGAGGTTGACGTAGTAGCCGTCGCGCAGCTCGGCGGCGACACGGCGGGCGATCTGATCGCGATCCAGGCGAGGCATGGCGGTTCCTCTCGACGAGTCGGGGCGGCGGGTCAGGTGCGCGGGCGGACCGTGCGCTGCTCGATCGGCTTGACGTAGTCGGTGCCGCGGAAGATCCGCTGCACGTAGATCGAGGGCGTGTGGATCGTGTCGGGATCGAGCGCGCCCACCGGCACCAGCTCCTCGACCTCGGCGATCGTGATCCGGCCGGCGGCGGCCATCATCGGGTTGAAGTTGCGCGAGGTCTTGCGGAACACCAGGTTGCCCCAGGCGTCGCCCTTCCACGCCTTGACGATCGCGAAGTCGCCGCGGATGGCGTGCTCGAGCACGCACTTCTTGCCGCGGATCTCGCGGGTCTCCTTGCCCTGGGCGATCTGCGTGCCGTAGCCGGTGGGCGTGTAGAACGCCTCGATGCCGGCGCCGCCGGCGCGCAGCCGCTCGGCGAGGGTGCCCTGCGGGCACAGCTCGACCTCGAGCTCGCCCGACAAGAACTGGCGCTCGAAGACCTTGTTCTCGCCGACGTACGACGAGATCATCTTCTTGACCTGGCCCTGGGCCAGGAGCACCCCCAGGCCCTTGTCCGTGGTCCCGCAATTGTTCGACACGATCGTCAGGCCCATGACCTTGCGCCGCGCGAGCTCGCGGATGCAGTTCTCGGGGTTGCCGGACAGGCCGAACCCGCCCGACAAGATCATCGCGCCATCGGTCACGTCGTGGAGCGCCGCCTGGGCGTCGGCAAAGACCTTGTCCATCGGGCGCGATCCTTAGGCCGCACCCCCGGAGCTGTCAACGCACCGTGCCGCCCCGTCCCTCACATCCCCGTGGTCCATCCGCTGCGGTCGAGCTGGTCATCGACGAGCTCGCCGCCGGCGGCGACGGCGTCGGTCGCCTCGACGGCAAGGTCGTGTTCGTCGGCGGCGTGGCGCCGGGCGAGCGGGTCCGCATCCGCCTCACCGACGAGCACGCCGGCTTCTCGCGCGGCGAGCTGGTCGAGATCCTGGCGCCGAGCCGGGTCCGGGTCGCGCCGCGATGCAAGCACGCGGCGGATCGCAGCTGCGGCGGCTGCCCGTGGCAGCATGTCGCGCGGTCCGCGCAGCTCGAGGCCAAGCAGGCCCAGGTCACGAGCGCGCTGCGCAAGGCGATCGCCGCCGGGCTGCGGCTGCACCCGATCCACGCGGTCACCCCCGACGCCGGGTGGCGGCGGCGCGCGCGCCTCACCTGGACCCGCGGTGGCCAGCCGCGCGCCACGATCGGCTTTCATGGGCCGCGCTCGCACAAGGTCGTGGATGTCGCGAGCTGCCCGCAGCTCGAGCCCGCGCTCGATCACGCGCTGGCCGCGGTCCGCCGGCTCGCGCCGGCGCTCGGTGTGGGCGGCGAGATCCACCTCGCGCTCGGGCGCAACGACGCGATCCACGTCGTGATCGAGGGCCCGTGCGAGCGCGGCGCGGCCCAGGCGCTGGTCGGGCAGGCGGGCATCGTCGGGGTCGCGATCGACTTCGCCGGCAAGCGCGCGGTGTTCGGCGCGCCCGCGATCGAGCTCGACGAGGCGATCGCCGGATCGGCGGATTCGTTCGCGCAGGCGTCCGACGCCGGCAACCGCGCGCTCGGCCAGGCGGTCAAGGCGGCGCTGGGCGAGGGCCGCGATCGCGCGCTGCTCGAGCTGTTCGCCGGCGCCGGCAACCTCACGCGCCACGCCCGCGCGCTGGGCTGGCAGGTCACCGCGTCGGACGTCGTCGCGCCGCCCCGGCCGCTCGACGGGATCGAGTTCCTGGTCGGGCGCGCCCAGGATGCGGTCGCGTCGCTGGGCGACCGCTGGTTCGATACCGTGCTGCTCGATCCGCCGCGCACCGGCGCGCGCGAGGTGATGGATCGGATCGCGGCGATCTGCGAGCGCGTGATCTACGTGTCGTGCGATCCCGCGACGCTCGCCCGCGATGTGCAGGGGCTGCTCGACCGGATGTGGATGCCGATCTGGGCCCAGCCGCTCGATCTGATGCCGGACACCGCCCACGTCGAGGTCGTCATGCTGCTCGAGGGCCCGGTCCGCCGCGCACCGCCGACGCCGCGTGCCACGGCCCGTGACGACGGCCACGACCCGGCGTGAGGCGGCGCCGCGGGCGCGACGCCGCGCCGCACCTCCCGTAGGATGCCGGGCGATGCGAATCTCGACTGAACTCGCGCTCGCCGCGCTCGCGCTGGCGGCCTGCAAGGAGACCTCCGCCACGGATCCCGACGCTCCCGCGATCGACGCGACGGCCGTCGTCGATGCGTCGACGCCCGACGCATCGCCCGATGCGACCGTGGCGAGCGACGCCCGACCCGACGCGGGCCCGGGCACGCCGGACATCGTGCTGGTCGAGAGCGAGATGGTGAACACGTGGACGGTCTCGAGCGAGTTCTTCGGCGCCGACTCGTGCGAGCTCATCGAGGGCTGCATCGGGGCGCAGGGCAACCGCCGCCTGCTGCGCTTCGACACCGTGACCGCGAACATGGGCACCGCGGACCTCGTGATGGGCCCGGTCCCGCCCGCGGGCGTCTCGACCGACGTCTACGTCTGGTCCGAGTGCCACCATCACCACCACGTCACGGGCTACGCCGACTACCAGCTGCTCGGCCCGGGCGGCGTGGTCGCGTCGGGCCACAAGCAGGCGTTCTGCCTCGAGGACATCGAGCGGCTGAGCGCGACCGCGGCCGACAACCCGCGCTTCACCTGCGATAGCCAGGGCATCCAGGCCGGCTGGGCCGACGTCTACAACGGGGGCCTGCCGTGTCAGTGGATCGACGTGACCGGCGTGCCGCCCGGGCAGTACACGCTCAAGATCGCGGTCAACCCGTCGCAGCAGATCGTCGAGTCGAACTACGACAACGACACGCTGCTGATCGACGTCGTGCTGTAGCGGCTACGCGAGCGGCGCCGGCGCGGCGACCAGCGCCTCGATCACGCGGCGCTGCTCGGATTCGGCGGCGAACCAGTCGCGTGGGAACGAGAACGCGCGCTCGCCGGTCTCGATCACGAGCACCGGCGCGGCGCGGGTCCACGGCACGGCGCGGCGCAGGAGATACGCGTGCGCGACATCGGCGCGCTTGATCGTGACCGGCCGGCCCCGCGAAGGGCCGCGCGGCAGGGTCACGGTGTCGTCGGTGATCTCGATCGCGCCGGGCTGCCAGATGAGCGTGCGCGCGAAGCTGACGGTCGCCCACGCGCCGAACGCGATCAGGACGTAGCCGGCCCACTGCGCGACGGTGCCGAGCTTCCACACCATGAGGCCGCCCAGGGCGAGGCCGAACACCGCCCAGCCGAGGTGGCGGTAGCGCGCGTCCTCGAGGCCGATCGCGAGATCGGCGCCGCTCGCGACGGCGGTCGCCTCGGGCGAGGCGACCTCGCGGCTATCGCGTCCAGGAGGACGTGACGGTCCGGACACGGCGGTGGATTTCATCCTGGGCAACGCGGGTCAGGTGGCGATCGCGTACCACCACTTCCCCGTCTACCACGACATCGGTGATCGCGCGAGACGATAGGGCGTAGACGACGTTCTTTTCGAGGGCCTGCTCGGGCCACAGCGACGGATCGGACAGGTCGAGCGCGACCAGGTCGCAGCGATAGCCGACCGCGATCCGGCCGACCGGCAGGCCCAGGATCTCGCCGCCCGCCGCGGTGCCCATCGCGAAGCAGTCCTCGGCGCCGATCGCCTGGCCATCGGTGCGCGCGACCTTCTGCAGCAGCGCGCACGCGCGCATCTCGTCGAGCACCGACACCCGGTTGTTGGAGCAGCCGCCATCGGTGCCGAGCCCGACCCGCACGCCGCGGCGGCGCAGGTCGACGACGTCGGTGATGCCGTCGCCGAGGAACATGTTCGAGCCCGGGCAGTAGGCCAGCGCGCTCTGGCGCTCGGCCATCGCCGCGCGCTCGCCCTCGTCGAACCAGCAGGCGTGGACGACGATCGCGCGGGCGAGGTCGACGTCGAGCTGCGCGACCGCGTGGTACGGGCGCGTGCCGAACCGCGCGAGTGATTGCTCGACCTGGTACTGCTCCTCGGCGAGGTGGATGTGCCAGGGCACGCCCGCGTCGCGGGCGCAGCCCGCGCCCGCCTCGATCATCGCCGGGGTCGCGCCGTGCTGACTGTGCGGCGCCGGCTGGACGCTCACGAGGGCGCGGTCGCGATCGTGGTAGCGCGCGTGCAGCCCCTCGAAGTTGGCGACCGCCTGCGGGATGGTCTCGCGGTACGCGGCCGGCGCGCCGTCCCAGTCGTAGAAGCAGCGGGCCATGACGATGCGCATGCCGAGCCGCTGCGCGCTCTCGATCACCGCCGAGGCGTGGTCGTTGGCCTGGCTGTTCAGGTAGAAGAAGTCGCAGACGGTGGTGACGCCGTGGAGCAGCATCTCGCCGAACGCGAACAGGCCGGCGGTGTGCAGGTCGTCGGCGCCCAGGCGCGGCGAGTAGCGGTAGAGCGCGCGATCGCGCCACTCGAGGAAGGGCAGGTCGTCGCCGATGCCGCGCAACAGCGACTGGAAGCTGTGGTTGTGGGCGTTGACCGTGCCCGGGATGATCGCGCGGCCGCGCCAGTCGATCAGGGTGGCGCCGGCGGCGCGCGGATCGGCGGCGAGGGCGGTCGGGGTGTCGATCGCGGCGATCGCGCCATCGATGGCGAGGATCGCGGTGGCGTCGCGCGCCACGCCGTCGATGACGGCGCGATCGGCGACGATCAGGACGCGCTGCGGGTCGGTCGGCACGGACCGGGACGTGACCAGATTTCGCGGCGAGGGGCAAGCGCGGCTCGGGACACACGCTGACGACGACGAAGACGTGGGCGTAATCGACACCGCTGACGTGGTCTGCGACGGCGACGTCAACCCTGGGCCTTGACGGCGACGCTGCGGCGATCGCGTGGCGATCGGACCGCCGTGGTACACGATCCCGCGATGGCCGATCTCGCCCAGCTCACCGCCGATGCGGCCGCCGGCAAGCTCGCGCCGGTCTACATCCTCGCCTCCGATCACCCGGTGCTCGTCGATCGCGCGCTGACCGCGATCCGCGATGCGGCGGTGCCGCCGGCGATGCGCGCCTTCAACTACGACGTGGTCGAGGGCAAGGCGACCGCCAGCCGGATCACCGCCGCCGCCCAGACCCTGCCGATGATGGCGGCCCGCCGCATGGTGTTCGTGCGCGACCTCGCGCTGGTGCCGGCCGACGAGCACCCGTCGCTGGTCGCGTACTTCGACTCGCCCAACCCGACCACCGTGCTGGTCGCGTCGACCTCCAAGCTCGACAAGCGGCTCAAGCTCTACGCCGGCGCGCAGAAACGCGGGTTCCTGCACGTGCTCGAGGCGCCGCGCAACCCGATGCAGTGGATCAAGGACGAGGCCAGGCGCCACCAGGTGACGCTCGCCGCCGGCACCGCCGAGCGGCTCGCCGACGCGATCGGCAACGACCTGTCGCGGCTGTCGCTGGTCGTCGAGCAGCTCGGCACCTACGCCGGCGCGCGCGCGGTGACCGCCGACGACGTCGACGATCTGGTCGCGGACACCCGCGAGCGCTCGGTGTTCGAGCTCACCGACGCGATCGGCTCGGGCGATCGCGCGCTCGCGCTGGCCGCGATCGCGTCGCTCGCCGATCAGCGCCAGAGCGGCGTCGGCGTGATCGCGATGCTCGCGCGCTTCGTCCGGCAGGTCGGCCAGCTCCACGCCGCGCGCGCGGCCGGCCTCGGCAAGAACGAGCTCGCGTCCGCGGTCGGCGTGCCGCCATTCGTGGTCGACAAGCTCGCCGCCCAGGCCCGCCGCATCCCGCCCGAGCGGGTCGCCGCGGCCCAGCGGCTGCTGCACGACGCCGATCGCGCGAGCAAGGGCCAGCCGATCGAGGCCGTCGACCGGACCGAGGGCGTGAGCGGCGGCGTCCAGAAGGCCCTTGGCCGCGCCCTCGGCGAGCGTATCCTGCTGGAGCGCGTGGTCTCGGCGCTGATGGCGTGACCGCGCGCGCAACCGGCGCGGCCGCCGCGCGATAGCGGCGCCAGGAGTCGCGGGTCACAACTCGGCGCCGCGCTCGTCCTACTCGTGCACAACCCGCAGGCGGAGGCGACGAATGCTGGAGATCCTGTTCCTGAGCTGGTTCTGGAAGAAGCTCGCGGCGATGGCCCGCGACAAGAATCGCGCTGGCAGCTGGGGCGCGCTCGGCGCGCTCGGCTGGATCGGCGGCGAGGTAAGCGGCGCGGTGATCGCGTTGAACAGCCGGGCGCAAGGCGGCGCCATCTACGGCTACATGCTCGGCTTCGCCGCGCTGGGCGCGCTGGTCGCCTTCGCGATCGTGACGATGCTGTCGCCGCTGCCGCCGCCCGGCTTCCCGGTCGCCCGGGTCATCGAGTAGCGGCCGCGGCCGCGCGACAACGCAGAAAGCCGCGCGAGTGCCGCGCGGCGTTCAGGGCGACCCTGGGTCGCGTGGTGGGGTGGTCGCGGCGAACCGCGACCGGGAGTCTCAGCTCGCCGCCTGCGCGCGGTTCGAGAGGCGCGAGACGTAGCGCGAGGCGGTCTGCTTCTTGAGCACGCCGCGCGACACGGCCTTGTCGATCGTCGAGATCGCGGCCTTGACCTGCGCGGGGGCGTCAGCCGCCTTGCTGTCGACGGCGACGCGGGCGCGCTTGATGGCGGTGCGGAGCGTGCTGAGCGCGGCGCGGTTGCGCGTGCGGCGCTTGATCATTTGCCGGGCGCGCTTGATGGCGGAAGCGATGTTGGCCACGTGTGTTTCCTCAGGGTAGCGAGCGGTGGTTCCTACCGTGGGCAGGTCGACCTTGTCAAGCGCCGCACCGCGGCGCCGCCGGGGAGGAGGCCGGGGCGAGGGGGATCACCGCCGCGGGTTCACACGAGCTGTGGACAAGTTGCGACCAAGTACCCGCGTAGAGGGTCGGGAGCGATGGCATTGCGCGGACTCGCAGTGGTCTGCTCAAAAAAGCGTCACTTCGGTGCGCCGGCATCGTCACGGGGTCAGGGCGCGCTTGGCCTGGTTCCACAGACCGTCCATCTCGTCGAGGTTGGAGTCGCGCGGCGTGCGGCCGCCCTCGGCCAGCCGGTCCTCGATGTACTCGAAGCGCTGGGTGAACCGCTTGCTCGCATCCGTCAGCGCGGTCTCGGCGTCCACGTCGAGCTTGCGAGCCAGGTTCACGACCGCGAACAGCAGATCGCCGATCTCGTGGTGGGCCGCGGCCTGGTCGCGGGCGCCCATGCCGTCGTCGCGGATGGTCTCGGTGACCTCCATGACCTCCTCGTGGACCTTGCCGAGGGACCCGAGGGCGCCGGGCCAGTCGAACCCGACCTTGCCGGCGCGGCTGCCGAGCTTCTGGGCGCGGGCCAGGGCAGGGAGGCCGCGCGGCACGTCGCCGAGCGTGCGGGCCGGCCCCTCGGTCTTCTTGGCCGCCTTCTCGCCGTCCTTGATGCGCTCCCACTGCGCGAGCACGGTCTTGGCGTCATCGGCCACCGCCTCGGCGAACACGTGGGGGTGGCGGCGGATCAGCTTGTCGCAGATCGACGCGACGACATCATCGATCGCGAACTTGCCCTCGGCCTGGCGCAGCGCGCTCTGGAAGACCACCTGCATGAGCACGTCGCCGAGCTCCTCGCAGTGGCCGGGCACGTCGTCGCGATCGAGGGCGTCGAGCACCTCGTAGGTCTCCTCGACCAGGAACGGCCGCAGGCTGGCGAGCGTCTGCTCGCGATCCCAGGGGCAGCCGTCGGGCGCGAGCAGGCGAGCCATGATCGACACCAGGCGCGGAAACGAGCTGCCCGTCGAGTTGGGGACGTCTGACATGGCGGCACACTAGCAGTGGTGCTACACCCGCGCGACCGGTGCGGGGCCGGTGTGTCGTCCCGCGATCGGTGAATGCCCGACCGTGACCAAGCTCGTTCGCGACAAGCTCACCTTCGATGACCCCGAGGCCTTCCAGGCGCTGCTGGGGACCAACAACACCCGGCTCAAGCTGATCGAGCGGACCGCCGGCGTCAGCCTCTACCAGCGCGGCAACGAGATCACCATCGAGGCCGAGGAGGCCGCGGCGGTGATCGCGAAGAGCGCGCTCGAGCAGCTCTACGGGTTCGCCCGACGCGGTCGCGCGCTCGGATCGGACGACGTCGTCCGCGCGGTCAAGGTGCTGCGCCAGGACGGCGGCGCCGAGCTCGCGCCGATCTTCAGCGACACCGTGCTGGTGCCCCGCGCCGGCCGGCCGATCTCGCCCAAGGGCCTGGCCCAGAAGCAGTACGTCGACGCGGTCCGCGCCAACGACATCTGCTTCGCGACCGGCCCCGCCGGCACCGGCAAGACCTACCTGGCCATGGCGCTCGCCGTGAAGGGCCTGCTCGACAAGCAGTGGAAGCGGATCGTCCTGACCCGCCCCGCCGTCGAGGCCGGCGAGAAGCTCGGCTTCCTGCCCGGCACGCTCGAGGAGAAGGTCAACCCGTACCTGCGGCCGCTCTACGACGCGCTGCACGACATGCTCGATCCCGACAAGATCCAGCGGTTCATGACCGACGACATCATCGAGGTCGCGCCGCTGGCGTTCATGCGCGGCCGCACGCTCAACGACAGCTTCGTGATCCTCGACGAGGCCCAGAACACCACGCCCGAGCAGATGAAGATGTTCCTGACCCGGCTCGGGTTCGGGGCCAAGGCGGTGGTGACCGGCGATCCGTCGCAGACCGACCTGCCGCGCGGCATGCGCTCGGGGCTGGTCGACGCGCTCGGGCTGCTCGACGGCATCCGCGGCATCGGCATCAGCCGGTTCACCGACGCCGACGTCGTGCGCCACCCGCTGGTCGCCGAGATCGTGCGGGCCTACGACGCGCGCGATCGGGTCCGCACCGAGCGCGAGCAGCGCGAGCGGGCCGAGCGCGAGCGGGCCCGCGACGGATCCGCCAGCGACGGGCACGACGCGCCCCCCGCCGGCGAATCGCGGTAGAGTGGGCGTGTGACGGCACCCGCCGCGCTCAGCTCCATCGCCGACGTCGTCACCGCGGTCACCGCGGATGCGCGGCTCGCGGCGTGGATGCTGCGGCGCTCGGGCGACGGCTGGATCGAGCTCGAGGTCGCGCGCCAGTCGGCGCGCGGCAAGGGCCCGATCATCGCGGTGCTGGCCTGGCCCGAGGTCTGGCGCGATCCGCGCCGGCTCGCGCCGCACCTCATCCGCGCGCGCAGCGGCAACTACGGGCTGTGCGTGGTCGGCGCCGATGCCGACTTCGCGGCCGGCGAGGTCGAGCAGCTCGCCGACGACGGTGACGTCGCGGCGATCGCGTTGCCGACGTCGATCGCGCGGCTCGCGCTCGCGCTGCGAGCCCGCGCCGAGGCCCAGACCCTGCGCATGGCCGCGGCGGCGCTCGAGCTCGAGCTCGAGCAGGCGCGCCACGAGAACCAGCTGCTGATCGCGATCGGCCGGGCGCTGTCGCAGCAGCGCGACACGATCTCGCTGCTCGAGATCATCCTGCGCCGCGCCCGCGAGGTCACCGGCGCCGACGCTGGCTCGGTCTACATCGTCCAGGGGCTCGACGAGGAGCCCGAGCAACGCGCGGTCCGGTTCATGGTGTCGCAGAACGACTCGCGCCAGGTCGAGTCGAAGGGCTTCACGATGCCGGTGTCGGCGACCTCGATCGTCGGGTCGTGCGTGCTGTCGGCGGACGTCATCAACATCGCCGACCTCTACGCGCTCGGCGAGCCCGGCTCGAGCAACAACCCGTGGGGCTTCGTCCACGATCGCAGCTTTGACGATCGCTACGCGTACCAGACCCGCTCGATGCTGACGGTGCCGATGATCTCGGCGCGCGCCCAGGTCATCGGCGTCATCCAGCTCATCAACAAGCGCGCCAAGGCGTTCGTCGCGCTCGACGAGCCCGGCGACTTCGACGCCGGCGTCGTGGCGTTCGACGAGGTCTCGGTCAACTACGCGGCCGCGCTCGCCTCGCAGGCCGGCATCGCGCTCGAGAACGCGCTGCTCTACGACGAGGTCAAGACGCTGTTCGACGGCTTCGTCCGCGCCTCGGTCACCGCGATCGAGTCGCGCGATCCGACGACCTCCGGCCACTCCGAGCGCGTCGCCGAGCTGACCGTGGGTCTGGCCAAGGCCGCCGATCGCGCCGACAGCGGCCGGTTCGCGCCGGCGGCGTTCTCGCCCGACGATCTCATCCAGCTCGAGTACGCGGCGCTCCTCCACGACTTCGGCAAGGTCGGCGTGCGCGAGCACGTGCTCACCAAGGCCAAGAAGCTCTACGAGCACCAGCGCGAGATCATCGAGCAGCGCTTCGCGTACATCCGCCGCGGCTTCGAGGTCGAAGGCCTCGCGCGCAAGGTCGACTACCTGCTCGACAAGACCCGCGATCAGGTCGCGCAGGAGCTCGAGGCGATCGATCGCGGCCTGGGCGAGCGGGTCGGCGAGCTCGACGAGTTCCTGAAGTTCGTGCTCACCGCGAACGAGCCGACCGTGCTCGATCAGGGCGGCTTCGAGCGGATCGCCGACATCGCCACGCGCCGGTTCCTCGCGCCCGACGGCACCGAGCAGCCGTACCTGTGCCCCGACGAGGCGCACGCGCTGCAGATCCTCCGCGGCTCGCTCACCGAGGGCGAGCGCGACGAGATGAACAGCCACGTCGTCCACACGTTCAACTTCCTCAAGCAGATCCCGTGGGGCCGCACGTTCCGGCGCGTGCCCGAGATCGCGGGCGCGCACCACGAGAAGCTGAACGGCTCGGGCTATCCCAACGGCCTGTCGGGCGACGAGATCCCGCTGCCGGCGCGGATGATGACGATCAGCGACATCTACGACGCGCTGACCGCGAAGGACCGGCCCTACAAGAAGGCCATCCCGCTCGAGAAGGCGCTCGACATCCTCGCGAGCGAGGTCAAGCGCGGCCTGCTCGACGCCGATCTGTTCGACCTGTTCGTGGGCGCGCGGGTCTACCTCCTCACCTCGCCCGAGCCCTCGCGGCGCCGCCGATGGTCGACCTCGCAGTTGCTGGTGAGGTAGCCGCGGCCTTGCCCGCCGCGCTCTGGCGGCGGTTCGGGGTCGAGGTCCGCCGCATGGCGAAGGCCGCCGCGCGCCACGAGGGGCTCGCGGACGTCGAGGTCGCGGTGCGGCTCACGACCGACGACGAGATCCACGCGCTCAACCGGAGCTACCGCAAGAAGGATCGCCCGACCGACGTCCTCGCGTTCGCGCAGCGCGAGGGGCCGGGCGGGGCGCTGCACCCCGAGTTGCTCGGCGACGTGATCATCTCGGTGCCGACCGCGAAGCGCCAGGCCGGCGCGCGCAAGTGGCGCGGCCCCGAGGGCCTGTACCGCGAGCTGCTGTTCCTCGCGTCGCACGGGCTCTGCCACCTGCTCGGCTACGACCACCGCGACGACGCGGAGGAGGCCGAGATGAACGCGCGCATGGCGCAGCTCCGGGCCGAGGCACAGCGCCGCGGCCGCATCCGCGCGGCCTGAGCGCCGGCGGGCCCCGAAAACGCGACGAGGCGACACCGGGCAGGTGCCGCCTCGCCAGGAGCGCGCGTGCGCGCCTAGATCACTGGCAGGTGCCGGCGGTGCAGGTCGTGCCGGTCTTGCACGTCAGCGCGCCCGACAGCGCGAGGTCGCCATCGCAGCGGCCGCCCGACGCGATCACGCCAGCGATGTCGATCTCGAACGCGCCGAGCGACGACGACGACCAGCCGTCGAGGTTCAGGTAGTACGTGCCCGCGGCGAGGTTGTTGAGCGTGGCCGGCGGGAAGTCCGTGCAGGTCAGCGCCGCGGCGCCGCACGAGCCCGGGAACAGCTGGAAGATCGTGTCGAAGCTGTTCGGCGTGTCGATCTCCAGCGAGTCGAGCTTGGGCAGGTCGAGCTGGTAGAGCAGGTCGGGGCCGCTGCCGCTCGAGCTACCGCAGCTCGGATCCATGTCGTTGGACGCGTTGAGCGTCGTGCCGGTGGTGACGCCCATGGTCAGCGTGGCGATCGGCTCGGATGACGAGCACGACTCCGACCGCGACGCGGCCGAGAGGCAGGCGTCGTCGAACGGGTAGTCGAACAGCCCGTCGGTGTCGTCGTCGAGGCCGTTGCCGCACGCCGGGCAGTTCGGGCCGCTCGGGCAGTCGTCGGTCTCGTCGTTGTCCGAGGGGCTATCGCAGCCCGGATCGTTGGGGTAGTCGGCCTTGGCGTCGCCGTCGTTGTTGAGGCCGTCGTGGCAGGCCGCGACCTGGCAGGTGCGCGAGCCCGGCATGCCGCTGCACGCGAAGCCGGCGGTGCAGGTCAGCGCGCCCGACTGCGCCAGCGCCGACTCGCAGCTCTGGCCGGCGACGATCTGGCCCGACACGGTCAGGTCGAAGGTGCCGGTGCCCGAGCTCCAGCCATCGACGATGACGTAGTAGCGGCCCGCGGGCGTCGCGCCGAGCGCGATGTCCGAGAAGTCCTCGCACGCGATCTCCGAGCCGGTGCAGCTCGAGTCGAGCATCACGGTCACCGCGTCGAAGCTGGCGTTGGTCGAGATGTTCAGGCTCTTCATGCGCGGCACGTCGAGCGAGAACGTCATGTCGCCCGCGCTGTTGCTCGAGCTGCCGCAGGTCGGCGCGACGTCGTTGGTGGCGCCGGTGGTGGTGGCCGACGTGGTCGGCTGGGTCAGCACGCCGATCGGCTCCGACGCCGCGCAGCCCTCGGACATGCCCGACGCGGCGCCGCACGACGGGTCGTTCGGGTAGTCGGTGAACGTGTCGTCGTCGTCATCGGCGCCGTTCGAGCAGACCGGGCAGTTCGGGCCGCTCGGGCAGTCGTCGGCCTCGCTGTCGTCCTGCGGCGAGTCGCAGCCCGGGTCGTTCGGGTAGTCGGTGAACGTGTCGGTGTCGTTGTTGTCGCCGTCGTTGCACTGCTTGGAGCCCTTGCAGATGGTGCCGTTGCAGGCCGATCCGGTCGCGCAGGT
>JAIOQA010000422.1 GCA_021413675.1 Deltaproteobacteria bacterium | reverse complement strand
CAGACCGCGCCGCCGTGGGTCAGCATCGCGATGCCCGCGCGCTGCGCGCCGGGCGCGGCGGCCACGCCGTCGAGCACCCAGGTGATCGCGATCTCGTCGAGCGGCGCGCCCTCGGCCAGCCGCGCGGGCAGGGCGGTGCGCACGACGCCCTCGTCATCGTCCTCGCCGATCGCGGCGGCCGCGGCCCAGGCCGCCGCGAGATCGCCGAGCGCCGGCGCGACGCCCGCGCCGCTCACGCACGCGACGCCGGCCTTGCGCGCCGCCGACTCGCAGCGCTCGTAGACCTCGCGCAGGAACGCCGGCTCGCTCGCGACATCGAGGTACGCGGCGCCCGCGGCGATCGCGGCCTCGACCAGCGCGGTCGAGCGGCCGGCGAACGGCCCGGCGCAATCGACGACCACCCGCGCACCCGCGACCGCGGCCGCCAGCGCGGCGCGATCGTCCTCCGCGGCGACGCGGCTCGGGCAGCCGAGCTCGCGGCCCAGCGCGCCGACGCGATCGGCGTCGCGCCCGGCGATCACCACGCCCGCGCCGCGCTCGCCCAGCGCGCGCGCGACCAGGCCGCCGAGCGTGCCGGTCGCGCCATAGACGAGGATCGTGCGCTCGGCGCGGGTCTGGGTGGTCGAGCGCGGGCGCGGCCGCGGCGCATCATCCGACCTCGTCGACATCAGAACTCCCAGCGCACGCCGAGGCGCGCGACGTGCCCGACGCGCAGGTACGTGCCGGTGGCGGTGTTGGTGCCGTAGCCGCCGCGCACCGCGGCGCAGCCCGGCTCGTCGTAGGCGTAGTCGGCGGAGATGCAGTCGAGCCGCGCGATCGGATCGTAGGCGCTGGTGGTCACGTTCTTCTCGGGCTGATATCGCACGCCGTAGCCCGCGTCGAGGATCAGCGTGGGCAAGATCCGCAGCTGCACGCCGACGTCGGCGGTCAGCTGCGCGCCCTCGACGTGCGCCGGCGAGATCCGATCGACGGGCGTCGCGCTCGAGTCGACCCCGACGCGCCCGCCGAACACGAAGCGCTGGCCGTCGTCGTGCTGCTCGATCCCGCCCCAGGCCTGGAAGACGTCGTGGAAGCCCTCGGGCCGCGGATACCACTCGGGCACGCCGCCCAGCCCGCGGCCGTACATGCGCAGATCGAGCGCGCGCTCGCGCGACAGGTTGAGCCAGCGCGCGCCGAGCACGGTCTCGCCCCACGGCCACGACCGGATGCGCGCGCCGATCTCGAAGGTCTGCGGCGGCACGACCTGCAGCACCGCGGCGCCGCTGCGCACGCCGCCGCCGTCGCGCGGCGCGGCCGTCACCGCGACCACGCCGGCCGCGGTGATCGCGGCGTTGAAGCCCTGCGGCTCGCGGTAGACCGCGCCGAGGGTCAGCTGGCTGGTCACCTTCCACACGAAGCCCATCGTGAAGGCGATCTTGGTCTGGGCCTTGGCCGACCACGTCGACGCCTCGACCCGGTAGAGCTCGTCGGCCTGCGGGTTGCCGAGGCCGCACGGCGCGCCGCTGCAGTCGAGCCCGAGGCCGTCGGCGCCGCGGCCGCCATCGAGCGCGGTGTCGCGCGCGAACGCCAGCACCATGCGGGTGTCGACGTAGCTGGCGCTACCGCCGACGTACATGCCGTTGAACAGCCGCAGCGCGCCCGCGACCGCCGCGTAGGTCCGCTCGCGCCGGTAGCCGCCGAGGGTGTGGTAGCGCAGCGCCGCGCGGTCGGTGATCTGCTCGTCGGCCGGGGGCAGCGAGACCATCGCCGCCAGGTTGAACGCGGGTTGCACCGTGTAGACGCCGAACGCGCCGCCCGGGCTCCAGGTCCTTGCCGAGACCCGCGGGCCATCGGTCGCGACGCCGGTCGCGGGATCGATCGTGCGGACCATGACCCGGTACTGATCGACGCCGACGAGGCCGCCGAGCCAGACGTGGCCGCCCTCGGGCCCGAGGTTGAGCGCCGCCGGGTTGCCGATGATCGAGGTCGGGTGCGGCGAGACCGCGCCGGTGAACACCGGATGCCCGGCCGTCTGATCGGGACCGGGAGAGGCGGCAGCCGACGGCGCGCCCAGCACCGCGGCCAGCGCGAAGAACACGGGCGCGCGTGCCATCGACGGCGTCAAGGTAGCACAGTATGTTCGACCCCATGATGCAGGGCCTCACCCGGCGGATCGCCATCGCGGCCGTCGCCGTCGCGCTCATGGGTGGTTGCGAGAAGACCAACCACGAGAACATCGACAAGTGGATGGGCACCCAGAACGGGCCCGACAAGCTCGCGAAGGCGATGACCAGCGGCGATCTCGAGCCCGATCTGTCGGCGCACGCCGCCGCCAACCTCATCAAGATGGGCAAGGACACCGAGGTCCGCGCCGCGATCGAGGGCCTGCCCGCCGATCGCCGCACGCTGGTCGTCGCCAAGCTCACCGACCTGCTCAAGGACCTCGCCCGGATCGAGGGCGAGATGACGATGCCGTCGGCGCTCCAGGTCAGCGCCAAGGACGTGCTCTTCGACATGCGCAAGCTCGGCGACGAGCCGACCCGGCAGGCGATCGACGCGATCCTGATGGACTGGTACACCGGCGGCTACTACGAGGGCCGCGCCTCGCTCGGCCGGCACCTCGGCGCGACCGTGGTCCGCGTGCTCGGCGCGCCCGCCGGCGACAAGCTGACCCACGCCGCCAACGTGATCATCGCGCAGCCCGCGAAGGGCAACGTCCGCACCAAGGTCGGCGACGAGCTGCTGCTGGCGATGGCGGCCTCGGGCAACCCCGAGTCGGTGAAGTACGTGCTCGACATCTATCACATGGATCGCGGCGACCCGACGCTCGCCGCGCGCTGCGCAAGCGCGCTGTACCGCGCGTACGTCGATCCGGGCGGCCTGTTCGACGTCGCCGATCCGGCGGCGCTGGTGCCGAGCCTCGATCGCATCGTCGAGGTCGCCCAGGACGAGAGCCAGCCACCCGGCGTCACCAACGACGCGGTCGCGCTGATCCGCGCGGCCGGCATGCCGAGCTGCCTCGATCCGCTGGTCCGCATGATCCCGAACCCCGACCGCCAGCGGCGCTGGGTCGGCGCCAACAACGCGCTCAAGTGCGGCGGCGTGAAGGCCATCGCCCCGGTCGCCGCGGCGCTCGCCCCCGACAGCGGCTACGATCGCGAGGAGCTGTCGGGTGCGGTCTTCGAGGAGATCGCCAAGATGACGCCGCGCGACCAGGTCGTGACCGAGGCCCGGACGTTGCTCGACTCGCCCAGCTGGGTCTCCCGCTGGATCGGCGTCGAGGTGCTCGCCCTGGTCAAGTCGAAGGAGGACGCCCCGCGCCTCTCCAAGCTGGCCGGCGACAAGTCCAAGCTGGCCGGGTACTGGGGCGCGCAGGAAGGCGTCGACCCCAAGGCCAAGAAGGTCGACCCCACCCTCGGCGCCCGCGCCGCCGAGCTGGCGGCGGCCCTCGCGAAGTAGGAACTGATCGCGGATGTCAGCGTGCCGCACCGGATTCGGTTCGCCGGGGGCGCGCGGGTCACATCGGATGTAGTACGCTGCGCTGCGGCCTCAGGAGAGGAGGCCAACATCTCGCCCGAGGGAGCATTTCGCGGATGGACCAGAGTAAGAAGACGATGCGCCACTTCTACTGCCGCGACGTCCTCTGGGAGACGTTCGAGCAAATGGCGCGTGAGCTGGAGTGCTCCATTGATTACCTGATCAATGAGTCGATGAAGCAATACGCGCGGCAGCGGAGCTACAGCCCGCGCACGCCCTTCCCGGGAGCAGCCCGGCCCGACGGACCGCCTGGGTCCGCGGGTCCGCCGATGCCGCCCGCGCCGGGCATGCCGCCGCCCCCCGGCTT
>JAIOQA010000421.1 GCA_021413675.1 Deltaproteobacteria bacterium | reverse complement strand
GAACCTCGACGGACACTCGATGACCATGCGCGAGGTCTCGGCCAGGCTCAGCCAGGGAGGCACCTTGCGCAGGACCGGATTCGCGATCCTGGCCAGCGCGGGAACGTTCGGCTGACGAAGCTCCTGGTGACACTCGGCCGGCGGCGCCTCTCCCGTGATGCTCGCGAACGCGCGCGGCGATGGGAGGCCGGTCAGGAGCTGGACGCCGGCGCCGCGGATCCGCCATTCGAGCTGGAGGTCCGGAGACACGCCATCGGCGGCGAAGGTGTACAGCGCCGTGCGATCGAGGATCGCCGCCATGCGGGCCGCGAGCTCGTCGTTTCGCGCGGGCGCCTCGAACGGACGAAGCCCACGCGCGCGCTCGAGGCGCCGGACCCCGACGCGCAGATCTCCGAGATCGTACGCCGCGACGAGCCGGCGAAACTGCGCCTCCGTGGTGAGGTGTTCCTGCGCCTCGGATCGGTATCCCTTGCCGAGCAGCGAATCGAACGACGCGCACCCGCTCGCGGAGACCAGGCCCGCACCCGCGAGCGCCAGGGCGAGGCGCATCGGCCGTGCGGAGTGGTGTTTCGACGGGCGGCTCATCGCGGCCAAGTGTACCGACCCCGAACGACTCGCGGCTTCCGATCAGCTGGCGAGCTCCGTCACAACCGGTACGCGGCGCTGACCCAGGGCAAGATGTCTCCGGACATCGGGGCGATCGCGGCGGAGGCCAGGACCATCCACGACGCACCGTGGATGCGCACGCCGGGGGCGAGGAGCACCCCGCTGCTGGCGCTGCCGCCGCGCTCGGCCTCGCGCGCCCAGGCGACATCGGCGACGAGCTTGACGTGATCGGCGAGACGGACCTGCGCGCCGATGGCGAGGCGGGTCTCGAGCTCGCGCTCGCCGCCGCCGTCGTCGAGACTGCCGGTGACGGCCCGCGCGCCGATCGTGCCGGCGGCGGTGAGCTCCGAGGCGCACGCGCGGTCGATGCACGCGGTGGCGATCGCGCTCGCCTCGGCGTACCACAGGTCGGTCCAGCGCTGACTCAGCGCGCCGGTCCGGACCTCGATCGCAGCGCGGATCGGGCCGTGGTTCACGACCGCGAGCTTCGCGGTGAACACCCCGCCGACGTACGTGTCGTCGGAGAAGAGGAACACCGGGAGCACGTAGCCGCCGAGCTCGAGGCGATCGGTGAGGCCGTAGGTCGCGCCGGTCAGGCCCATGTGGCTCGTGATCGTGACGGCGCCGCGCGGCTGGGTCAGCGCGGACGAGGTGATCAGATGCAGGCCGGCGCCGGGATCGGCGTCGATCGCGGGCGAGGGGTCCTCGCCTGCGGCAACCCCGGCGTCGGGCGCGGCGTGGGCGACGTTCGCAAGCGAGCAGACCGCGGCGACAGCGAGCAGGCGACGGAGGCGCATGCGCGTCACGCTCTGCAAGCGAAGCGCCCCGCGAGCGGTCCAGCCAATCGCGCCGACGCGCCTGTCAACTGGTCGTGATCGCACGCGAACCGAGATTGCCACGCGATGAATCCCGACCGACGCGACGAACCATCGACTCCGGCTGTGGTGATGATCGAACGCGTGATCGCATCGCGGGTGGCCAGGCCCGGCATGGTCGGGCAGCTCGCGCGGATCGCATCAAACCTTTTCGCGCGCCGCGGGTCTGCGCCGCATGCCGTCGGCCCGGGCCATCGCGTCCGCAGTCCTGCTCGCCTCCGCCGTCGGAGTCGGCTGCGCGCCGCCCGATGCCGGGCTACCGCCCGACGCCGCGCCCCCCGACGCCGCGCCGCTCGATGCCGCGCCGCCACCACGCTTGTCGCTGCGCGGCCCCGACATCCTCGACCCGAGCGGCGCGCCGATCGTGCTGCGCGGCTGGAACTGGGGGCAGTGGGGCGCGATGCAACCGCAGGACGCCGCCGACAACGCCGCGCAGGGCGCGAACGTCGTCCGCATCCCGCTGCGCTGGTGGGGCAACTGGGGCGACGGCACGATCGACGCGCGCCAGGACAGCGCGCCCGGTCACATCGCCCCGGCGCACCTGGCGGCGCTGGACGAGATGATCGCCGCGGCGTCCGCGCAGCACCTGTGGATCGACCTCTTCGTCGACTCGAACTGCGGCCAGGCCAGCCTCGAGAACGACACGATCGCGGCCTGCGGCACGGGCGACGATGGCCTGGCGGCCAGCTTCCTGAACGACCCGGTCGCGAAGCAGAAGTTCGTCGAGGTCTGGCAGTTTCTGGTCCAGCGCTACGCGCAGACGCCGTCCATCGGCATGTACGAGATCCTGCCCGAGCCGAACTTCAGCTGCGGACCGAACGGATGCGCAGACTGGTCGGCCGCGCCCACGTTCTACGGATCTGTGATCCCGGCGATCCGCGCGCTCGATCCACGCACGCCGATCCTGGTCGGCCCGACGGGCGCGTACGAGCTGCGCAAGATCGAGACGGCGTACCTCCCGGGCGTCGACGGCGTGATCTACACCGGCAACCTGCTCGACGCGGCGTCGAGGAAGCCCGAGCTCGTCGCCGCGGCGACCGACTTTCGCGCCGCGCACGGCGTGCCGGTCTTCATCCAGCAGGTCGGCGTGCGCCAGTCGGACACCGACGCCAGCGCGATCGCCGACACGATCCTGTCGCGGCTCGCGGCCGCGGGGATCGGCTGGACCTGGTGGACGTATCGCGAGCTGAAGTCGAACGGCGTCGGGTTCGCGCCGTACTGGCTGAACAGCGGCGATGGCACCTGGCACGTGAACGCGGCCTGGCTGACGCTGCTCGGCGGCAAGCTGCGCTGACGACCGCTCTGTACGGTCACTTCGCGGGCAGCGCGACCTCGACCGCGACCGCGACGATGTCGGCGAGCCCATCGCCGAGGGCGCCGCCGCGGCGCTCGCCCCAGCACACGACCTCGCCGCCGGTGCGCGCGACGCAGACGTGACCGGCGCCGACCGCGACATGAGCGGCGTCGGTGATGCCCGCGATCGTCGACGACACCCCGGGCAGGCCGCACTCGACCGTGCCGCCGCGGTGGACGACGCACGCGGACTCGGCGCCGACCGCGAGATCGATCGCGTCGGTCAGGTTCGGCCACGGGATCGGCGTGAGCGCCTCGTTGCCCCAGCACGCGGCGCCGCCGTCGTCGGTGCGCACGCAGGCCAGGCGATCACCGAGCTCGATCGCGACCGCGTGCGCGAGCCCGACCACCGCGCGCGGCGTGGGGCTGTCGACCGCGCGGCCGTCGCCGAGCAGCCCGTCCTTGCCCTCGCCGAAGCAGCGGACCGCGCCGCGCGCGATCGCGCAGGTGCGCGCACGGGCGAGCGCGACCGCGGTGACGCCCGCGAGCCCGGCGACGGCGCGCGGCGGATCGAGATCCGGATACTCCTTGGCGGGCGCGCGGCCGAGCACGCCGCTGTAGTCGTGGCCCCAGCAGGACAGCGCGCCGCCGACCACCGCGCACGCGTGCAGGGCCGCGACCGCGACGTGCTCGGCGCGCGCGCCGACGGCGACATCGACGACGCCGGGCGCGTCGGGATGCGCCGGATCAGGCGGGACGAGATCGCCGAAGTCGCGCGCCTGATCGATCACGGTGCAGCGGACCACGCCGGCGACGAGCGCGCACACCGCGGCGTCCCCGACCGCGACCTCGGTCGCGCCGCGAAGGGCGTCGACCCGCGCGGGCTCGGCGAGATCGTGGCGACCGCCCCAGCACCAGACGTCGGCGGCGCGATCGATCGCGCAGGTGCGCTCGCCCAGGCCGTCGAGCGCGACCGCGTTGCGCAGGCCCTTGACCGCGACCGGCGTCGCGGCCTGATCGTCATCGGCGCGGCCGAGCCCGTGGCGGTCGCCCCAGCAGCGGATCGCGCCGGCCGCGGTGCGCGCGCACGCGTTGGTGCCCGCCGCCGAGATCGCGACCGCGTCGGTGACGCCGGCGATCGCGGCGAAGGTGCCGGGCGCGACCGCGTGGTGGCTCGCGATCTCGGCGAGGTAGCCGGCGCACGCGACCGCGCCGGCGCGATCGCGCACGCACAGGCTGCCGTCGGCGAGCGCGAGCTCGGCCGCCGGCGCTGGCGGCGTCACCCGCACGATCGCGTTCTGATCGTCGCTGGCGGCGGCGTAGCTGCTCGCGCCCCAGCCCCAGCAGTCGATCTGCCCGCCCACCGCGCGCGAACACACGTCCTCGCGCGACGCGCTGAGCTGCGCGCTCGCCGGCACCTTGATCGCGTGGAGCTTCAGCTCGTCGGGCGTGACGTCGTTGGCGTGGGGGCGTCCCCAGCAGTAGACCGCGCCGGCGGTGGTGCGCGCGCAGCTCTGCCAGGCGCCGATCGCGAGCTCGACCGCGCCGCGCACGCCCGCGACCTTGACCGGGGTGCGGTGGCTTCTGCCGGGGATGCCGTCGACCTGGCCTTCGTAGTCCTCGCCCCAGCACCACACCTCGTGCGCCGTCGAGATCGCGCACTGGTGCGCCTCACCGACGCCGATCGCGATCGCCTTCGGCAGCGCCGGCGTGGTGACCGGGTCGGCCATGTCGCCTTCCTCGCCGTACCGCGCGCCGAAGCACACGACCGTACCCGCGCGGTCGATGCCGCAGGCGTGCGCGTCACCGAGGCTCAGCGTGACGAGGTCAGGGACGTCGAGCACCGCCGTCGGGGTCGGGCCGCCGCCGGACTCGCCGAGCAGGCGCGGATCGACGCCCCAGCAGATCGGCTCGCCGTCGCGGAGCACGCAGGTGCTGCCGCCGCTGGAGAACGGCCCGACGAGCGAGGGGGCCGCCGCGACGGATCGCGACGCACCGGCGAACGCCGCGACGATGACGATGACGTGCGTGCGCTTCATAGATCCCATCCGATCACCTCCCCCGGGAACGCCGCGAGCAGCCGCTTGCCGTCAGGCGCGAGGGCGAGCGCGCGCGCGGGAGACTGGGTCGACTCGCCGTGCAGCGTGCCGCGCGCCGCGCCGGTCTTCGCATCGAAGCGGACGACATCGCTGCGCACGCCGACCGCGATCTCGCCGCGCGCGCGCAGGTCGATCGCCGCGCCGACCTCGAACTCGTCGGAGGTGATGGGCGCGGTCCAGCGCGCCGCCCCGGTATCGAGCGCCTGCGCGATCACGCTGGTGTCGTGGCCGTACACGATCAGGTTCGCAGCCGGGATCACGGTGAGCCCCTCGGGGAGCGGGTGCGCGAGCGCGCGGTGTTCGACGACCGCGGCGCGGCTCACCTCGACCGCGACCACCTCGTCGCCGGTGCCGATCCACACGCGGGCGCCATCGTCGGTGAAGAACGGCGCCGACGTGCTCGGCTGCCCCAGCGTGACCCGCGCGACCACGCCGCCGTGCGCGAGCTCGACGAGGATCAGCGCGCCACCCTCATCGGCGATCGCCGCGGTGGCGCCATCCGGCGCGATCGCGAGGCCGATCGCGTGGCAGCGCACGCCGCCCGCGAGCGACGTCGCGAGGCGGATCGTCCGCGCCGCCGGATCCCACGCGTGGAGCGCACACGTGCCGGTCACCGTCACGATCTCCGACGAGCCCGGCCGGGGTCGCGCGTAGGTCGTCGCGCCGCTCGGGCGCCGCGCGAAGGTCGCCAGCGGCGTGCCGTCGGCCCTCCAGACGCGGGCGCCGTCGCCGCCGCTGACGATCTGACGCCCGTCGTCGAAGAACGCGAGCGACTCGATGGCGCCGTCGTGGCGCGCGAGATCGTAGGGCGCCAGCCGCGCGCCGGCCGCGCTCCACCGCGCGAGGCCTTGCGGCGCGCGGCTCACCGCGAACACCTCGCCGGACGGTGTGGTCGCGATCGATGCGTCGATCGCGGCGACGCCGGTCCAGCGCTCGCGGTGGCTCGCGACATCGAAGGCCTTGAGGTCGCCGCCGCTGATCGCGAACAGGGTCTTGCCGTCGCGGGACAGCGCCATCGCCTCGGTGAAGAAGCGGTTGTCGAGGAAGCCGTAGGAGCCGACCGCGTCGAAGGTCGTCAGGTCGAACGCGTTGATCGCGCGGCCGCTGGCCGCGAGCACCTGCTTCGAGTCGGGGGTGAAGACGAGCGCGTGGGCCCAGTAGGCCGGCAGGTGCGCGACGACCTCGCCGCTGGTGCGGTAGACCTGGGTCCCGTGCTCCGAGGCGACGGCGATCCACGCGCCGTCGGGCGACATCGCGATCGCGGTCCCGCAACGCTCGGAGTCCAGCTCGTTCTCGCGGCCGAGACTGCCGAGCGCGAGCTGCACGCGCGCGCCATCGAGGACGAGGCCGCTGTCGCGCGCGTACTCGGCGCAGCCGGCGACCAGCCACTGATCGCGGGGTCCGCGCGCGAGCCGGGTCGCGTGGAAGCCGCCAGCGCCGGCGTCGGCGAACGAGACCCGCGCTGACGAGCCGCTGGCGACGTCGATCGTGCTCAGCCCCTCGTAATCGAGGACCATCAGGCGCTTGCCGTCGCGGCTGAACGCGAGCGCCTGGCAGTCCTGCGCGAGGGTCGTGAGGATCTTCGTCGGCAGACCGGTCGCCGGATCCCAGAGCACGATGTCGTAGCTCGTCGTGCACACCGCGACCCGCGCGCCGTCGTCGCTGATCGCCAGGTGCTCGGGCGTGCCGGTGCCGGACGCCAGGTTGCCGAAGCGCACCGCGACACCCCTGGGCAGCGGGCCGCCGATCGCGCGGGTGAGGCGCAGGTCGGCGAATGGATCGAACGGATAGGCGACGTCCTCGGCGGCCGGGTCCGCGGGCGCGCTCGCGATCGGAGACGATGGCGCGGTGGTGCCGGCCGCGGGCGGCGCGGAGTCGTGGGCTGTCGTGGCTGTCGTTGCTGTCGTCGGCGGCGTCGCGGCGTGCCCGCAGGCCGCGACCGCCACGACCGCGACCCATCTACGGCTCCCTGCCCTCATGCGCGCGAGTCTAGACGATCTCCCCACCTGGCACGCGCTCAGGCCTCCGCGCCCAGGGCGACGACACCGTCGGTGATCGCGTCGATGACGGCGGCAATCCGCGGCAACGTGCGGATCGCGCGGCGGGTGACGACGAACAGGTCCAGCGCCGGCAGGTCGGCGCCCGGCGGATCGAGGGCGACGAACGCGCGATCGAGCGTGGTGAAGGCGCGCGGGCCGATGCCGACGCCGACACCGGCGCGGATGGCGGCGAGCTGGACCTGGTAGCTCGAGCACACCATGACCGGTGGCCGGCCGACGTGGGCGGCCAGCCAGGTCGACTCGGGCGTGGCGAGGCCGGCGAGCTCGACGGCGATCCAGTCGAGCTCGGTCACCGCGCGTCGCCGCAGCCGTCGCGCCTGCGCGCGCGCGCCGAGGATGGCGGTGGGCAGCTGCGCGATGCGGCGGCCCACCAGCTCGCCGCGCTCGGTCTGGAAGAAGCGGATCGCGACGTCGGCCTCGCGCGCGACGAGATCGGCGGCGCCGTAGCCGGTCAGCAGATCGACGTGGAGCCCGGGGTAGCGCGTCCGGAGCGCGGGCAACACCCGCGGCACGATGACGTGCACCGCGATCTCCTCGGTCGCGGCCAGGCGCACGCGCCCGCTGACCGCCGGGTGGCGAATGCCGACGACGTCGTCGGCGAACCGGGCCATCTCGGCCTCGACGCGCTCGGCCCCGTCGCGCAGGTTCACCGCGGCCTCGGTCGCGACCGGCGCCCTGGCGCCGCGTTCGAACAGGATCACGCCCAGGCTCGCCTCGAGCGCGGCGATGCGCCGGCTGACCGTCGACTGGTCGGTGCCGAGGTGCCGCGCCGCCGCGGTGAAGCTGCCGTGGCGGAGCGCCGCCAGCAGGTAGCGCAGATCGTCCCACTGGATGGAGGTCGGATCCGGCGTGGGCAGAGCCATGCACATCTGCATAACAGACATCGAATCTGCCTGCTACCGGGGCTGATTCGCATGTCTCATGGTCGAGGCATGCCCCACGCGCTCCTGCTCTTCGGCCACCCCGACCACGACTCGTTCAACCACCAGCTCGCCACCGCCTACGCCGAGGGCTACGTCGGCGCGGGAGGCACCGTCCAGCGGATCGACCTCGCCCGGCTGGACTTCGATCCGGTGCTGCGCCACGGCTACCGCGAGCCGCAGCCCCTCGAGCCGGACCTGGTGATGGCACGCGACGCGATCGAGCGCGCGGACCACCTCGCGTGGGTCTTTCCGACCTACTGGGCGGCGCCGCCGACCCTGGTCCGCGGCTTCATCGAGCGGGTGTTCCTGCCGGGCTGGGCGTTTCGCTTCGAGGGCCACGCGCTCCCGACCGGCCTCCTGCGCGGGCGCTCGGCCCGGGTCATCGCGACGATGGACACGCCAGGCTGGTGGTACCGGCTGATCCAGCGCCGGACCATGCACCGGAGCCTCGGCACCGGGACGCTGCGGTTCTGTGGCCTCGGCCCGGTCGGGTTCTCCATCGTCCACGGCGTGCGCGCGATGCCGCAGGCCGCGCGCGACGCGTGGCTGGCGCGCGCCGAGCGGCTGGGAGGCAAGGACGGCCGCAAGCCCGCGCGGCGTCTGGCCGCGGCGCCCGCGCTCCCCGACGCGGCCTGATCGCGCCTCACGCCGCCCGGGCGAGCCCCGCCACCACGCTCTCGAGGTTGGTCGCGCCCCAGTGCTCGGCGTAGCGGCCCTCGACGAGCCGCACGATGTCGATCACCTCGATCGCGACCGCCCGACCGGTCGCCGGGATCCCGAACAGCGCGCCGCGATGGGTGCCGTGGATCGTCTTGCGCGTGGTGACCTTGTCGCCCTGCGCGATCTGATCGTGGATCTCGACGCGCAGATCGGACAGCGCCGGCCGCAGGATCTGCTGGAAGAAGTACAGCATCCCGTCCGGCCCGGCCGGCGAGCCCGCGGGGGCCGAGCGGTTGACCAGATCGGGCCGCACCAGCGCGTGGAACGCCGTCTCGTCGCCGCGCTCGATCACCGCCTCGTTGAACCGCCGCACCGCCGCCTTGTTGTGCTCCAGCTTCGCTTCGTCGTCGCGCATGGTCGTTTCCTCCTGCGGCCATGCTTAGATCATCCACGTGCGAGCACAATTACCCAGGATCGGCACGGGTCGTCCCAGATCCGGGATGATCGACCCGCCCGCCCGCGGCCTCGACGATCTCGCGGTGTTCGTCGTGGTCGCCGAGCTGGCCAGCTTCATCGCCGCGGCGCGCCGCCTGGCGATGCCCACGAGCAGCGTGAGCCGCGCGGTCGCGCGCCTCGAGGAGCAGCTCGGCGTGGCGCTCCTGCGCCGCACGTCGCGCAAGGTGACGGTGACCGACGAGGGCCGCCAGCTCCTGCTCGGCGCGGCGCCGCACGTCGAGGGGCTGAGCGAGGCCCTCGCGCTGGCCGCCGACCGCCGCGCGACGCCGACCGGCGCGCTGCGCGTGACCGCGCCGGCGTACACCGGCGCGACCCGGGTCGCCCGCGCGCTCGCCGCCTTCGCCGCGGCCCATCCCGGGATCACGATCGAGCTCGACACGTCGAACACGCTGCACGATCTGGTGCGCGACGGCTTCGACTTCGCGGTGCGCGTCGGCAACGGGCTGAGTCCGGACCTCATCGCGCGGCGGCTGTGGCAGGGCCAGCTCGGGCTGTTCGCGGCGCGCGAGCTGGTGCGCCGCGAGCTGCGCGGTCGCCGGGTCGTGAGCCGCGAGCAGCTCGAGCGCGCGCCGTGCGTCGTCATGCGCGCGACCTCGGTCTGGCGGTTCGATGGGCCTGACGGCAAGACGATCGAGATCGCGCCGCAGCCGCGGTTCGCGGTCAACGATCCGCGCGCCATCATCGAGGTCGCGAGCCGCGGGCTCGGCATCGCGATGACGCCCGTCGATGCCGCCGCCCACGCGCGGACGCTGGTGCCGCTGCGCGCGGACTTCGGCGAGCCCCAGCCGATCGATCTGTTCGTGGTCTACCCGACCCGCCGGCTCCTGCCCCAGCGCGTGCGGATGGCGATCGAGTGGCTCGCGACGCGCGGCTGACGCGCGCCGAGCTCACGCAGACTCCTGGGCGCGCCCCTCGTCCTCGACAAGTAGCCGACGCGCGAGCCATGGACTCTCGCTGGACCTGGGCCATGGTGGGTCCACACGAGGCGTTCGCGAACTCCTCGACATCGCGGGCACACGGCCACGGCGCACGACGTGCAACTGCGCACGCGATGACGTTTGTTGCCGTCTGTCGCGCCTTCGACATCGCGCCGCGTGCCCGGCCTTCGCGACCAGGACCGGCCAGCGTGTTCTTCATCCTCGGCGTCGCGCTGTGCAGCTGCACGGACGCACCCGGGGAGGTACGCGAGATCTCGCGAGTGGAGGATCTGGCCCAGCTGGCCCCGGGATGGGACGGCGAGATCGTCGCGCAGGTGCCGCAGAGCTACGCCGGCTGGGACGTGGAGATCGGCGACGCCGATGGCGATGGGCGTCCCGAGATCCTCACGGGCAGCGCGCCCGACAGCCGCATCTACCAGTTCCGGAAGCGCGCGGGTGGCTGGGATTCCCGGACGCTGCTCGACCGCGCGGCGGGCGATGGCGCAGGCATCGTGCTCGGCGTGCGCATCGTCGATCTCGATCACGACGGCACGCCGGAGATCATCGCGGGCACCGGCCAGGACGACGGCAGCGTCGCGCGGCTCCATGTCCTGCGCACCGATGGCGAGCGGATCACGCAGGACCACACGCTCCAGGCGCCCGAGAACTCGAGCAGCTACACCCACGGTCTGGCGACCGCGGATCTCGACGGCGACGGCGTCGACGAGATCGTCTCGGCGTACTGCGGCCATGGCGAGGTGATTCGCTACGACGTCGCGCCGCCGGGCATGGCGCCGCACGCCCGAAAGGTCCTGCAGCTGTCCAGCTCGGGCGAAGACGCGATCCTCGCCGACGTCGACGGCGATGGGCGGAAGGAGCTCATCGTCTCGAGCTCCTTTCGCGACGACGCGGCGCGGGTCGAGATCCACGACCTCGATCCCGCGACCGGGGATCCCCTCCCGAACCCGCGCGTGGTGATCGATCGCTACGACGGCCATCGCGCCTTCTATGCCTCGCTGCTGGTCGGCGATCTCGACGGCGATGGCGCGCCCGAGCTGATCGTCGGCTGGAAGGCGCAGCAGGACGTGAATCGCGCGACGCTCCTCGCCTATCGGATCCGCGGCGCCCACGCCGAGGTCGCGTACGTGCTCTCGCACGAGGATCAGGACCTCGACCTCGCGTACTTCGAGAAGACGATGGCGATCGCTGACCTGGATGGCGATCATCGACCGGAGCTGCTGGTCTCGACCCGCGGCGACGGGGGCTCGGAGGGGATCGCGAGCGCGCACCTCGGCCACGTCTTTCGCTACACGGTCGGGCGCGACGGCGATGTCCGCCGCGAGCTGGTGCTCGACTTCGATCAGGACCTCGCCGAGTCGGCGTGGCTCGCGGCCGGCGACGCCGACGGTGACGGGAGGCCCGACCTGGTGCTGGCCACCGGCAAGGGCGATCGCACCGAGCCCGGGACCTCGTGGGTCATCGCGCTCCACGACACGCACGCCGACGCGCACGGGTCCTGCCAGTTCACGCAATGACTGCGGCAGACCGGCACGCGAGTCGGAACGGCGCTTGCTTTACCGCAAGTGTGCCGTTCGATCCCGACATCTTGCGCAACCCGCTTCGCCGCGAAGCCATCGCGGTCCTACACGTTTCGCGACTCCAGCTCACCCGCCTCCAGCCGGCGGCGTTGCTGCTCGTCCTCGGGTTCGCGCTGACAAGCTGCACCGAGGTACCCGAGGAAGTCCCCGCGATCTCGCGGGTGTCGGACCTCGCGCAGCTGGCCCCCGGATGGACCGGCGAGGTCGTCGCGCAGGTGCCGCAGAGCTACGCGGGCTGGGATGTCGAGATCGGCGACGCCGATGGTGACGGGTGTCCGGAAATCCTCACCGGTAGCGCGCCCGACAGCCGCATCTACCAGTTTCGCAAACGCGATGGTGTCTGGGATTCGCGCACGTTGCTCGACAGTGCTGCGGGTGACCGCGGCGGGATGGTGCTCGGCGTGCGGATCGTGGATCTCGATCACGATGGGGTGCCGGAGATCATCGCCGGCACCGGCCAGGACGACGACAGCATCGCGCGACTCCACCTGATGCACACCGATGGCGAGCGCCTCACGCAGCAGCGGATGATCCAGTCGCCGGAGAACACCAGCAGCTACACCCACGGGCTGGCGACCGCCGATCTCGACGGCGATGGCGTGGACGAGATCGTCTCGGCGTACTGCGGTCACGGCGAGGTCATCCGCTACGACGTCGCGCCGCAGACGCTGGTCCCCAGCGCGCGCAAGGTGCTGCAGCTCGGCAACTCCGGCGAGGACGCGATCCTCGCCGACGTCGACGGCGATGGTCGGGTCGAGCTGATCGTCTCCAGCTCGTTCCGCGACGACGCGGCCCGGATCGAGATCCACGATCTCGATCCCGCGACCGGGGATCCGATCGCGACGCCGCGGCTGGTGATCGATCAGTACGATGGCCATCCGGCCTTCTACGCCTCGCTCCTGGTCGGCGACCTCGACGGCGACGGTGCGCCCGAGCTGATCGTCGGATGGAAGGCGAAGCAGGACGAGAATCGCGCGTCGCTCCTCGCCTACCGGATCCGCGGCGCCAGCGCCGAGGTGGCGTACGTCCTGTCTCACGAGGATCAGGACCTCGACCTCGGCTACTTCGAGAAGATGATGGCCATCGCCGACCTCGACGGCGATGGCCGGCCGGAGCTGGTGGTCTCGACCCGCGGCGATGGGCTCTCCGAGGGGATCCCGAGCGCGCACCTGGGCCACGTCTTCCGCTACTTCGTGTCGCCCGATGGCGAGGTCCGGCGCGAGCTGGTGCTCGACTTCGATCAGGACCTGGCCGAGTCCGCGTGGCTCGCGGTCGGCGACGCCGACGGCGACGGTCGGCCCGACCTCGTGCTGGCCACGGGCAAGGGCGACCGCACCGCATCGGGGACCTCGTGGGTCCTGTCGCTGACGCGCAGCGACGCGCGCGGAGACGTCATCGGGCCCTGCCGGCCCGCCGGCTGAGTCGCGACGGTCAGCACAGCTCCGCGCGGCGGGCGACTCGGGCAGGCGGTCGGCCCGCTCGACGTCGAACGACCCGCCGAACGGATCCTCGAGGTGCCCCGACGATGGCGCGGGGAAGCCACTGGCCACGAACGCCCAGCGGCCGCGCGCGTCGTCGCGGGTCCACATCTCGCCCAGCGATCGGCGAGGTCCCGCCGCGGTCGGTGTGGTGACCGGTCACCTTGACGCCGAGGTGCCCGAACCAGCGCGCGACGCTGGCAGCGTTCACGCCATGGGCGGCGGTCCAGAACGCGATCGGCGGGTCGCACTCGGTGCGCGCGCTCGGACGATCCTGCCGCGCGGCGAACGTGGTCCAGCGGGTCGTGAACCCGGGGTGCTCGGGCGTCTCGAGCACGCCGCACGCGCCGAGGGTCTCGATCACGTGCCGGCGATCGTGCTTGTTGCCCACCGCCAGCCCCTCGCGCGCGATCGCCGCGCTCAGCGGGGTCTCCTTGGCGCGCGGGGGCGGCACCGCCAGGCCTGCCGCGAGCGCGACCAGCGGCGCGCGCCACGCGCCTGGCTCCGCGCCGAGGCTCGCGACGAAGGCGCCCGCGATCGCCGGTGCGTCCGCCGCGCGCGCACGGCGCCGGAGCTCGCGGATCGATGCATCGTGCGCGATCGCGGTCACGCGCGATCGTCGACCAGGGGCGCCGCATTCACAAGCGCGGTGCCGTGCGAACATCGCGCCGTCGCCGCGCGCTACGATGCCGCCATGCAACGCGCGATCTCGCTGTTCACCGCCGGCGTGATGTTCCTGGTCGCGAGCGCGGTCGCCCGTGCCGACGACGCGCCTGACGATCGCTACGCCACGGTCCTCCAGGGCAAGACGCTCGACGAGGGCAAGGGCTTCGCCGGGACGCTGTTCCTCGGCCAGCCCACGCCAGCGATGTACCGGCTGCTCGGGCCGGGCCGCGAGGACATGAATTTCCCGTTCTGGTACTTCTACGACAAGGGGCCGTGGCGGCTGGTGGTCGTCGCCGAGATGGACAACGGCACGTTCCGCACGCGCGCGATCGAGCTCGCGGGCGACAAGGCGCCACCGACCGCGAAGGGCGCGCACATCGGCGACGACGCGGCCCGCGTCACGAAGCTGTACGGCAACCCCGCGCCGTTCTCCGGCACCGTCGGCAGCCCGCTCATGCGCAACATGGTGTCGATCGACATCAAGAGCGGCGGGGCGACGCCGATGCCGGATCCCGAGAAGGCCTACCAGGACAGCCTCTACTACCCCGAGCTGTCGACCCTGTTCGTGATGGCCGGCGGCAAGGTCGCACGCATCGTCGTGGTGCTGCGCGACGAGCCGCTGCCGATCTTCCTGGTCGCGCCCGAGAACGCCCCGACGATCGGCGCCTATGTCGCGGTGATCGATCCGAAGGTCGATGCCCCGGGCTGGGGCACGGACAGCGCGAGCACGGTGTTGCACGTGCCGCCGGCGCCGCCGCTGGTCGCGGCGAAGGTCGCGGGCGCGGCGCTGCGCGTGCCGAAGGGCTGGAAGAAGGCGGGCACGCGCTGGACTGACAAGAGCGGCACCGAGCGGGTCGAGCTGATCGAGACTCGCGCCGCGAAGGGCGAGCGCCCCGAGGACTTCTTCGCCGCCCAGGAGCAGGCGTTCGGCACCAACCGGCTGATCCCGGCGCAGCGCGCGCTGCCGCCCGAGTTCGCGAAGCTTGTCGGCGCGGAGCAGGCGTACGCGCTCTGGAAGCAGGAGGGCGGCAAGGGCAAGGGCGGCCAGCCGCTGCGCACGTTCGTCTTGATGGCGGCGAAGGGCACCCGCCGCATCGTGCTGATCGTCACGCGCACCGCGAGTGGCGCGATGCCGTCGCCGGATGGCGAGGCGCTCGCGCGCGGGGTCATGCGGAGCCTGCGCCTGAAGTAGCGGTACGGCCGGCGCCGGCCTGCTATATTTTCTGAGTGGGGCAGTCCGCTCCGACGATGACCACTCCACGCGACAGCGACGCACCGCTCGATCGCGACGCCCCCACCGAGCGGAGCATGTCGGCGGTCTCGCACGACGCCCCTGGTGGCAGCGCCGCCGTGGCGCCGACCGCGCTGGGTCAGCTCGGCCGGTTCGTGCTGCTCGACAGCCGCGGCGCCGGTGGCATGGGCATCGTCTTCGCGGCGTACGACCCCGAGCTCGATCGCAAGGTCGCGCTCAAGCTGCTGCATCCCGGTCGTGGCGCGCACTTCGACGGGCACATCGCGCTCATGCGCGAGGCCCAGGCGATGGCGCGCGTCGCGCATCCGAACGTCGTCACGGTCTACGAGGTCGGCCTCGTCGGCGAGCAGCCCTTCGTCGCGATGGAGCTGATCGACGGGCCGAGCCTGGCGAGCTGGCTCCAGGCGCAGCCGCGACCCTGGCGCGCGATCGTCGCGATGTTCGTCGACGCGGGCCGCGGCCTGGCGGCGGTGCACGCGGCCGGCCTCGTGCATCGCGACGTCAAGCCGGGCAACATCCTCATCGGACGCGACGGGCGCGCGCGCCTCGGCGACTTCGGCCTCGCCAACTCGCACGACGCGGCGGCGTCTGCCGCCGGCACGCCGGCGTACATGGCCCCCGAGCAGCGCGCGGGCTCGGCCCTCGATGCGCGCGCCGATCAGTTCGCGTTCTGCGTCGCGCTGTGGGAAGCGCTCTACGGCGCGCGGCCGTTCGCGACGACGAGCGCCGCGCGCGAGGCCGAGCCGCTGCGCGTGCCGCGCGGCGAGGTCCCGGGCTGGGTCGGGGCGATCGCGCTGCGCGGGCTCGCGCGCGATCCGGCGGAGCGCTGGCCCAGCATGAGCGCGCTGCTCGCGGCGCTCGCGCGCGATCCGGCCATCGCCCGGCGGCGGATCGCGTTCGGCGGCGCGCTCGTCGGCCTGGCCGCGATCGGCACCTGGGGCGTGACCCGCTACCAGGCGACCGACGATCCGTGCGCGAGCGGCGATGACGGCATGCACGGCGCGTGGGACGCGCCCCGCCAGGCCGAGGTCCAGACCGCGTTCACGGCGACCGCGCTGCCCTACGCCAGCGCCACCTGGGACCGCGTCGATCACGCGCTCGGCCGCTACGCCGGCGAGTGGCTGGCGATGCGGCGCGAGGCCTGTCGCGCGACCAGGGTCGACGGCCGGCAGTCGGACACGCTGATGGATCTCCGCATGGCCTGCCTCGACCGTGCGCGCGATCGCCTGGCGGCGGTCACCACGCGCTGGGCGGGTGGAGTCGACGCGACCGCGCTCGAGAAGGCCACTCATGCGATCGACGATCTGGCGCCGCTCTCGGCCTGCGCCGATGCCACCGCGCTCGGCGCGCGCGCGCCGCTGCCGAACGATCCCGCGATCGTCGCGGCGATCGGCAAGGTCCGCGCTCGTGTCGACGACGCCGCGGCGCTGCGCGCGATCGGCAAGATCACCGAGGCGCGCACCGCCGCCGAGGCCGCCCGCGCCGAGGCCATGCGCACCGGCTGGCCGCAGGTCGAGGCCGAGGCGGCATTCGAGGTCGGGGCGACCCTGTCGACGCTCGGGGTGCCGGAGGCGGAGACCGCGCTGGTCGAGACCGCGCACCTGGCCGGCGCCGCCCATGACGACTTCCTCGCGGCCGACGCGATGATCCGCGCGCTCGAGACCATCTCCGGCGATCAGAACGAGGGCGCCCGCGCGCTCCAGCTCGCGCCCGTCGTCGAGGTGCTGGTCGCGCGCGCCGGTGACGGCCTCGACCTGCGCGGCAACCTCGACGCCTCGCGCAGCGACGCCTTCG
>JAIOQA010000010.1 GCA_021413675.1 Deltaproteobacteria bacterium | reverse complement strand
ACGACCGCACCGGGCTGCTCGACCTCGCTCCAGAAGCCAGCCTGCCACTCCCAGGCCTGGCCGCTCCACTGCCAGCGGCCCGCGATCCACGCGGCGTAGCTCGACGGCGAGAGGCCGGGATCCTCGTCGAGCGGCGGCGGCATCGGCGGGCGCTCGCGGGCGCCGAGGGCGAGCAGCATCGCGCGCAGCCGCAGCCGCGCGTCGATCGCGAGGTCCTGCCGGTGGCCGAGCTCGGCGGCGATCGCGGCGGCCTCGGCGTCGCGGCGGCGCTGCTCCTCCTGCATGCGCAGGCGCAGCGCGAGCTCGGCCTGGGCGCGGGCCTCGAGCTCGCGGCGGCGGCGCATCGGATCGGCGCCCTGCGCGACCAGATAGGCGCGCAGCTCGCCGCGGCACTGCGAGGCCTCGGCCCAGAGCTCGGCCTCGGCGCGGGCGCGGACCTCCGCCTCCGCCTGCGCTCGGGCGCGGACACTGGCCTCGGCGCGGAACCGGATCTCGGCCTGGGCCTGGGGCTGCGCCTGCACCGCGGCCTCGGCGCGCGCGCGCGCCTCGACATCGGCGCCCTGGGCGATCAGCTGGGCGCGGATCGCGACGCGCGCGGCCTGGGCCTGGCCGACCTGGACCTCGCGCCGCGCCCGCAGCTCGGCGTCGCGGCGGATCACCCGCGTGACCTCGAACGCGCCGCTGATGCCGGTCGGGTCGGCGCCGTCCTGGGGCCACAGCGCGACGGTGCACGCGCCATCGTGGGGCGGGACGACGATCGCGCGATCGACATACGTGCCGCCGCTCCGGCGCGCGCGGTAGGCCTCGAGGGTCTCGCCGACCACGCCGCTGACCACGTCGCCGCCGCAGTCGAGGCGCCACGCCACCTGCTCGGCGCGCGGCACCGCGACCCGCACGATCACGTCGTGGCGGACGTTGGCCCGCGCCGCGACCCCGCCGGTGCCGGGCGCCGCCGACGCCTGGCTTTCATCCTGGGTGACCTGCGCGAGGCCGCGCCCGGCGGCCTCGTACCTGTAGGTGCCCGCGCAGGCGCCGACGAGCCCGAGGGAAGCGACGAGGAGCGCGGGGATTCGCATCGGCGAGAGCGATTGCAACCACCCTGCCAGCGTTCGCCATCGCCTGGCGCGCGGCTTGCGATGAGCGGCACCATGATGCAAGGCAGGGAATTCAAGGGCGCGCGGTTCGCGGGCTTCGGTCGCGCCGCGGCCATCGGCGCGTCGCAGGTGTATCGCGGGCGCCTCACCACCGTGGCGCGCGCGCCTCGCTGGATCGGCACGGTCCTGATCGCGGCGCTCGGCGCGTGCGGCGGGCGGTCTCACGGCGACACGGTCCAGCGCGCGACCGCGGTGCAGGAGCAGTGCTGCGAGCACCTGAGCGGCCCCGGCCGCGATCAATGTCTGCGGGCGATCCCGCGCATCGATCCGACCGCCGCGCCCTTGCCTCACGCCCAGGCCAGCTACGCCTGCGTCACCGACAACTTCGTGTGCGAGCCGTCGACCGGCCACGCCACCCGCCCCAGCGTGCAGGCGCAGTTCGACTGCATCGACGCGCTCGGGCAGTAGCGCGATCAGCGCGCGCGGCGCCGGCGGATCATCAGGGCGAGCACGATCGCCGCGTTCACGCCGGCGCCGGCCGCGCCCGCCGCGCCCGCGCGGCACCCGCAGCCCATGCGCTCGGGGGAGGCCGCATCGTCGTGGCTTCCCTCTCCGCCATCGCACGTCGACGACATGTCGCGCTCGCCGACCGTGATCGGCACGCCGGCCGCCGCGGCGATCGTCTCGGTGAAGTCGTCGTACGACGCATCGCATGCCGACGCCGCCCAGTGGTTGGGGAAGCGCGCCAGGATCGCGTCGAGGCGCAGCCCCGGGGTCGCGGTGATGCCAGCGAACGCGCACGACGGCACCAGCGACGGGCCGCTGGTCACGAAGACCGGCGCCGCCGGGCCGCGGATCGCGCCGACCGCGACGCGCTGGATGTCCGGCTTCAGCAGCGCGAGCAGGGCGCTGGCGCCGTCGATCGAGAGCAGGCCCACGGGCTCGGAGTTCGCGACGCAGCTCGTGCGTGCCCCGGGGCTCGCATCGATCGGCGGCGTGCACGTCCACGCCGCCTGGGCGCAGGCGAACGGCGTCGTCGCGGAGCCCGAGCAATCATCCTGGTCGCTCACCACCAGCACGGCGAGGGCTGCGTCGGCGCGCAAGAAGCCCTCGTTCACGGCCACCGAGCCATCGAGCGCGGCGTTCACCATGGCCGCGGGCTGCGCGGTCGTCGGGCCGACCACATCGATCGGGACCAAGCACTGGATCGCGGCCGCCAGCTCCCCGGTGTAGTTGGTCGTGGTCATCGCCCACTGATCGCTCGTGTAGTGCGCGAACCGAGCGCTGGGCGCCGCCGCGCAGGTCGCGATGGTCGCGCTGCGGAGCTCGCCGTGGTCGTCGGGGTTGGCGGTGATCACGCCGACCTGGAGGTCGAGGGCCGGTCCGTAGTCACCCGGAAATACGGACAGCAGCCGGTAGACAAAGCCGGGCAGGTGGGCCGCGAACGCCGCCCGTGTCGACGCTGCGCGCGGCGACGTGTCCACGACGATCAACAGGTCGACGGCGCGGACCGGCGTCTGGGTCGGCGACTCGGCGGTGGCCAGCCGCGGGCACACGCCCGAGGCGAGCGCGAGGACAGCCAAGGATGAGAGGAGTGGTCGCGACGCGACGGGCGGCATGCTCGGCCACGTTTCACGTCGCGTACCATCGCTATCTCTGCGAGACCTCGCGCGCGATCACCGTTTGCCACGACACCGATGTCCGGAATTCCGGCGCCGACGCGAACTGCGTGGCGACCTTCGCTGCGCGCGAACGCGCGGCGCCCCGCGATTGCGCGTCGGTGCAGATGCGTCGCACCGGTCGGTGTTCTAGCGTCGGCCATGGCCGCGCCGCAGTCCTCCGGATCCATCCCTCCGTCGATCGCCGACGCCTACGATCCGGAACGCTTCCGGCGCGATGGCCACGCGCTGATCGACGCGCTCGCCGATCAGCTCGCGGCCGCGACCGGCCGCGACGAGGCGCCGGTGCTGGCGCTGGGCGATCCGACCGCGGCGCGCGCGGCGTGGGCGTTCGATCCCGCGGCGTCGCCGGTCGCGCTGGTCGATACGCTCACCGCCGCGGCCGCCGGCGCGATCCGGCTCCATCACCCGCGCTACCTCGGTCATCAGGTGCCGCCGCCGATCCCGGGCGCCGCGCTCGGCGATCTGGTCTCGGCGCTGTGCAACAACGGCATGTCGGTCTACGAGATGGGCCCGACCGCGATGCCGATCGAGTTCGCGGTCATCGACTGGATGGCGCAGGCGGTGGGCCTGCCGTCCACGGCGACCGGCGTCCTGACCTCGGGCGGCTCCGTCGGCAACCTGACCGCGCTCCTCGCGGCGCGCCAGGCGCGCGCCGGCTGGGACGTCTGGGGCGCCGGCGATCCGGGCGGCCCGCCGCTCGCGGTCCTGTGCTCGAGCCAGGTCCACTACTCGATCGCGCGCGCGCTGCGGATCATGGGCTGGGGCGCCGACGGCGCGATCGCCGTGCCGGTCGACGATCGCTTCCGCCTCGATCCCGCCGCGCTGCCGGCGGCGCTCGAGCGCGCGCGCGCCCTGGGCCGCCGCGTGATCGCCGTGGTCGCCTCCGCGGGCGCGACCGCGACCGGCGCGTTCGATCCGCTGCTGGCGATCGGCGACTTCTGTGCGGCGCACGGGCTGTGGCTGCACGTCGACGGCGCGCACGGCGCGGCGCTCGCGATCTCGAAGCACCGCGCGCTGGTCGACGGCCTCGCGCGCGCCGACTCGATCGTCTGGGACGCGCACAAGATGCTCGCGATGCCCGCGCTCTGTACCGCGGTGCTGTTCCGCGAGCCGGGCCGCGCCTACGAGGCGTTCGCGCAGGAGGCGAGCTACCTGTTCGAGGGCGCGCGCCCCGACGCCGAGTGGTGGAACCTCGGGCTGCGCACGCTCGAGTGCACCAAGCGGATGATGGCGCTCAAGCTCTACGCGTGCCTGCGCGCCTACGGCCCCGGGCTGTTCACCGACTACGTCGAGCGCACCGTCGCGCTGGGCGCCGCGCTCGCCGCGCGCCTCGCCGCCACCGACGACTTCGAGCTGGCCACGCCGCCCGACGCCAACATCGTCTGTTACCGGTGGCGGCCGCGCGGCGCACCGGCGCCCGGGCCCGCGCTCGATGCCTTCACCGCGCAGCTGCGGCGGCGCGCGGTCGCCGATGGGCGGTTCTACATCCTGCAGACCAGGCTCGGCGCCGGGCTGTGGCTGCGAAGCGCGCTGATGAACCCGCTCACCGAGGATCGCGATCTCGACGAGCTGCTCGATCACGTGCGCGCGCTCGGCGCGGATCTCGTCACGGAATAGCGCTCACGGAACGGATCGTCTCATCGGACCGTGCGACCGACCGTCACAGCGGGTGAGATGCGGCATCGCCCGTACCAAGCTTGCACATCGCGCGCGCCCCGCTGCGGCGATCTGGTCAGCGAAAATCATCCCGGCCGCCTCGCGGCGCTCGCGGACCGATGCAATGGTCCCGGCAATCGCGAGGAGTCAGCCCGATGAGTCGTCTCGTTCCCATCCTGTTCGTCGCGCTCGCCGCCGCCCTCGGCGCCTGCGGGGTCGACGCCGACACGCGGCCCCACACGGCCACGTACATCCAGCAGGCGATCCTCGAGCCGTCGTGCGGTCGCGAGACCTGCCACTCGACCGCGCTCAAGCTCGAGGGCTTCGCGTTCGACACGCGCGACGGCTTCCTCGAGGCGGCGACCGAGCTGGTCTACACCGGCACCGTGCCCGTCGGCGAGTCCAAGGCCGATCGCTCGAAGCTCTACCAGGTGCTGGTCGGCGCGAAGGATCCGCAGATGCCACCCGATGGGCCGCTGACCGCGGACGACATCGATCTGATCGCCGCGTGGATCAACGACGGGGCGCAGGCCAACTGACATGCGCAAGCTCCTCCTCCCCCTGATCGTCATCGGGCTCGGGCTCGCGCACGGCCGCGCCGCTCACGCCTATCCCCAGTACCAGCTCACCAAGGGCCAGACCTGCGCGAGCTGCCACGTGTCGCCCGCCGGCGGCGGCCTGCTCACCGGCAACGGCCAGGTCGTCGCCGAGGACGACCCGACCTTCGGCGGCGATGGCAGCTTCCTCTCCGGCAAGTGGACCCCGCCCGACTGGCTGCAGCTCGGCGCCGACGCGCGCCTCGCCACCGGCATCACCGACCCGGGCCACGGCATCAGCCCGGCGTTCTTCCCGATGCAGGCCGACCTCTACGCGCGCGCCCAGCACAAGGGCCTCTCGCTCAACCTCGCCGGCGGCTTCCGCGCGCTCGGCGACAACCCGGCCGGCATCTTCCAGCTGCACGAGCACTACGTCATGTGGCGCAAGGACGACGACAAGGACGGCTTCTACGTCCGTGCCGGCCACTTCCGCCCGGTCATCGGCCTGCGCCTCGCCGAGCACGCCGAGGCGGTGCGGCAGTACGTGAACCCGCTCTACAACGAGTCGTACGGGCTCGGCGTGGGCTGGCTCTCGGGCAAGGCCGAGGTCCACGCGACCGCGTTCGTGCACGATCCGATCTTCGGCTCGGCCGAGGACGGCGACGGCGCCGCGTTCTACGGCGAGCTTCGCGCCGGCAGCAAGGCCGCGATCGGCGCGACCGGCAAGTACGCCAAGAGCAGCGACGACACCCGCACGCTCGGCGGCCTCACCGGCAAGCTCTGGCTCGAGGGCGCGAAGCTCCTGTTCCAGGGCGAGGTCGATCTCACCCACCAGAAGTTCGACGTCGGGCCGAGCCGCAACCAGCTCGCGTTCGACGTCATGACCTCGTACTTCCTCAAGCCAGCCTGGCGCGTCGATCTGATCACCGGCGCGTTCCAGGAGGATCTGCACCTCGCGAAGAGCGATCGCGAGTCGGTCAGCGTCAACGTGTCGTGGAGCGCGACCGCGCACATCGAGGTCGGCTTCCTGAGCCGCGTGCAGACGATCGGCTTCGGCGACGGCGGTCAGACGTCGAGCTGGGCGCTGCTCATGGGGCACTACCGGATGTGAGGGCCTTCACCGGCGGCCGCGGCCCGGGCCACGCGTCGACCTTGCGCAGGCCCTGGCGCCGCAGCCGATCGATCAGGCGCGGCCGCGCGCTGGTCGCCGCCGGGCGCCAGTGGAAGTGTCCCACCTGCGCGAGCGTCGACAGCGTGTCGAGCTCGGGCACGGCCTCGCCGAGCCAGGTCGCGACCTGGGCGGTGAGGTCGGCGTCGTCGGAGACCCAGGCCAGCGTCTTGTGCTCGGTGAGGCGCAGCGTGCTGCGCTGCTTGCGCAGGTAGATCGCGAGCTCGAGGTGGCCGTTGTGCAGCCACTCGACGTCGTGATCGTCGAGCCAGTGGATGGCCTTCTTCACGCCGAGGCGCGGCGACAGCCAGATCTCGGTCGTGCCGTGATCGTCGTGGTGATCGGCGACCTTGATCTCGATGTTGTCAGCGGCCGGCAGCCGCTCGAGCACCGAGAGCAGGAGCTCGTCGAGCTCGCGGCCGCCGAGCTGGGCCTCGAGCACGAGGTGATCGCCGGTGCGGCGCGCGAACCCGGGGCGGATCGCCGCGGCCTTGCGCGCGCTGTCGAACGACGGCACCACGCCGAGCGGCCAGCGCAGGCCGAGGGAGAAGTCGGGATCGGGGCCGCGCACGACCAGATCGTTCTTGCCGACCGAACCGCCCAGCGGGACCTCGGCGGCGATGGCGTTGGCGGCGGCGGCGGCCCAGCTGCCGCGCCCGGCGTGCCGCACGCCGAGCGCGATCGCGTCGCCGAGGTGGGCGCCCGGGGCGACGACGATCTCGGTCGGCCCGTCGGGGCGCGCGATCGCGAGGCGGTACCAGGTGTGGCGTTGACTCACGGGGTCACCGGCGGGGGCTGGAGCTGGATCACGACGATCGTGGCGGCGCCGACCAGGAGGCCGCCGACCGGCGGCTCCGAGGGCGCGAGGCCCTTGGCGTCGGTCGCGGTCCACGCCGCGTCGAACGGCACGTCCTGCGACACGAACATGCCCGACGGCGAGGTCACGGTGTCCTCGGTCAGCATCGTGCGATCGGCGTTGACGTAGCGGACCGACCCCTTGGACGGCAACACCGTCGCGCCGGCGACCGGCGCGCCCAGGTAGTCGACGACGATGCCGACGACGAGGCCGTCGTCGGGCGCGCCCGGCAGGCGCAGCACGCCGACCACCTGGTTGAGCGACGACTTCGCGAGCCGGAACGCGCGCACGTCGAAGCCGTCGGCGCCGACCGGGATCTGCCGGCAGGTGACGTCGTGGGTCTGCTCGGTGCCGCTGTCGAGCACCTCGACGCACGCGACCTGATCGAACTCGAGCTTGGTGTCGTGCTGCCACGCCGGCACCGGCGCCGGCACGATGTTGGGCATCGCACCATCGGTGGTGTCGAGCAGCCACTCGGTCAGCCCGGTGTCCGGGTTGGTGCGCGCGACCGGCACGCCGGCGGAGACCTCGATGTCCCGCGCGACCATCGGCGGCAGGAACACGCGGGTGTCGAAGTCGTCGACGACGGCGCGGACGCGGGTCGTGCCGGCGCTGCGGCACGCGAGCTCGTTGAGCGCGCCGGCGTCCTGACAGCCGAGCTCGACCTCGGCGACGCTGCTCGAGCCGGGCAGGAAGTAGGTCTGGCCGCCGATCGCGGGCGCGGGCGACACCGCGACCGGCATGCCGCGCGCGTCGAACTCGATGTTGGTCGGGCAGGTGCCATCGTCGAGCGCGACCGCGGGCCAGACCAGCACCTCGACCCGCACCATGCGGTTGGGCACCGTGGGCGTGGGGGCTCCCGGGTCGCCGGTCAGGTCGAGGCTCGCCAGGCTGCACAGGTTGCTCGAGGTCGGCAGCGGCAGGCAGCGCGACAGGTAGACGATCGAAGGATCCGACGCATCGACGATGCGGACCGACACGACCGTGTCGCACGACACCATGATGCCGGCGCAGTTGGGCGACGGGCAGCGGTACGCGTCGCCCTGGGTGAGCGTGAGCTTGATCGAGAACGTGGAGGTGTCGGGGCCGCAGGCCGCGAGCGCGACCAGGCCCAGCGCGAGGACCGCGCGGCGCAGGTTCATTGTCCCCACCCGAGCCCGCCCACGAAGCTGCTGCCCTCGTCGCGGGTCGCGCCCAGCGTGATCGCGCCGCCGACCAGCACCGCGGCGCCGGTCGCGGCCACCACCTGGACCCAGCGGCGGCGCCACCACGCCGTGGGCGGCGGCGGCGGTGGCTTGATCGGCTCGAACGGGATCGTCGGCCGCGGCGGCGCGAGCGGCAGCACCAGATCGCGCGCGGCCTGGCGCGCGTACGCGACGCTCGGTCCGAGCAGGCCGTTCTCGCGCCAGAGCTGGACCGCGAGGCCGTCGCCGTGGCGGAGCACCACGACCGCGTTGGTCGTCCCGACCGAGCGCGCGATCGCCGCGATCGCCGCG
>JAIOQA010000425.1 GCA_021413675.1 Deltaproteobacteria bacterium | reverse complement strand
CGTCGAGCGCGCGCGCGGCGGTCTCCGCCGCCCGCCACGCCGCCTCGGCGCGCTGCACCGCCGCGGCGGCCCGCTGCGCGGCCGCGATCGCCTCCGCCTCGACGGCGATCGCCCCGGCCAGATCGCGGGCCTGGCGGCGCGCGGCGCGGTCGCGTTCACCGCGCAGCGCCTCGAGCGGATAGCGCGGCGTCACCACCCCGATGGTACACTGGCGGCGCGCATGCTGGATGCCCGCCGCGAAGGCGCCCCCATCGATCGGTACGTCGTCAACGAGTACCTGTCGGAAGGCGGCATGGGGGCGATCTACCTGGGCAAGAAGCTCGGCGCGGGCGGGTTCGAGAAGGAGGTCGTGCTCAAGCAGCTCCTGCCCGAGTTCACGCAGCAGCCCGAGTTCATCGATCTGTTCCTGCGCGAGGCCCGGCTGTCGGCCTCGCTCGATCACGCCAACATCATCCACACGATCGATCTCGTCGCCGCCGGCGCCGAGTACTTCATCGTGATGGAGTACCTGGCGGGCGCCGATCTGCGCACGCTACTCAAGCGCGCCAAGCGGCGGCGCCGCCGGTTCTCGGCCGCCGCCGGCATCTTCGTCGCGCGCGAGGTGCTGTCGGCGCTGGCCTATGCCCACTCCAAGCGCGGCCCCGATGGCAGCCCGCTCGAGCTCATCCACCGCGACGTGTCGCCGTCGAACATCCTCATCTCCTACAACGGCGAGGTGAAGCTGACCGACTTCGGCATCGCGAAGGCGTCGACCCACCACTCGGTGTTCTACCGGGTGAAGGGCAAGGTCGGGTACATGTCGCCCGAGCAGGCGCGCTCGGAGCCGCTCGATCACCGCAGCGACCTCTACTCGCTCGCGGTCTGCCTCTACGAGATGATCGCCGGCGAGCGGCTGTTCGTGCACGTCGGGCTGACCTCGTCGGCCGACGAGATCTACTCGCAGCCGGTCCCGGTCCTGTCGCGCAAGATCCCGGGCCTGCCCGCCGACCTCGACAAGGTCATGCTGCGCGCGCTCGCGATCGATCCCAACGCCCGCTACCAGACCGCCAACGAGCTGCAGGAAGCGCTGCTCCGCTGCGCCCACAAGAACGGCCTGATGCTGTCGGCGCCCGAGCTCGCCAACCAGCTGCGCGACGTGTGCGGCCCCGCCGGCGAGTGGCGCGACGTCGAGGGCCGCGAGCCGACCGGCACCGCCGCGCTCGGCGGCGGCGGCACCGAGGTCTACGACATCGAGGAGGGCACCGAGCAGCTCGACGACGACGACCTCGCCGACGAGGGCGATCTGGTCAGCGTCGTGCGCGATCTGTCGGCGCGCAACGCCTCGCTCGGCGAGGTGGTGCCGCGGCGCCGGTTGAAGCCGCCGACCCTGCCGGTCGAGCTCGGCAAGCTGCAGGGCCTCGAGCTCACGTCGATGATCAAGATCGGCGGGCCGGCCAAGAACGAGGGCGCCCGGCCGCTGGTCGATCTCGATCAGCTGCCGCCCCACAAGCGCACCGGCGAGGTCTCCACCATCTCGCCGCTCGCCGACGCGATCGACGACGCCAGCGTGGTCGCGCGCCCGCCGACCGCGGCGATGCCGCCGGCCCAGCGCCGGCCGCCGCCGGTCCAGGATCCGCGGACCGAGACCGTGCCGCCGTTCCGGTCGCGCGCACCGCGGTTGCGCCAGGCCCTGGCGGTCGTCGGGCTGCTCGCGCTCGGGACCGCGATCGCCGTCGCGATCGGCCTGACCGGTCCGACGGTGTCGACGGCGGCGCGCCCGGCGGGTGCCCCGGCACCCACATCGGGATCGGTCGCCAACCCGCCGTGATTGCCGCGGGTTCGTCGACGGGTTCGGGGCCGGCGCCATGGACACGCGCGAGGCCCCGCGGGTACCATCTCTCGGCTCGGCATCCATGACCCGCGATCGCACGAACGTCACGGCGCTTCTCGAGGATCTGCCCTCGTTCTCGCGCCAGAACCGCGGCGGCATCTTCCTGGCCATCAAGGGACCTGACCGCGGCGACTCGGTGCGCCTCGGCGACAAGCCGGTCACCTTTGGCAGCTCGCCCTCGTGCGACATGGTGCTCACGGACAAGACCGTGTCGCGCCTGCACATGAAGGCCGAGCTGGTCGGCGAAGACGTCATCGTCTCCGACACCGGCTCGACCAACGGCACGTTCATCCAGGGCTCGCGCTTCGAGCGCATCGCCGTCGGCTTCGGCGCCGAGGTCAAGCTCGGCCGGACCGTCGTCAAGTTCCTCCCCGACGAGGAGGTCCTCGATCCCGAGCCGTCGGAGCAGGCCGCGTTCGGCCAGATCGTCGGCGCCGATCCCAAGATGCGGCAGCTGTTCAAGCTGCTGACCGACGTCGCGCAGACCAGCGCCACGGTGCTGATCGAGGGCGAGACCGGCACCGGCAAGGAGCTGATCGCCGAGGAGATCCACAACCACTCGCCGCGCAAGGACGGCCCGTTCGTGGTCTTCGACTGCGGCTCGGTGCCGCGCGAGCTGATCGAGTCGATGCTGTTCGGCCACGTGAAGGGCTCCTTCACCGGCGCGATCACCGACCGGCGCGGCGCGTTCGCCGAGGCCCACGGCGGCACGATCTTCCTCGACGAGATCGGCGAGATGGCGCTGGATCTCCAGCCCTCGCTGCTGCGCGTGCTCGACAAGCGCGCGGTCCGCAAGGTCGGCTCGAACACCTACGAGAAGATCGACGTGCGCGTGGTCGCCTCGACCAACCGCGATCTGCGCGCCGAGGTCGCCAAGAAGGCGTTCCGCGAGGACCTCAACTACCGGCTCGCGGTCATCCGCGTGACCGTGCCGTCCTTGCGTGAGCGCGGTTCGGACATCCCGCTGCTCACCGGCCACTTCATGAACTCGTTCGGCCCGAACCTCACGGTCTCGGCCGAGGACACCGCCAAGCTGCAGCGCCACTCGTGGCCGGGCAACGTGCGCGAGCTGCGCAACGTGATCGAGCGCGCGTGTCTGCTCAACAAGGGCAACTCGATCAACATCGAGGACGCGCTGGTCGAGCAGGCGCCCGCCGGCATCGGCATCCGCACCGACCTGCCCTTCAAGGAAGCCAAGGGCCAGCTCGTCGAGATGTTCGAGCGCGAGTACATCGAGGATCTGATGCGGCGCCACGCCGGCAACCTGTCGGCGGCGGCGCGCGAGGCGCAGATCGATCGCAAGCACCTGCGCGAGCTGATCCGCAAGTACGACCTCGATCCGCGCGCCAAGCTCGACGACGACGCGGACGAGTAGGCGAGGCGCGGCTGGCGCGGGTCAGTCGCACTTCATGAACATGCCGTCGCCGCCGAGCGCGTCGATCTGGATCGGGCCGTTGTACACGCGGTGCACGATCCACTCGCGCGCCTGGCAGTAGGGCCGCCCGGGGATCCGGATGAGCGCCCAGCCTCGCTTGTACTTGTTCTTGCCCTTGTTGACCCGGTAGTAGTCGTAGGTCGCGTCGCTCTTGACCCAGGTCTTCTCGTCGAAGACGTCCCAGGTCTTGCTGATGGCGCCGATCGCGATGACCTTGATGCCGGGCAGCGCCTTGGCCCACGCCTTCCGCGCCACCGCCTCGGCGGCGCGATCGTGGAACGCCGGCGGCGTGAAGACGTTCGTGACGCCGTCCTGATCGATCTTCGCCTTGAGCGCATCGTTCTTCGCGAACAGCGGCGCGTAGAAGCTCGCCGGCACGGCCTGGTGGATCGCGGCGAAGCGCGGCGCGTAGAGCTTGTCGAGCTCGGCCGTCCACGAGGTCGGCTCGAGGATCATGCGCTGCATGTCGTCGGCGACGCCGCTGGTCTCGCCGTCGAGGTACTTCTGCGCGCTGGCCAGCACGCCGTCGGCGTACGACCCGAAGCCGGCCGCGATCGTCGCGCGCTGGCCGTCGGCGATGAGCGCGTCGGCGCGATCGGGGAGGGCGCAGATGGTCTGGGGGTGCTCCCAGATCGCCTTGGCGTCGAGGAACCGGTGCGGGTCGGCGATCGGCGCGTGCCTGGCGCACAGCGCGCGGAGCGGGGCGAGCGCGGCCCTGGTCGCGCTCGCGTCAGCGGCCTTCTCCGAGAAGCCGATCGGCCCATCGAGCGCGGGGTCGGCGAGGTGCGCGAGGTCGGTGATCGCGTTCTTGGTGTCCTGCGGCAGGTCGGCGAGGAACGCGTAGCGCCGGCGGGTGCGCTCGCGCTCGGCCTCCTCGTCCTTCGCGGCCTGGGCGGCGCGGGTCTGGGCGTCGGCGACGTAGGGCTTGACCGCGGCGGCCAGCGCCCGACAGCGCGGGACGAGGGTGTCGTACCGGCGCTGCAGCGCCTGCGCGCGCGCCTGCTGGCGGATCGTGGCGTCCACGCTCGGGAAGATCGACGTGAAGCGCTCGAGGGTGCTGGCGCACACCGCGACGCTGGCCTCGGCGGTGCGCGGATCGGGCGTGCCGGTGATGCGCGCGCCGTCGAACCAGTCGGGCGGCGTGTAGTGGTCGAAGGCGTACTCGATCTGGCGCAGCTTCTCGTTCTGCTGATCGGTCCAGTAGTCGGCGCGGGCGCGCGAGGTCAGGGCGAGGAGGGAGGCGAGGACGAGCGCGGCGCGGCGGCGAGGCATGGAAGGGTGGGGTTGCAGGCCGGGTGCCACCGATCGCGCGATGCGGCCCGCGGGCTTGGCCGGGGGCGCGGCTGGCGGCGACGACGGCCGTCGTCGCGTTCGACGGCATCCGCCCGCGGCGGCCCTGGGCTATTCTCGACGGGCGGGGCGCATGGAGGACGAACTACCGACACGCCTGGGGCGCTTCGAGATCCGCGGACGCCTGGGCGAGGGCGGCATGGGCCGGGTCTACCTCGCGCGCGATCCCGCGCTCGGGCGCGAGGTCGCGATCAAGGTGCTGCGCCCCGAGATCGACGATCCGACGCGTCCGCTCCAGGCCGAGATCGCGCGCCAGCGGCTCGCGCGCGAGGCCCAGGCGATGGCCCGGCTCGCCCACCCGAACGTGATCGCGGTGTTCGAGGTCGGGCGCGACGGCGACGACGTGTTCGTCGTGATGGAGCGGGTCGCCGGCGGCACGCTCACGCAGTGGCTGGCAACGCCGCGCGCGTGGGACGCGGTCGCGCGGGCGATCGCGCAGGTCGCGGATGGCCTCGCCGCCGCGCATGCGGGCGGCCTCGTCCACCGCGACATCAAGCCCGACAACATCCTCGTCGGCGAAGATGGTCGGCTGCGGCTCACCGACTTCGGCCTGGTCGGGATGGCCGAGCGACCCGAGGGTGTGGCGGTCGCGATCGACGACGACGAGGGTGGCCCGGACTCGGCGCCGCCGCCGCTGACCCACGCCGGCGGGCGGGTCGGCACGCTGGGCTACATGGCACCCGAGCAACTCGAAGGTGGCGGCGCCGACGCGCGCAGCGATCAGTTCGCGCTGTGCGTGACGCTGTTCGAGGCGCTCCACGGCACGAAGCCGTTCGCGGGCGCGACGTACCGCGCGCTGGTCGCGGCGGTGCTCGCCGGCGAGATCGCGCCGGTGGCGACGCGCGGCGTGCCCGAGGCTCTGGTCCGCGCGGTGCGGCGCGGGCTCGCGTGCGATCCGGCGGACCGCTGGCCCGACGTCGCGGCGCTCGCCACGGAGTTGCGGCGGATCGCCGACGCGCCGTCGGCCCGACGTCCGCGGACCGGACCGATCGCGCTGGGCGCGGTTGCCGTGCTCGCCGCGGGCGGGTGGTGGTTCGCGCGCGCCAGCGACGAGGGCCCCGTGGTCGCGCCCGTGCCGGTGCCGGCGCCGGCGCGTCCCGCGGGGCGGTCCGCGCCGCGGGTCGCGATCGATCGCGGGGCGTGCGAGGCCAGCCCGGCGTTCCTCGACGACGATCACCTCGTCTACACGCACGGCACCGAGGCCGGGGTCGATCTGTGGCAGCGCGATCTGGTCACCGGCGCCGATCGCGCGCTGACCGCGACCCCCGATCTCGACGAGACGACACCGACGATCTCGCAGGGCGACCGCTCGATCACGATGATGGTCACGCGCCACGGCGCGCCCGGGGGCTGGCTCGAGCGCCTCGATCCGGATGACCTCACCCGCACGCCGTACCCGTTGCCGTCGCTGTTCCTGGCTGCCGGCGGCGTGCGGATCGGCGACGATCTCTACTACGTCGTCGGCGACGGCGGCACCGTCGGGCGGCTCCGCGACGGCGCGGCGGGCGAGGTCACGAAGGTGCCCAACTCGTTCGTCTTCGCGATCGTGCCGTCGGGCGACGGCCAGCACCTCGGGCTGCGCATCGGCAACCGCGCGTGCGTCGTCGACCTGCCGCGCGGCGAGCCGGTGTGCACGCCCGACGCGAGCATCGGCCCGGTGGTGCCGGATCACGACGCCAGCCATCTGTACTTCGGGACCGCCCGCGGGCTGGTCCGGCACGATCGGGCCGCGGCGCGCGACGACGTGATCGTCGCCGACGCCGGGCCGGCCGCGGGCATCGCGCTCGCGCCGTCGGGCGCGCGGATCGCGTGGTCCGATTGTCTGCCGTCGATCGCGCTGACCGATCTCGATGCGTCGCCGCCGCGCGTGATCCACGACGAGTCGCTGACCTCGCCGTCGAGCAACGGCCGCGGCGGCTGGGCGTTCATGCGCGAGACCGCGTCGACCACGACGCTGGCGTTTCGCGACGATCACGGGCTCGTTCACCTGCTCACCGATCCGCTGATCCAGACGCCGCAGACGCCGATGGTCGAGCCCGGCGGCGAGCGGATCGTGTTCGGCATGGCCGAGGTGCGGGGCCTGCACCTGGCGTGGGGGGTGCGCCAGCGCGCGTTCGAGCGGATCACCGACGGCAACGATCTGTTCCCGGTGTGGCTCGGCGACCGGCGGCTCGCGTTCACCCGCGCCGCCGAGGACAACGTCCCGTCGGTGTGGATCGTCGATCTCGACAGCCGCGCCGCGCACCAGGCGCTCGCCGCGCATCGCATGACGGTCGACGCGCAGCCGGACGGCGCCCTCGTGCTGCTGTTCAACGAGGATCGCACCCGGCTGTACCTCTGGGATCCCGTGCGCGGCACCGAGCGCGAGGTCGCGCAGCCGACCGAGCTGGCGCGCGTGCCGATGATCGACGCGCGGCTCGCGCCCGACGGCGCGAGCGTCGTCGTGCAGCGCGGCGCGAACGCCGAGCTCTGGCGCTACGACGTCGACGGCACCCATGCGCGCAAGGTCTACGCGCCGCCGGTCGGCCACGGCCTGTGGGGCGTCGACTTCGAGGGCGACCACCTGGTGATCGGCGACGGCCGATCGCGCGGCCGGATCTACGTCGCCGATCTACCGTGACGGACGTCGCGCGCGACTAGTCGAGCTTCACGCGCAGCGAGTTCCGGGTGTCCTTCACGACCACCGGATACTGCGTGCGCGCGTCGGTGACGACGTCGTAGACCTCGACCGTGTGGGTGCCGAGGTCGACGTGGATGCGCTCGGTCGGGCACAGCATGCCCGTGCCGTGGCCGTCGACGAAGACGTAGTAGCGATCGCGCTTGGTGCACTTCACCTTGATGCCCGCGGGGCCACCGGTCGGCGTGGCCTCGACGAGGTTCGCGGTGACCGGGTGGCGGCCGTCGACCTCCTGCACGAACAGCTCGTAGCCCGGCTTCACGATCACCAGCGTGTGCTTGTCGGCGGCGGCGGTGATCGTGATCGGGGTCTTGCCCTGGTCGGCGCCGTCGAGGAACACCGCGGCGCCGCTGGGCGTGCTGGCGATCGCGAACGAGTCGTCGCGGGTCGGCGGCGCGCTGCTCGCGACACCGGCGTCGGGCGGCCGGGTGCCGGCGTCGACGGGCGCGGCGGCGACCGGGGCGGCGTCGGCCGGTGAGGCGTGCGGATCGATCGCGATCGCCGCGTCGGGGATCGCGGCATCGGCGACCGCCGCGTGGATCGCGGGATCTTTCGGGTGCGTCTTCACCACCGGCGCGTCGAGCGGCGCGACCGCGCGCGCACCGCTGGACGCCCACGGCTGCCACAGCGCGGCGGTCACGCCGCCACCGACGAGCACGACGCCGAGCGCGGCCCACAGCGCGGCGCGGCTGCGGCGCGGCGGCCCGGCGATGGGCGACTCGGGCTCGGGCGGCGGCTCCGCGACCTGACCCAGCGCGCTCGGGGTCTTGCGCGGCTCGGGCGTGGGCGGTGGCGCGACCGGCACCGGCGGCGGCGACGCCACGAGCAAGAGCTCGCCATCGGTCCCGGGCCGCGACGGCTCGTCGAGCTCGTAGACCAGCTCGGGCTCGAGCGCGTCGGAGAACGTCAGCGAGCGCGCCAGATCGCTGCCCGATTCGCGCGTCGCGGGCGCGACCGGCGGCGGGATCGTCGCGGGCCCCGAGCGCACCGTCGTCGGCCCCGACTCGGTCGGCGGCAGCGGTGTCTCCTCGTCCTGCTTGCGGATCGCCGACTGCACGCCGCCCGGGGCGCGGCTCACGACCGCGTCGAGCGGCACCGCGGCCGGCGGCGGCGTGACGTCGCCCTCGTCGCCGAGCCCCGACAGCGCGTCGTCGAGCGGCGTGCGCGCGATCGTCACCTCGTCGGTGGCGTCGGTGCCGGTGCGCGGGAGCCCCTGCGAGGGCCGC
>JAIOQA010000424.1 GCA_021413675.1 Deltaproteobacteria bacterium | reverse complement strand
GCAGATTCTGCCGTCCGGCCGGATCAGAGCGGTATCGGGGGATCAGATCAAGGGGATTCGGAGGAATTTGCCGCAAAAAGGCGCAAGAGGCACAAAAAGGGGAGACAGGCGGGTGCTGTGTTTTCCCTCGTTCCCAAGCTGGAGCCTGGTAACGAGGGGACGACCCCGCTGTAGCGGCGGTCTATGACCGTCGCACCACCGAATCCACCGCCCCCCCGACGCTCACAGAGCGCCGCTACAACCCCGTCACAGAACGCCGCTACAACACCGCCGCGCCTCGCCTGCCGTGACGACGCAGGCGGTTCCGCCTTTACGCCGGTGAACGGTTTTTCTACCTTCTCGCGCCGATGACTTTCCTCTCCCGCGATGCCACTGTTGCCAAGCCCGGGTTCAGCCGGTGGATGGTTCCACCTGCGGCCATTGCGGTGCACATGTGCATTGGCGAGGTTTACGGGTTTAGCGTTTTCAATGTGCCGCTGACGCAGGCAGGCGCGGGCTGGACGATTCCACAGGTGGGCTGGATTTACTCCATTGCGCTCTGCATGCTGGGGTTGTCGGCGGCGGTGTTTGGCAAATGGGTGGAGCGCAGCGGGCCGCGCAAGACGATGGCCGCAAGCTGCGCCTGTTTCTGCGGCGGGCTGCTGATTTCCGCCGTCGGCATGAAGCTGAAGATGCTCTGGCTTCTTTACCTCGGCTACGGCTTCACCGGCGGCATCGGGCTGGGGCTGGGCTACATCGCGCCCGTCTCCACGCTGATCAAATGGTTCCCCGACCGGCCCGGCATGGCGACGGGCATGGCGATCATGGGATTCGGCGGCGGTGCGCTCATCGGTGCGCCGCTGGGGGTGAAGCTCATGGAGCATTTTAAATCCGTCACCTCGCCGGGAATCGCCGAGGCGTTCGTCGTGATGGCGGTTTTGTATGCGGTTTCCATGCTGTTCGGGGCGTGCATCGTCCGTGTGCCGGCCGAGGGGTGGAAGCCGGATGGCTGGGAGCCGAAAGAGCATGTCCGGCCGATGATGACCAATGCCAATGTCGCCGCCGATGTCGCGTGGAAGACGCCGCAGTTCTGGTGCCTCTGGGTTGTGCTGTGCATGAATGTCTCCGCGGGCATCGGCATTCTGGGGCAGGCGTCCAAGATGTGCTCGGATATGTTTGGCGTCAGCGCGGCTGTCGGCGGTGGGTTTGCGGGGCTGCTGAGCATTTTTAACATGGGTGGCCGCTTTGTCTGGTCGAGTGTTTCCGATTACACGGGCCGCAAGGCGGTTTATTGCATCTACTTCGTGCTCGGGGCGCTGCTTTATTGCGCCGTGCCGTGGACGCAGAAGATCCAGAACAAGGCGCTTTTCGTGGCGGTGACGGCGATCATCATCAGCATGTATGGCGGCGGCTTTGCGACCGTCCCGGCGTATCTGCGCGACATGTTCGGCACCTTTCAGGTCGGTGCCATTCACGGGCGGCTCATCACCTCGTGGTCTGTCGCCGCGCTGCTCGGACCGAGCCTCGTCAATTACATCTCCACCGCCCGGATCGAGGCGGGCGTGCCCAAGGCCGAGGCGTATGGCTTCACCATGTATCTTATGGCGGGATTGCTCATGATCGGTCTCATCTGCAATCTGCTGGTGCGACCGGTTGACCCGAAACATCACCTCGCCACCACTCCCAAAGCCTGACCCCATGAAATGCATCGCCCTCATCATCGCGTGGACATGGATCGCCGTGCCGCTGGGCTGGGGCGTTTATCAGTCGGTGCAGAAATCACGGCCGCTTTTTACCGCCGGGCCAAAGTCCGCGGAGACGGGCAAGGCACCGTGATGTTTACTGAAGTTCTGGCCGCATGACCACCCGCAAACCAGCAAAGAAAATCGCAACAGTGCCGACGGATTACGCGCCGTTGCTGGCGGAGATCAAGGCGCGGGTGCAGACGGCGAGGGTCAAGGCGGGGCTGGCGGCGAACCGGGAACTGCTCGCGCTCTATTGGGACATTGGCCGGCTGATCCTCGACCGCCCAGGGCCACGCGGCGTCGATCGAGCCCGGCGAACCAGGCGGCGGCGCCGGCGGGTCGATGACGCCAGTCGCGGTCGGCGCGCGGCCGTAGGCGTCGAGCACGCCGGTCGCCGTCGGCATGCGCGCCGCAGGATCCTCGGGCAGATCGATCACCGGCGTCTCGGTCGGCGGGCGCGACCAGCGCGGCACGTCGTCCTCGACGACGATCACGTCGTCGACGTCGATCATGATCAGATCGCCGCCGTCGTCGTCGAGATCCTCGGGCAGCGGCGAGGTCTGCGAGCCGCGCGCGAGCGTCGCGACCGGCGCCGGGCCCGACGCGAACAGCGCGGCCATGTAGCGCGCCAGCTCCTCGGGCGTGGCCAGGAACCCGGCGCTGCGCAGCCAGTCGCGGAGCTCGGCGCCGAGCACCGCCGCCGTCGGGTACCGGAGCCGGGCGTCGTGGGCCATCGCGGTCAGCGCGATCTGCTCGAGGTCGCGCGGCACGAACGGGCGGCGCGCCGACGGGCGCGGCGGCGGTCCGGCGAGGATCGCGCGCAGGAGCTCCGAGTCCGACAGGCCCGGATACGGCGGCTCGCCGGTCAACCCGACGTACAGCACGACCCCGAGCGCGTAGACGTCGGAGCGGCGATCGACGGCCCCGCCGCGCACGGTCTCGGGCGGCATGTACTGGAACTTGCCCTTGAGCACGCCGTCGTCGTCGTCCTGATCATTCTCCGTCGAGATCGCGATGCCGAAGTCGAGGATCGTGACGTTGCCCGTGGCGGCGATCATGATGTTGCCGGGGCTGATGTCGCGATGGACGAGGCCGAGCGGACGACCGCTGTCGGTGAGCTCGTGCGCGTAGTGCAGGCCATCGCAGCAGGCCGCCGCCACGCTCGCCACCATCCACGGCGGCAAGACCCCGCCCTGCGCGTGAGCGCGGCGCAGCGCCTGGGTGAGCGTGTAGCCCGGCACGTACTCCATCGCGATGAAGTAGGTGCCGTCGACGCGATCGAGATCGAACACCTGCACGATGTTCGGGTGGCTGAGGCGCGCGGCGAGCGCGGCCTCGCGGATCAGCATCTCGACGAGGTCAGTGCGCTCGGCGAGATCGGGCCGCACGGTCTTGAGCACGAGTTGCTTGCGAAACCCGCCAGGGCCCTCGGCGCTGGCCAGCCACACTTCGCCCATGCCGCCGCGACCGATGCACTCGTGCACCAGATAGCGACCAAACCGGCCGCCGGCCACGATCGCCGTCGACGGCATTGGAACCCCAGACATCGTTCGACACGCTAGGTCAGATTGGATATGGAAATCAACAGCACGGCCAACTGTGAGACCGGGCACCAATTCCCGCGACCTCACTGCAGGGGTGAAGTTCACACCGCCGCGTCGCATTCCTCGTCGAGAACACCCTCGACGCGCACCTTGGTCACGCACCTGTCACCGAAGCGAATATCCAAGTTGGATGTTGTGGGCACGAAGGACTCTGACTAGTGTCACCTTGAGTTCATCGAGGAGGATCCATGCTGAAAGCCACTCCCACGCTCGAGGCGCGCTCCACCAGCGCGGCGCCATCCGTCCGCCACGACCGCATCGAGGTCGCCAACGCCCTGAGCATCCTGCGGCCGACGCTCGGCGATAACGCCGGTATCGGTCTGTATCGGCTGTTACGCCTGGTGGCGCTCGAGGACATCATCGGCCGCGGCGCGGCGGGCACCGCGTATATCGCGGGCAAGAAGCTGGGCAACACGCTCGGCCTCACCAACCTCGATGACTTCCTCGCGCTGTGCACGTCGCTGAAGATCGGCGTGATCAAGGTGCCGACGCTGACCGCGACGCAGGCGCGCGTCGACGTCTACGAGTGCGTGACGTGCTCGGGCATGGCGCCGGTCGGGCGGACGCTGTGCAGCTTCGAGGGCGGGCTGATCGCGGGCGTCGTCGAGACGGTGACGAAGAAGCGCGCCCGCGCGCGCGAGGTCACGTGCATCGGCGGCCTCGGCCACGACGCGTGCGGGTTCGACATCGAGATGGAGTAGCTGCGCCACTCAGGCGCACCCGCGGCGATACCTGATCTCGCGGTGATCACGTGATTCCAGACAATCAGGGGTCGATTACAAAAAACGACCTCCGTTGATGAACTGCCGAGTTCCTGTTACACCGAATCATGGTCATCGTGCGCGACGGGGGTCGCGCAGCGAGACCCTGGGACGTCCGGTTCACCGATAGGAGCTCGCATGGCCCTGCTCGCCCGCATCTCGAACCTGTTCCTCGACGCGGCCGACGCCGCGCCACCCACACCGGCCCCGGCCGACGTCACCGTCGATCCCGAGGTCGCCTTCGCCGAGCTGCGCGCCGCGATCGAGCCCGCGCGCAAGGCGCTGCTCGATCACCCGCTCTATCGCGCCGTCGACTCGCTGCCCCGCCTGCGCGCGTTCATGGCGACCCACGTGTTCGCGGTCTGGGACTTCATGTGCCTCGCGAAGCGCCTGCAGCGCGACCTCACCTCGATGGAGCCGCTGTGGCGGCCGCCGGCGATGCCCGAGATGGCGCGCTTCATCAACGGTGTGATCCTCGGCGAGGAGTCCGACGACGGCCCCGATCACGAGGCGATCAGCCACTGCGAGCTGTACATCGGCGCGATGGACGAGGTCGGCGCTCCGACCGACGTGATCAACCGCTTCATCGGGCTGATCACCGATGGCGTCGACGTCGACGTCGCGCTGACCGCCTCGGCCGCGCCCCGGGCCGCGCGGACGTTCGTGCGCCGCACGCTGGCGACCGCACTCGACGGCGACACGGTCGAGGTGCTGGCGTCGTTCCTGTTCGGGCGCGAGGACCTGATCCCCGAGATGTTCTCGAAGCTGCTGCCGCGCTGGCAGGCGTCGCGCTCGGCCAAGAAGTTCACCTACTACGTGAAGCGCCACATCGAGCTCGATGGCGACGAGCACGGCCCGGCGGCGCGCAAGGCGCTGATGAGCCTCGCCGGCCGCGATCCGCAGGCCTGGCGCGCCGCGCGCCGCGCCGCCGAGGACGCGATCGCGGCCCGGCTGGCGCTCTGGGATCGCGTGCTCGCCGAGATCAGCTGAGCGCCGCCCCGCCCGCGCGGGCGCGCGACCTGCACGAGCGTGACGCGCGCGTCACACCGGAGCCGAAACTCGCGCGGCGAATCATCGCGCCCCCGTGCATGGATCGATCCGCGGCTTCGGTTCACTGTACGGCCTCATGCCGATCGCGCTGCCGAAGCGGCTGTTCACCTCACGCCCCGATCACGCGGCGATCAAGGCCGCGCCGCTCCTGGTCGAGACCTCGACGCTCGAGCCCGCCCTGGTCTACGCGCGCCTCGCCACCGCCGCGACCGGCCTCACCTCCGCCGAGGCCTCGGCGCGGCTCGCCGAGCACGGCCCCAACACGCTGGCGCGCGACGAGCAGCCATCGCTCGCGCTGCTCCTGTGGCGCGCGGTGCGCAACCCGCTGGTGGTGCTGCTGGCGGTGCTGGCGATCGTCTCGTTCGCCACCGGCGATCCGCGCGCCGGCACCGTGATGGTGCTGATGATCCTGCTCAGCGTCGGGCTCAAGCTGGTGCAGGAGGCCAAGGCCGGCTCGAGCGCGGCCAAGCTGCGCGCGATGATCTCGGTCCACGCCACCGCGCTGCGCGACGGCGCCGCGTGCGAGGTGCCGCTGTCGGAGCTGGTCCCGGGCGACGTCGTCCAGCTCGCCGCCGGCGACATGATCCCCGCCGACGTGCGGATCGTGCAGGCCAAGGATCTGTTCGTCATCCAGGGGTCGCTGACCGGCGAGAGCTTCCCGGTCGAGAAGCACGCCGCCGATCCCGCCGCGCCCGCCGCGATCCTCGAGCGCACGACCGTCGCGTTCCTGGGCACCAGCGTCGAGAGCGGCGCGGCCACCGCGGTCGTGATCGCGACCGGCAACGCCACCTACCTCGGCGGCATGGCGGCGTCGCTCACCGCCCTTCCGCCGCCGACCGCGTTCGATCGCCAGCTCGCGAGCTTCACCTGGCTGCTGCTCCGCTTCATGGCGGTGATGGTGCCGCTGGTCTTCATCGTCAACGGCCTGACCAAGGGCAGCTGGAGCGAGGCGTTCTTCTTCGCGGTCGCGGTCGCGGTCGGCCTCACGCCCGAGATGCTGCCGATGATCGTCACGGTCGGCCTGTCGAAGGGCGCGGTCGCGATGGGTCGGAAGAAGGTGATCGTCAAGCGGCTGGGCGCCATCCAGAACCTCGGCGCGATGGACACGTTCTGCACCGACAAGACCGGCACGCTGACCCAGGACATCGTCGTGCTCGAGCGCTACTGCGACGTGCGGCTGAAGGACAGCGAGGACGTGCTCGCGCTGGCGTACACCAACAGCCACTTCCAGACCGGGCTCAAGAACGTGCTGGATCGCGCGGTGCTGGCCCACGAGGCCTCCCACGCCCACGCCCGCATCCCCGAGGTCACCAAGGTCGACGAGATCCCGTTCGACTTCCAGCGCCGGATCATGTCGGTGGTCGTCCGGACGCCGGACGGTCAGGACCGGCTGATCGCCAAGGGCGCGCCCGAGGCGATCTTCGCCCGCTGCGCCGCGTTCGAGCTCGCCGGCGAGCGCCTGCCGATGGACCACGATCACATCGCCGAGCTCCAGCGCGAGTACGAGCGGCTCAGCGCCGACGGCTTCCGCGTGCTCGCGATCGCGACCCGGGACACCGCGCCGCGCACCGCCGGCCCCGGCGCCACCGCGTACGGCAAGGCCGACGAGGTCGACCTCGTGCTGCAGGGCTACATCGCGTTCCTCGATCCGCCGAAGGACTCGTGCACCGCGGCGATCGGCGCGCTGCAGCGCCACGGCGTGGCGGTCAAGGTGATCACCGGCGACAACGAGCTGGTCGCGCGCAAGGTGTGCAAGGACGTCGGCCTCGCCGTCGATCGGATCGTGCTCGGCACCGACGTCGAGGCCATGACCGAGGCGCAGCTCGCGGAGGCCGCCGAGGCGACCGTGCTGTTCGCGCGGGTGTCGCCGGCGCACAAGCAGCGCATCATCAAGGCGCTGCAGTCGCGCGGCCACATCGTCGGGTTCATGGGCGACGGCATCAACGACGCGCCCGCGCTCCACGCCGCCGACGTCGGCATCAGCGTCGACACCGCGGTCGACATCGCCAAGGCGACCGCCGACATGGTGCTGCTCGAGAAGTCGCTCGCGGTCGTCGACGACGGCGTGATCGAGGGCCGCAAGGTGTTCGCCAACATCAGCAAGTACGTGCGCATGGGCGCGTCGTCGAACTTCGGCAACATGTTCAGCGTGCTCGGCGCGAGCATCTTCGTGCCGTTCTTGCCGATGCTCGCGATCCAGATCCTGACCGCGAACCTGCTCTACGACCTCGGCCAGACCACGATCCCGACCGACGACGTCGACCCGGAGCAGCTGCAGCGGCCGCGGCCGTGGGACATGAAGGCGCTGACCCGGTTCATCGCGTTCATCGGGCCGTGCTCGTCGATCTTCGACTACACGACCTACCTCGTCATGCTCTACGTGTTCGGCTGCTGGGACGTGTCGACCGCGACCGCGGCGGCGCACAGCGCGAGCCTGTTCCAGACCGGCTGGTTCGTCGAGAGCCTGATCACCCAGGGTCTGGTCATCCACGTCATCCGCACCAACAAGATCCCGTTCCTCCAGAGCCGCGCCTCGCCCGCGGTGTTCGCGATGGGCGCGCTCGTGCTCGGCATCGGCGTGCTCTTGCCGTCCACGCCGGTCGGCACGTACCTCGGGTTCACGCCGTTGCCCGGCCTCTACTGGCCGATCCTCCTGGCGACGATCGCGTGCTACCTGGTGCTCACGCAGAGCGTGAAGATGTGGCTGTTGCGGCGGAAGTGGATCTGAGCGGGCCTGCCTGCGCCGACGACAGCCCTGGCTGATCGAGTGGTCACCGGGGCCGAGTCGGGCGCGCCCCGCGAGCCAACTGCGCAGACTTCCTGCGCGTTGCGTGACAGCGCGGTCGCACGCGCCGGCCCGGACCTTGCTCCGGGTGGGCTCGCCATGAATCGATCGACGTTCACTCTCGCGGCCGTCGCGGTCGCTGCGCTGCTCAGCCCCGCCTGCCTGGCCGATGACAAGGGGCCCGAGGACGAGGTCCCCGCCGACGGCAAGGCCGACAGCCAGCAGCGGCCCACCGACCACGGCGACCTCGCGTTCGCGACCCCGGTGATCGAGACCCTGACCAGCGGCGCGCGCTTTCACGCGTGGGAGTTCGAGCTGTCGGGCGACGCGCAGGTCGACGCGTTCACGACCTACGCCGTGCGCGGGCAGCGCAAGGTCGACACCGTGCTCTACCTCTACAAGCAGGGCCCGACCGGCTGGGGCTCGTACATGGCGCGCAACGACGACGACGGCGATCGCGTGTACTCGCGCCTGGTCCGCTCGCTCGGCGCCGGTCGCTACCGCGTGCTGGTCAAGGGCTACGCCGCGTCGACGCGCGGCAAGTTCGGGCTCCAGATCGATTGCACCGGCGCGGGCTGTGCGTCGGCCGCGACCGATCGCTGCAACTTCGCCAGCACGTATCCCGACGTGCGCGTCGATCCGGCGTTCGCGGTCTCGCCCGATCGCTACATCGCGAGCGCGAGCGACCTCGACGCGCGCGAGCTGGCGCAGGCCGCCGCGGCGCTCCGCGAGGTCTACGGCGCCGACGCGCCTGACTTCGCCACCGGCTTCGCGCTGATCGACCGCGGCTCGCTGCGCTTCACGACCCTGTTCCATCAGCCGACCAACACCGATCTGGTCGCGGTCGAGTTCGGCGCCGGCGACACGTCGGTCGGGACGATCTTCTACGGCACCAGCCTGCAGGTCGCGGCCCGCATCAGCGACGGCGCGATCGAGGCCTGCGGGTTCTTCGCCGCGCGCGGCCTCGGCCAGGCGACGGCCGGCGCCGCCTGCCGCGCGACCGCCGACTGCGCGACCGGGCTGCGCTGCGAGGGCGTGTTCGCCAACGCGGGCACCTGCGTCGCGACCGGCGCGATCGCCGGCGACGGCACCGAGTGCACGACCGACGCGAGCTGCAGCAGCGCCGCGCTGGTCTGCGCGGGTGCGAGCCGCGGGTATGGCCTGTGCCGTCCGGCGTGGATGCGCGGCGCGTTCGCCGATGCCGCGACCACCGCGATCCCCGACGGTGGATCGATCGACCGCGCGATCGCGGTTCGCGGCCTCGCGACCGTCGACACCGACGTCGTCATCGCGCTGACGATCGATCACCCGCGCGGGTCCCAGCTGCGGGTCACGCTGACCAACCCGGCGGGGACCGAAGCGGTGGTCCACGACGGCGTCGCCGCCGACGACGGCCACGCGCTGGTGCTGGACGGCCCAGTGTCAGGCTTCTCCGGGGACGAGATGGTCAACGGCGAGTGGACCCTGCGGGTCACCGATCGCGCGACCGGTCAGGTCGGCGCGATCCGCGGCTGGCAGCTGGTCGTGACGTCGCGCTACGACTGACGTTCGCGGCGGAGTCCTAGCGCCCGAGCGTGACGCCGAAGGTCGCGCCCTGCACGCTGCCGCGGCCGTTGACCACCTGGCCGCCGAAGACCAGATCCTCGCGGTGCAGATCGGCCCAGAACGCGATCGGCCCGAAGCTCACCTCGAGCCCCGTGCCCGCGCGGTAGCCGATGCCCCAGGTCACGTCGAGCATCTGCTTGTCGTAGACCATGCCGCGGCTCGGGCCGCCGTGCACGATCAGCCCGAAGCGGCTGAGCCGCAGGACCCGGGCGCGCAGCTCGAGCGCGGCCGAGGCGGCGACGAAGCGATCTCCGCCGGTGCTGAAGTCGAGGTGGTGGCCGTCGAGCACGGCCTGGAGCTTCACCGCGCCGGTGCCGACGCCGTAGGTGATCGATCCGGTGGCGCCGTTGTCGTTCATCACCGGCGCGAGCACGCCCTGACCGCGACTTGCGGTGTCGTAGCCGACGCCGAGCGACGTGTGGGCACACGCGGGGTGCGCGGCGACCGCGGCGACCAGCACGACGAGGCGGGGGTTCACGCCCGATCGAATCGACCGGAATCCGGGCGAGGAGAGCGCGCGCGCATCTGTCCCGGTGCGCGCGTGACCGCTGTCCCTTCGCGCGCGCCGCGCGCGGCGCTACCACGGAGGCATGGCTCCCTGGACGATCTCGACCGACCCCGCCCGCCTCGATCTCGACCGTGTCCACGGCTGGCTGAGCCGGGCCTACTGGTCGCCCGGGGTGCGCCGCGAGATCGTCGAGCGCGCGTTCGCCAGCAGCCTGAGCGCGGCGGCCTACGACGCCGACGGGCGGCAGCTCGGCGTCGCGCGCGCGGTCACCGATCAGGCGACCTTCGCGTGGTTGTGCGACGTGTACGTCGACGAGGCCGCGCGCGGCCACGGCATCGCGCGCGCGATGGTCCAGGCGCTGCTCGACGATCCGCGACTGCAGACCCTGCGCCGCTGGTGCCTGGGCACGCGCGACGCGCACGGGGTCTACGCCAAGCTCGGCTTCGGGCCGGTCGATGCGCGCATCTGGATGGAGCTCAAGCCCGACCCCGCGCGCTGGCACTGAGGCGAACGAAGTGAGCCGGCTCAGGGTCCGGATGAGATCGGGACCGTCGTCCTCGACGGGGCCGATCGATCGAACAAGAGCCTGGAGGCGAAGCCTCCCAGGCTCTGAAGTCGCCGACTACGCGTGGACGATCGGGATCGTCTTGAGCGTGCTGGTCGACATCGACAGCACGATGTCGATCGGCCCGTTGCTCGTCGCCATGCGCACGGCCGTGCCACCCGGCAGCTCGCCGACGTGGATGCGCGGCACGCCGATCGCGCACTGGAAGCCGTGGGCCTCGAGCGCCTCGGTCGCGCGCCCGGTCAAGATGTTCGCGAGCTCGGTCGCGCCATCCGGCGCCGCCTCGGGATCGGGATCGGGATCGGCGAGCAGGCGGCGGACCAGCTCGAGTGCGATCGCCTCGGGAAAGACCCAGGTGACCGGCCCGCGCACGTCGCCACAGAAGTCGAGGGCGACCGCGATCGTCGGCGAGCTGGCCGCGGGCTCCGCCATCGCCGCGACGACCGCTTCCAGCCCGACGGTGCTGCGCAGGCAGTGCACCACGATCTCGAGGAAGCGATCGATCACGGGACGCGTGAGGGGCTGGCTCATGAGCTCGCTTTCGTGGCCACGGTCAACATGTCGCTCTGGGGGAATCGACCGGGCCGGGGCGCGCTGTAGCCCCCATCAACAATCGCGGTGATCGGTCGGATCCTCACGAGAGGCCCGATGCACATCCAGCAGCGAATCTTCACGAATGGCCGCTGGGCCGCACCGACTGGCGCCGACACCCGCGCACAGGTGGCGCTGATCTTCGGATCGGCCGCGCGCCTCGATGATCCGCAGACCTGGGCGGATCTCGCCGGCTGGTATCCCGGCGCGCGCCTGGTCGGTTGCTCGACCGCGGGCGAGGTCGCCAGCGCGCAGGTCCATGATGATGGGCTGGTCGCGACTGCGATCGAGCTCGAGCACGGACATGTCGTCGTCGCGGCGGTCACGCTCGACGAGGCCGCCGACAGCGCCGCGCTCGGCGCGCTGCTCGCGTCGCGCCTGCCCCACCCCGGCCTGGTCCACGTGCTGATCGTGTCCGAGGGCCTCTCCATCAACGGCAGCGCCCTGGTCGCCGGCCTGGTCGCCACGTTGCCGGCGGGCGTCGGCGTGACCGGCGGCCTGTCCGGCGATGGCGCCCGCTTCGCCCGCACCACGGTCTGCCTCGACGGCCCGAGCCCCACGCAGCAGGTCGTCGCGATCGGGCTGTACGGCGCGCGGCTGCACGTCGGGTGTGGGTCGCGCGGCGGCTGGGATCCATTCGGGCCCGAGCGCCGCATCACGCGCTCGATCGGCAACGTGCTCTACGAGCTCGACGGCGAGCCCGCCCTCGATCTGTACAAGCGCTACCTCGCCGAGCACGCCGCCGGGCTGCCGGCGACCGGCCTGCTGTTCCCGCTCGCGATCCGCGGCGCGACCGGCGAGCCCGTGGTCCGCACCATCCTCGCGGTCGACGAGACCGCGCGGTCGCTCACGTTCGCGGGCGACGTGCCCACCGGCCACCGCGCGCGCCTCATGAAGGCCAACGTCGAGCGCCTCGTCGATGGCGCGACCAGCGCGGCGCAGGTCGCGCTCGAGGGCACGGGCACGACCTCGCCCGACCTCGCGATCCTCATCAGCTGCGTCGGGCGCAAGCTCGTGCTCAAGCAGCGCGTCGAGGAGGAGCTCGAGGCGGTGCGCGACGCGTTCGGCCCACACACCGCGATGACCGGCTTCTACTCGTACGGCGAGATCTCGCCGTTCTCGCCCAGCTCGCCGTGCGAGCTGCACAACCAGACCATGACCATCACCACGATCTCCGAGCGCTGAGATGCACTCGCTCGTCCGCCGACAGCTGCGCAAGGCCTTCCCGGCCGGCGGCGCCGATGCGCCCGAGCTCCAGGCGTTCATCGCGGCGGTGAGCGACGCCTACACCGCCGCGGACGACGATCGGCGCCAGCTCGAGCACTCCCTCGACCTGGCCTCGCAGGAGCTGGTCGAGCGCAACCGCACGCTCGAGGGTCAGGTCGAGGCGTTGACCCGCCTCGAGCAGATCGTGACGCGCCGGACCGCCGAGCTCGATCGCCGCAACCGCGACATGGCGCTGATCCTCGACAACGTCGCGCAGGGCTTCGTCACCGTCGAGCTCGACGGCACGCTCAGCGGCGAGGGCTCGCGCACGCTCGCGCGCTGGTTCGGCGCACCCGGCCCGGGCGCGCGCGTGTGGTCGTACCTCCTGGGCCACGATCCCGACCTCGAGGCGTGGATGCAGCTCGGCTTCGAGAGCCTGCAGGGCCAGCTCATGCCGGTCGAGATCGTGCTCGCGCAGCTGCCGAGCCGGATCGAGCGCGGCAAGCGCCAGCTGCGCGTCGAGTACCGCGCGATCGGCGCCCCGACCAGCGCGCTCCTGATCGTGGTCTCGGACATCACCGAGGAGGTGGCGCGCGAGCGCAGCGAGGCCGCGCAGCGCGAGCTGATCGCGCTGATCGAGCGCGCCGCCCGCGATCGCAACGGCTTCTTCGCGTTCGTCCGCGAGACCAACCTCCAGCTCGCGCGCTGCGCCGATCCCACCACCAGCGACGCCGAGTTCCTCCGCGACCTGCACACGCTCAAGGGCAACCTCGCGCTGTTCGGGCTCCCGAGCCTCGCCGAGCTCGGGCACGAGCTCGAGAGCAAGCTCGTGGGCGGCTGCAGCCCGTGCGCGCGCCGCGGCATCACGCCGCTGCTCGACGCCTGGGACGCCGTGTGCGCGCAGCTCGACACGCTCCTCGGCGGCACCGGTCGCCGGATGATCGCGGTCGACTGGGACGAATACCAGGCGGTGCTCGCCGCGATCGGCGAGACCCGCACGCCCTGGGCCGTTCGGCTGCGGCGCTGGGGGCAGGATCCGACGCGGCCCCACCTCGAGCGGTTCGCGGCGCAAGCGCGGCAGCTCGCCGAGCGCCTCGGCCGCGCCGAGCTCGAGGTCGACATCGACGATCAGGACCTCGCGGTCGAGGCCGATCGCTTCGCGCCGCTGTGGTCGGCGCTGATCCACACCGTCCGCAACGCGGTCGACCACGGCATCGAGACCGCCGACGCGCGGATCGAGGCCGGCAAGCCCGAGCGCGCGCGCCTGGTGCTCACCACCGCGCGCCGCGGCGAGCAGATCGCGATCGAGATCACCGACGACGGCGCCGGCGTCGACTGGGAGGCGGTGGCGCGGCGCGCCGCGGCCCTCGGGCTGCCCGCGTCGACGGCGCACGATCTGCACGAGGCGCTGTTCGCCGATGGCGTCTCGACCGCCGCGGCCGTAAGCACCACCTCGGGCCGCGGCGTCGGCCTGAGCGCGCTGCGCGCGATCTGCGTCGCCCTCGGTGGCGACGTCGAGCTGCAGAGCCGGCGCGGGCGCGGCACGACCGTGCGCTGCCTGCTCCCGCTCGCACAGACGAACTCGCTCACTCGCCGCCTGGAGGTCATGCGCCCATGAGGACCGGATTGTGTCGCGTGCTCCTGGTCGACGACTCCGCGCTGGTGCGCACGTCCATGCAGACCGCGCTCGAGCCCTACGGCCTCGAGTTCGGTCACGCCGAGAACGGCGAGGTCGCCATCGCCAAGGCGTCGGCGTCGCCGTGGGATCTGATCTTCCTCGACGTGGTCATGCCGGTGATGGACGGGCCGACCGCGCTGAAGGCGATCCGCGCGCGCGGCATCACCACGCCGGTCGTGCTGGTGACCTCGGTCTCGACCGCGGCGGTCGTCGCTGCGGCGATCAAGCTCGGAGGCGTGCAGTACATCGCCAAGCCGTTCACGCCGGAGCTCATCCGCGCGATCGCGGCCAAGACGCTGCGCCTCGATCCCACGGTCCTGCAGGCTCCGCCGCGCGTGCTGGTACAGCACACCGATCCCGCGATCCCGCGGCGGCTGGCCAAGCTCCTGCCCGCGCACGTCGCGATCGACGCCTCGGACTCGATCGCGCAGTCCCTCGATCTCGCCGAGGAGCGCGATCACGGCCTCGTCCTCATCGAGTCGCAGGACGCGCTCGAGGAGATCGGCGCGGTCGCCGGTGTGCTGCGGCGCGCGGTCCCGGGCGCGTCGATGTTCGCCCTCTCGGACGCGGCCACCGAGGGCTCGCACTGGCGCGCCGACGACGCGCTCGACGGCGTGCTGCCCCGGGCGCTGACCGACTCGCTGGCGCGCGGGTTCTTGTACAGCAACTTCCTGCGCCCGCTGGTGTTCATCGAGGGCACGCAGGTCCAGGTCGCGGGCTTCCAGGGCCCGGCGATCTACCTCCCGGTCTACCTCGCCCGCGTGCGGCGCCTGCTGGTCGAGCGCTGCGCGGTGCTGCCCGATTCGATCATCGATCTCGCCAACCTGCCCGCCGACCCCGATGCGGTGATCGAGCTGGTCGCGCACGTCAACGACGCGCTGCGCGAGGCCGGGGCCGCGCCGTCGTTCCACCTCGGGGCGCTGCACGACCTGGCCGCGCCACAGCTCGCGAACGTCCTGCTGGCGGCCTGACCGATCGGGCCTTCACGCTCGCCGGATCCGGTCGATGCACCGATCCATGATCGGTCCCATCGCCGCCGGCGTCGCCGGGATGTCCAGCGCCGTCAACCGGTTCGACCGCGCCGCGGCGCGCACCGCCAGCCCGGGCGGGGCCGACGACGTCGGCGCCGTGGTCGATCAGATCGCCGCCAAGAACGACTTCGCCGCCAACGTCGCGGTGGTGCGCACCGCCGACGAGATGGTCGGCACGCTGCTCGACATCGTCGCCTGATCAGGGGAGCGCGCGCGCCATCCGCACCACCGCCTCCTCGAGAAGCGCGGCCGTGGTCGCGACGTTGAGCCGCGCGAAGCCGACACCCTCGGCACCGAACGTGGGCCCGGGTGACAGCGCGACGCGACCGCGGGTGCGGAACGCGAGCGCGGGGTCGTCGCCGAGGCCGAGCGCGGTGCAATCGAGCCACGCGAGGTAGCCGGCCTGCGGCGGCACCCAGCGGACCTGGGGCAGGTGTGCCGCGAGCAGCGCGCCGAGCAGGTCGCGGTTGCGCGCGAGGATCTCGATCGCGCTCGCGCGCCAGGGCTCGCCCTCGCCGAACGCCGCCCGCGCCGCGAGGATGCCGAGGTGACCGGCGTGGTACGGGATGTCGGCCGGGAGGCGCGCGAGGATCGATCGCGCCGGCTCGTCGGTCGCGATCATCACCGCCGCCTTGAGCCCGGCGAGGTTCCAGGTCTTCGACGCCGAGGTCACGACGATCGACCGGCGCGCCGCGGCCGCGGACACCGTCGGGAACGGCGTGTGGCGCGCGCCCGGGAGGGTCAGCGGCGCATGGATCTCGTCGGCGATCACCAGCACGTCGTGGCGATCGGCGAGCGCGGCGATGCGCTCCAGGGCCTCCGCGGCGTAGACGATGCCGGTCGGGTTGTGCGGCGAGCACAGCAGGTGGGCGCGCGCGCCGCTCGCGTAGGCGCGCTCGATCGCGGCGAGATCGGGCGCGTAGCCGTCGGCGGTGCGGACGAGCGGCGCGGGGAGCACGGTGCGCCCGAGCTGGCGGACCGTGCCCGCGAACGGCGGATAGACCGGCGGCTCGATCACCACGCCATCGCCGGGCGCGGTCGCGACCCGCAGGATCTCGGCGATGCCGGTCACGACATCGCAGACGACGTGGACATCGGCGGGAGCGACCTCCCAGCCCCAGGTGGCCTGGGCCCACGGCGCAAACGCCGCCCCGAGCCCCGCCGGATCGGCGTAGCCGACGTCGTCGCGGTCGATCGCGGCGTGGAGCGCGCTCCGGATCGGCGCGGCGAGCGGGTAGTCCATCTCGGCGACCCACGCCGGCAGTACGTCGGCGGGGTACAGCGCCCACTTGGCGCTCCGACGGGTTCGCAGCGCGGCCTCGGAGACGTCGTCGAACGGGTGGGCCATGGTGCGATGCTACGCGAGCTCGCCGTGAGGTGCGCGCGCGCGGACGCGCCGGACCCAGCCGCGTTATCATGGGGCGATGCTTGCTCGCTGGCTGCGCGCGGTGGTCTGGCGCGCCGACGACTGGCGAGCCGCGCTGCGCGGCGAGCTGGAGGGTGCGCGCGGCGACGCGATCCGCGCGCTCGAGCTGGGGCGCGCGCTCGAGCACGTCGAGCCGGATCGCACCCACGCGCTCGCCGCCTACAGCGCGGCGTGGGACGCGGGCAGCGCCGCGGCGCTGGCGCCGCTGCG
>JAIOQA010000423.1 GCA_021413675.1 Deltaproteobacteria bacterium | reverse complement strand
ACCCTGGGCCACATCGACTGCGGCGGCGTGCCCATGGCCATCGGCGTGCAGACCGACATGGCCACGCCCGCGCTGGCGCGCTTCGGCAGCGAGGAGCTCAAGCGCGACTTCCTCGCCCCGGCGATCGCCGGCGACATGGTGGCCTGCATCTGGGTGAGCGAGCCCGGCGCGGGCAGCGACGTGGCGTCGATCGCGAGCCGCGCCCGCAAGGACGGCGACGACTACCTGATCAGCGGCCAGAAGATGTGGATCACGAACGCGGCGCAGGCGGACTTCTTCTGCCTGCTCTGCAACACCGGTGATGGCCCGGTCCACATGAACAAGTCGCTGGTGATCGTGCCGGCCAAGACCAAGGGCCTGTCGGTCGGCACCAAGCTCGACAAGCTCGGCATGCGCGCCTCCGACACCTGTCCCGTGTACTTCGAGGACGTGCGGGTGCCGCAGCGCAACCGCATCGGCGCCGAGGGCATGGGCTTCATGCTCCAGATGGTGCAGTTCCAGGAGGAGCGCCTGTTCGGCGCGCTCAGCTCGCTGCGCGGCATGGAGAAGCTGGTGCAGGCGACGATCGCCTACTGCAAGGAGCGCCACACGTTCGGCCAGCCGCTCCTCGACAACCAGGTCATCCACTTCCGGTTCGCCGAGCTCCAGACCGACATCGAGTGCCTGCGCTCGCTCGCCTACCGCGCCGTCGAGGAGTACATCGGCGGCAAGGACGTCACGATGCTGGCGTCGATGGCCAAGCTCAAGGCCGGCCGCCTCGGCCGCGAGGTCTCCGACGCCTGCCTCCAGTACTGGGGCGGCATGGGCTTCATGTGGGACAACCCCGCGTCGCGCGCCTTCCGCGACACCCGCCTGCTCTCGATCGGCGGCGGCGCCGACGAGGTCATGCTCGGGATCATCTGCAAGCTCATGAACATCCTCCCCGGCAAGAAGAAGAAGAAGGCCGAGTAGCGCCGAGCGCGAAAGTTCGCGCCGCCGCGCAACCGAGGCGGCGAGCGGTCGACAAGTCCGGGCGTCATGCCCAACTTGCCTGGATCGCGTGGGTTTGCATCGTCGTGGTTGGCTCGCCGGCTGGTCCTGGCGCTCGCGCTGCTGACCGCGTGCTCGGTCCAGGACATCACGTTCACCGAGCCGGTCGACGCGGGACCTGACGCGGCGGACCCGGTCGACGCGAACACCGGGCCGGTCACGATCGTGGTCACGCCGGCGACCGGACTGACCGTCACCGAGGGCAGCACCAAGGACTTCACCGTGGCGCTCTCGGCGCCTCCGCCGGATGGCCTGGTCGTCTACCTCGCCTCCGACGACACCAAGATCGCGCTGTCCAGGCCGCTCCTGCAGTTCGGGGCCGGCAACTGGGACATCCCGCAGACCGTGATCGTCTCGGGCAAGCAGGACGCGGACACCGTCGACGAGGACGTCCCGGTGTCGCTGACCGCGACCGGGTCGCCCGACGTGGTCCTCCCCGTCACCGTCGATGACGATGACGGCCTCGCGCTCCACGTCTCGCAGCCCGCGCTCGACGTGAGCGAGGGCGGCAGCGCGACCCTCGCCGTCCGCTTGACCGCGCAGCCGACCGCCGACGTGACGGTCGACGTCGTCTCGGACGCGCTCGCGGTCGCGACGGTCACGCCCGCGACGCTCACGTTCACGGCGGCCAACTGGAACGTCGATCAGGCGGTCACCGTCAGCGGCGTGATCGACGCGAACGTCGTCACCGACGCCGCCACCGTGACGTTGTCGTCGACGGCGCTCACCCCGGTGACGGTGCCGGTGCAGGTCGCGGATCGCGATCAGGTCGGCATCCTGCCGAGCGTGAGCTCGGTCGCCCTCGCCGAGGGCACGACCACGACCTTCACCGTCGCGCTGACGCAGCAGCCGACCGCGACGACCACGGTGATGATCGCGACCGCCGACGCCGGCGCCGCGACCGCCGCGCCGACGCCGCTAACCTTCACGACGAGCACCTGGAGCGTGCCGCAGACCGTCACAGTCACCGCGCCGCAGGACGTCGACACCGCCGAGGAGAACCTGGCCCTCACGCTGACCGCGACCGGTCTCACGACCCGCACCGTCGCCGTGAAGGTCTCCGATGACGATACGCAGGTGCTGGTGGTGTCGCCGGGCACCGTGGCGATGACCGAGAACGGCACCGCCACGGTCGGCGTGCACCTCGCGTTCAAGCCCGCCGCCGACGTCACCGTCACCGCGAGCACGCTCGCTCCGGCGGTCGCGACCGCGGCCGTGCCGGGCGGGCTGCTCACCTTCACGTCCACGAACTACGGCAGCGATCAGACCGTGACCCTGAACGCTCCCGACGACGCCGACGCGGTGCCGGGCAGCACGACCCTGCGCCTCGAGGCGGCCGCCGCAGGACTCAGCACTGATGTGCCGATCGCGGTCGCCGATGACGATCAGCTCACGATCATCGCCTCGGCGCCGATGGTGACGCTCACCGAGAACGCGAGCGCGACCTTCACCGTGCGCCTCGGCGCGAAGCCGGCCAGCGACGTGACGGTGGCGGTCGCGTCGAGCGATGCGAGCGCGGCGACCGCGTCGCCCGCGAGCCTGGTGTTCACGTCGGCGAACTGGAGCGCGCCCCAGACCGTGACGGTCGCGGGCGTGCAGGATCTCGATCTCGTCGACGAGTCGCCGACCGTCACGCTGTCCGCGACCGGCCTCGGCAGCCAGATCGTGACCACGTCGGTCACCGACGACGATGCGCAGGGCATCGTGCTCGGCGCCGCGGCGCTCACGGTCGGCGAGGGTGGCGAGGGCACCGTCGGGGTCACGCTGCAGTACATGCCGTCGGCTGACGTGACGGTGGCGGTCGCGAGCGGCTCGCCCCTGTCCGCGACGGTTGCGCCCGCGACCCTGACGTTCAAGCCCACCGACTACAACGTGACCCAGCTCGTGCACGTCACCGGCGTGACCGACGCCGACGCGGTCAACGACACCACGACCGTGACGTTCTCGTCGGCCGGGCTCGCCGATCGCACGACCGCGGTGACCGTCACCGACGTCGATCACCTCGGCCTCGAGGCCAGCGTGCCCAGCCTGTCGCTCGGCGAGGGCGCGACCGAGCCGATCGGCCTGCGCCTCACCGCGCAGCCGCTGGCGGATACGTCGATCACCATCGCCTCGAGCGACGCCACCGCGGCGACCGTCGGTACGGCCACGCTCACGTTCACGACCGCCAACTGGCACAGCTACCAGAACGTCGTGGTCTCTGGCGTGCAGGACGCCGATGCCGCCGACGAGAGCGTCGCGATCACCGCGACGGGCACCGGCCTCTCGCTGTCGGTGCCGGTCACCATCATCGACGACGAGGTCCTCGGCATCGTCACCGACGCGACCGCCGTGGCGCTCGCCGAGGGCGGCACCGGCACGTTCGCGGTCAAGCTCGCCGCCCAGCCCGCCGCCGACGTCACCGTCAACCTGGCGTCGGATGATGTCGCCGCGGCGACGGTGTCGCCGGCGTCGCTGGTGTTCACGACCGCGAACTGGAACACGCTGCGCGCGGTGACGATCACCGGTGTGCAGGACAACGATCTCGCGAACGAGACCGTGAAGATCACCGCCGCGAGCTCGGGATTCCCGGACCGGCTCGTGACCGCCAGCATCGCCGACGATGACTCGCAGGTGCTGCTGGTCTCGCCCGGCGCGATCTCGGTGACCGAGGGCCAGACCTCGAGCGCGGTCGGCGTGTCGCTCAAGTACATGCCGGCGGGCACGGTGACCGTGGCGGTCGCGTCCGATGACGGCACGATCGCGACCGCGACCCCGGGCACGCTCACGTTCGACGCCACGAACTACGCGACCCCGAAGCCGGTGACGCTCACCGGCACGCAGGACGCCGACGCCGCGCCTGACACCACGACCGTGCGGATGACCGCTGCCGGCGCCGCGGCCGGCAGCGCGACCGTCAACGTCGTCGACGACGACGTGCTCGGGATCTCCGTGGCCGCATCGTCGATCACGGTCGCCGAGGCCGGCACGAAGAAGGTCGCCGTGATGCTGTCGGCCAAGCCGCAGGCGACCACGACGGTCAGCGTCGTCTCGAGCGATCCGGGCGCCGCGACGGTCACCTCGTCGCTGGTGTTCACGACCGCGAACTGGAATGTTCCGCAGGACCTGACCGTGGCCGCCGTCAACGACGCCGATGTCGCCGACGAGACCCTGACCGTCTCGCTGTCCGCGCCCGGTATGAGCGCGAGCATCGCGGTCGCCGTGACCGACGACGATGTCCTCGGCATCGCGACCGACGTCACCGACATCACCCTCGGCGAGGCCGGCAACGCGCAGTTCCAGGTCAAGCTGACCGCACAGCCTGCCGGGACGGTGACGGTCGGCATCGCGTCGGCGGATCCGAACGCCGCGACCGTGAGCGTCGCGAGCCTCGACTTCACCGCGGCCGACTGGAACACCTACAAGCCGGTCAAGGTCTTCGGCGTGGCGGACCAGGATCTCGCCAACGAGACCGTCGCGATCTCGCTCGGTGCGCCCGGCGTGTCGAGCCCTGGCGTGACCGCGCATGTCACCGACGACGACACCCAGGTCGTGCTGGTGAGCGCCGGCACGCTCGGCGTCACCGAGGGCGCGACCGGCACCTTCACGGTCTCGCTCAAGTACATTCCGCTCGCGCCCACGACCATCACGCTGGTGTCCGACGACACCGCGGCCGCAACGGTGTCGCCGGCGAGCGTCACGCTCGACGCGACCAGCTACGCAACCGGCAAGCCGGTGACCGTCACCGGCGTGCAGGACCCCGACGCCGCGCCGTCGACCGCGACGATCTCGGCGACCAGCGGCGGCGCGACCGCGCAGGTCGCGGTCACCGTCACCGACGACGACACCCTCGGAGTCACGCTGGCCGCGCCGTCGTTGGCGATCGGCGAGGCTGGCTCGGGCACGGTCGGCGTGCGCCTGACCGCGCAGCCGCTGGTCGATACGACCGTCACGCTGAGCTCGAGCGATCCGGGCGCGGCGACGGTCACCGGGTCGCTGGTGTTCACCTCGCTCAACTGGAACCAGTACCAGGACGCGGTCGTCACCGGTGTCTCCGACACCGACACGGCCAACGAGAGCGTCACGATCACGGTGAGTGGGCCCGGTGGCAACAAGACCTTCGCGGTGACGGTCACCGACGACGACACGCTCGGCGTCGCGACCGATCTGGCGACGGTCAGCCTCGCCGAGGGCGGCAGCGGGCCGTTCAAGGTGAAGCTGACCGCGCAGCCCGCGGTGGGGACGACGGTCACGGTGGCGGTCGCGTCCACGGATGCGGGTGCGGTGACGGTCAGCCCGGCGAGCCTGTCGTTCACGTCGGCGAACTGGAGCGCGTATCAGACGGTGACCGTGACCGGCGTGCAGGACAACGATCTCGCGAGCGAATCGGTCGCGATCACGCTGATGTCATCGGGCCTCGTGATCCCGTCGGTGACCGCGAACGTCGCCGACGACGACTCGCAGGTCGTGCAGGTGAGCGCGGGGACGCTCGGCGTCACCGAGGGCGCGACCGGCACGTTCACGGTCTCGCTCAAGTACATCCCGCTCGCGGCCACGACGGTGTCGCTGGCGTCCGACAACGCCGGCGCGACCGTGTCGCCCGCAAGCATCATGCTCGACGCCACGAACTACGCCACCGGCAAGCTCGTGACGGTGACCGGTGTGCAGGATGCCGATGCCGCGCCGGCGACCGCGACGGTGACCGCGAGCGCGCCGGCATCGACTCCGGCGACCGTCAACGTCACGGTCACCGATGATGACGTCCTCGGTATCGCAGCGTCCCCGGTGACCGTGACCGAGGGCCAGTCCCTGAACATGAAGGTCCACCTGACGGCGCAGCCGCCGGCCGACGTCACCGTGGCCGTCGCGTCGACGAACGCCGCAGTTGCGACCGTCGGAGTCTCGTCGCTCGTGTTCACGGCCGGGAACTGGAGCACGGATCAGACAGTGCCCGTCACCGGCGCGCAGGACAGCAACACCTCCAACGACAGCGCCAACGTCAAGCTGACCGCGACGGGCCTGGCCGATGTGAACGCCGCCGTGACCGTCGTCGACGACGACACCCTCGGCGTCGTGACCGATCTGTCGACGGTCAGCCTGGTCGAGGGCGCGAGCGGACAGTTCCAGGTCAAGCTGACCGCGCAGCCCGCAGCCACGGTAACGGTGGCGATCGCCTCGACCGACATGGGTGCGGTGACCGTCAGCCCGACGACCGCGAGCCTGTCGTTCACGACGGCCAACTGGAACGCGTATCAGGCGGTCACGCTGACCGGTGTGCAGGACAACGACCTCGCCAGCGAGTCGGTCGCGATCACGCTGACGTCGACGGGCCTCGTGATCCCGTCGGTGACCGCGAACGTCAACGACGATGACACCCAGGTCGTGCAGGTCGCACCGGCCAGCCTGGCGATGACGGAGGGCACCACGAAGACCTTCGACGTGACCCTCAAGTACATCCCGTCAGCGTCGGTGACCGTCAACCTGGCGTCGGGCAGCGCCACCGTCGCGACGCTGTCGGCGGCGACGTTGAACTTCACCGCGGCCAACTACGGGACCGCGCAGACCGTGACGGTGACCGCCGTGAACGACGCTGACGCCGTTGCGGGCTCGACGGGGATCACCGCGAGCAGCGCGGGCGCGACGCCGGGGATGGTTTCGGTGGCCGTCACCGACGACGATACGCTGGCCATCGCGGCCTCGCCCGTGACGGTGACCGAAGGCCAGTCCAAGAACATGGCGGTCCACCTGACGGCGCAGCCGCTCAGCGACGTCGTCGTGTCCGTGGCCTCTTCCAGCACAGCGGTCGCGACCGTGGGGAGCTCGTCCCTGACCTTCACGACCGCGAACTGGAGCGTCGATCAGAACGTCGCCGTCACCGGCGCGCAGGACAACAACGTCGCCAACGAGACCGGCAACGTGAAGCTGACCGCGCCGGGCCTCGCCGACCTCAACGTCGCGGTGACGGTCACCGACGACGACGTCCAGGCGGTGCAGGTCGCGCCCGCGACCCTGGCGCTGACCGAGGGCACGACCAAGACGTTCGCCGTGTCCCTCGCGTACGCGCCGTCCGGCTCGGTGACGGTGAGCCTCACCTCGGGCAGCACCGCGGTCGCGACCGTGTCGCCCGCGTCCTTGATGTTCACTGCCGCGAACTACGCCACGGCGCAGACCGTGACCGTGACTGCCGTCGATGACGCCGACACGATCGCCGGCTCGACGGTGATCACCGCGGCCAGCGCCGGTGCGATGCAGGGCCTGGTGTCGGTCGCCGTCACCGACGACGACTTCACGCCGACCGTGCCGCAGCTCGCGCGCCCGCTGAACGGCGCCTACGTCGGCTCGGCGATCGCCGCGGGCACGCGCAAGCCCAAGTTCACCTGGCGCCCGGCGACCGTGCAGGGCACCCACGGCCTGACCTACGACCTGCAGTACTCCAGCGACAAGACCTTCGCCACGGGCGTCACGACGGTCGCCGGCCTGACGCCGCTGACCTTCCAGCCCGCGGCGGATCTCGCAATCAGCACGACCGTCCCGAAGGGCACCCGCTACTACTGGCGCGTGCGCGCGTGCTCCGGTGCGCCGTGCTCCGCGTACTCGAACCCGTACATGGTCAACGTGGGACGCAGCGACCACGACTTCAACGGCGATGGGTACGCGGATCTGGTGGTGGCAGCACCGTTCGCGACCGCGAGCGGTCTCTCGAGCGCTGGAAAAGTCTACGTATTCTTCGGGCCTAGCTTTGCCACTGCATCCACGAAACGAATCCTCGGCGCCGCCTCGGACCAGCAAATCGGAACCCAGCTCACTACGGGAGATGTGAACGGTGACGGGTTCTCCGACCTGACACTGGCAGCCAGCGTCAACGTTGGGCAGGTGAGCGTCTACTACGGCTCGGCGAACTTCGATGTCGTCGCGGACAAGACCATGGTTCAGACCCTCAATGACGGTCTCGGCACCCAACTGACGACCGGTGACTTCAACGGCGACGGCTACGATGATCTCGTAGTGTCCGCCACTGCGGCTGATAACTACAGCGGGCGAGTCGGAATCTACTTTGGGAGTGCGACGTTCGATCTGGTGCCGGATCAGACTTACAATGGTACCAACCCGCAGTTCTTTGCCATTGGTAGCGGACTGGCTGCCGCAGATACCAATGGCGATGGGTTCGCAGACCTTGAGATAAGTGGATCGGCGAATGGAACTGGTGTCGCCAATCTGTATATGGGGAGTTCCAGTGGGCCGGCTGCGACCTCCGCAGTGAGCCTCAGCGGTGGAGGAATGACTTCGGCAGGGGACATGAATGGCGACGGCTACGAGGATCTCTTGATCGGCCGAGCAGTCTGCGCGATCCAATGCAATTCGTACTCCGTCGTGGTCAACCTCGGCTCGCCCAGCGGACCCGCCGGCGAGACCAGCTTGAATCCGCCAGCGACATACACAGGTACCAAATGGGGCTACACGCGTAGCGCCGTGGGCGACGTGAACGGAGACGGCTTCGATGATGTGCTCGTCGGCGACAGCACGAATCCGGGCAGCGCGAAGTCCTGGGTGATTTCCGGCGGCACTTCGATTGGCACGACCCCGAGCCTCGCGTTGCAGCTAGGCGATTCGGTGACGGGCGGCGGCGACGTCAACGGGGATGGTGTGGCCGAAATGGCCGTCGGTAGCACCCTGGGCGGCTCCGCGAGCGGCGGCTACGCTCAAGTCTACTACGGTGCGAACGGAGCACCCAACAATGGCGTCGACCTGACCGTGAACTCCGACTCTGCCAGCGAGTATTTTGGCCAGCAGAGTTCGCTGTAGCAGTCCGCTGAATGCGATCGACAAGTAGCGTCCAACAGCTGCCTGTCGATCTCAGGCCGAGAGTGTCGGGCAGCGTCCGGCTACGACTCGGGCAGGACCTGCGCCATCGGCACCCAGACGGTCTCGCCGTTGGCGCCGATCTCGAGCTCGTAGTAGCCGCTCATGTGCTGGCGCACGACGGCGGCGTGCAGGCGGCCGTCGGGGCCGGCGACGAGCACGCGCGAGCCGGCGGGCAGCGACGGTGGCTCGTCCATCGCGGGTGGTGGCGGGATCGTGGTGGAGCGCGGCGCGATCTCGCCGGAAGCGGCGGCGCCGGCGGTGGCGGGCGAGATGACCTCGGCGGAGCGGATCTCGCCGGAGGCGACGAGGCCCTGCGAGCTCGACATCATCACCGGCTGGCTCTTGACCTGGTTGGCCTGGGCCATCATCCAGCCGTTGGACGACTGCGAGGTGTCCCATGCGCCGGCGTCGTCGACCTGGATCGCGAGCTGGTTGAAGCGCACGAACTCGATGCCGAAGACCGCGCCGCCGGTCGGGTTGTAGGCGACCAGCTCCTCGGCGATCGACTGCAGCATGCTCGGGTCGCTGACCGCGAGCGGGGTGCCGGCCATGACGACGCGGCGCGCGAGCACGCGGCCGAGCAGGCGCGACACGCTCTGCGAGACGCTGTGCAAGATCCCGTCGTTGAGGCGATCGAACGGCAGGCCCACGAACTGCGCGACCAGCAGGCCGGCGTCGGCGCAGCGAACGAGCATGCTGCCGGCGGCGCGGAGCCGCACCTGCGCGCCGTTGTTGGGCATCGCGAACGAGATCGACATCTCGAACGGCGCCTCGACCGGCGCGGTGAGCACGAAGTACGCGTTCGACGGCTGGCCCGGGCTCGGCGTGCGCCACGCGTGGCGTCCGGGGCCCAGGCGATCGCCGACCGTCCACGCCGGGCACATCACGACGACCTCGTCCTCGCCGCACGAGACGTCGGCCGAGCCGTTGATCGGGAACGGCCAAGCGTAGACGAGCTGGTCGGAGGCGACCGCGTCGCGTGCGATCACGGGCATTGACCTCCCCATACTACACCGTCGCTGCGCGCCGGTCGACGATCGCGAGGCGGCTCGCTGCTGGTCGGTGGCGATGCCGTGGGCGCCGGCCGGACACCGGCGGGGTGGCGTGAGGTCAGGCGAGGCCAGAGCCGGGCGTCGGTCCGGTCAGCGGCGGTCAGCCCCGGGCCTGGATCGTCGCCGTTACCTGGAATTCTGACGGCAACCAGGTTGGGACGCGGTCGGCGGAGGTGGTCGGCGCTCAGATGCCGAGGGCGCGGCCGAGGGCGGTCGCGTCATCCGACCGACCGCACGCCTGGTACGCCTTCCAGGCGGCGAACCGAAACCGACGAGGCGCCGGACCGATCGCGACGATCTGGTCGGCCGCGGCGCAGGCCTCGGCGTTCCGATGGGTCGCGAGGGCAGCCTCGACGAGCAGTGCCATGGCCTCGGCGGTCGCGCGGTTCGCGCGGTTCGCGGTCGCCAGCGCGTAGGCCCGCTCCGGATCGGCGCCCACGCCGAGGTAGAACCGCGCCGCATGATCGGAGAACGCCGCCGGGTAGCGCGCGAGGTAGCGCTCCCAGCCGGCACTGGCCTCGGCGACGAGCGCCTGTGCGTTCGGATCGTGCGCGCGGATCGCGCAATCGGCGAGCATCGCGGTGGTTTCAGGATGAGGATCGGCGGCGGCGAGCGAGGTCAGGATCGCGCGCGCGCCATCGAGGTCATCGGCCTCGATCATCATCGCGGCGAGGTGGCGGCCGGCTTCGCCGTAGCGCGGCAGGCGACGGTACGTCTCCGCGTACAGCGCTCGCGCCTTGACGCGATCGCCGTGGTCCTCGGCGAGCCGCGCCCACTGGAACAGGAACCACGCCACCGGGATCACCGACGGATCGCGAACGTCGCGCAGGCCCGTGGGCATGAGCGCGAGGGCGCGGTCGAGCTGGTCACGCTCCGCGAGCGCGATGGCGTAGTCCGCGATCGAGACCATGCCCGGCGCGTCGCGCGCGACCCGCTCGGCGCGCGCGAACGCCTCCGGTGAGACGCCGCGGGCCGCGGCGAGCGCGGTCCGCTGGTCGGCGACCTCGGCCGGCGATGCGCCGAGCTTCACGGCGGTGTCGAGCTCGGCCGCTGCCTTATCGAACCGGTGCAGCGTGGTCAGCACCCGTGCACGGAGCCGGTGCGGATCCGGAGTCGATGGGCCCTGCGCGACCCACGCCTCGCTCGCCAGATCGGCGCCGACGTAGTCGTCGACGCGACCGGTGACCTGCGCGTGCACCAGGTACATCGGCACGATCATCTCGAGGAACGAGGGTTGCGTCTGGGCGGTCCGCGCGTAGTCGAGGATGCGCGCCGCGATCGACCCCATCGCTGCGTCGGCGCGCTCGGTGCGCGGCAGCGGCACGCCGAGATCCGCGATCGCATCGCTGGATCGCGCGTCGAAAACGGTCGAGCCGCCGGCGTCGCGGATAGCGACGGTCGGCGGCTCGGAGTTGCTCGTGCCGCACGCGGCGACCAGGATCAGGAGGAGGCCTCCGGCTCGGGTCGTCGCGCGGGACGTCACGTGTCGCTACTCACGGAGCGGCGAGGAACGGGAAGTCGGTGTTGTTCGCCGCGCCCGTACCCTTTGTGTCGACGCCGTCGGAGACCCACGTGGTCGTGCTGAGTGCAGGACCGATGCCGGCGGCCAGCACGGTGTAGCTCATGTCGATCACGTCGTACGTCGGTGCGCGGCCACCGCAAGACATCGGCGCAGTGCTGGTTGCCATCGCTCCCTCGACCGCGAGGTACCCCTGGCGCGGGCTCGCAGCCGGAGCACACGTGCCCGAGGCGGTGTTAAGCAACAGCGCGTCGTTGGCGAGCGCACCCGCGAGAGTCTGGTACGCCGTCTTGTCGGCTGCCGCCGTGTAGAACGGCGGGTGGTGGCCGTCCGAGCACCCATCGACAGTCGCCGAGGAGTCCAGGCTGTCGATGATGCCCAGGTTCGTCTCGAACTGCGTGACGACGACATCGCCGGTGCCGAGCGCGGTGGTGGCCCAGGTTGCGGGATTGGCCGCCGCGTTGTACGCGTCCTTCGCAGCCTGCTTGCGGGCGGCGTCCGGGTCGAAGGTGTGGTTCAGCGCCGTGTTGATCGCGGGCCGACCGAGGCGATCGACCTGCGTGCCGAGCGTCGGCGCGGCGGGCTGCACGAACGCGTCGGGGGTGGTGTTGGCGTCGGTCTGCGGCTTGGCGTCGACCATGGTCTTGTTGACGTCGTCGCCGCAGGCGAAGAGCCCGAGCGAGGCGAGCGAGGCGAGGAGGAGCGTGTTGATCTTCATGGTCCTTGCCTCCTCAGGCGCCCGGCTGGTTGGTGGAGGCCCAGACCGACAGGATCGGCTTGCCGGTCGCGGTCAAGAGCGTCTTGTCGACCTGCACGACGATCGCGAGCGTCTTCGCGCCGGCGAACGTGTCGGTGCCGGCAGCGGTGCCTGCAGTGTCCTTGCTCAGGAGCCCGGCCACGGTGGGCCCGAGCGCGCCGAGGTTGTAGCAACCCTTGCCATCATCGGGGGGCAAGGTCGCGCCCTGCACGGTCGCAACGGTGTGCTTGAACCCATCGAGGTTGAAGAAGAACGGATCGGCGCGGAGCCCGGCGAACACCTTCACCTTGCCGTCCGTCGACGAGATCCCGGCGGCGGCCGACGGATCTCCCGACACGTACTCGTTCGCGCCAACCCAGCACTGCACGCTGGTGTTGCTGGCGAACTTGCAGATGATCTTGGTCTCGGGGTCAGGCGTCATGCTTCCAAACGCCTGCGCGTTCACGTGGAACGCGTACAAGATGTCCGTCCCGAACGTGTCGCCCGCAGCCGCGAACGGCGCGACGGTCATCACGAGGTTGACCTTGCTCGCGTCCGCGGTCATCCACGCGTAGACGTCGTTGAGGTCCGCCGCGTGATTGGCGGCCATCGCGAGCGCGTCCGAGTCCTTGTGATCGGCCGCCTGGCTCTCAGGCGCGCGCCCGACGAGCGCGTAGGTCGCGGCGAGGCCGAGCGTGGCCATTCCCGCTGCATAAGCGAGTTTCTTCATTGTGCCCCCTTGGCTTGGTGATCGTTACGGTACGCCGGTTGCGACGTCGAATCCATTCGACGGGATACGAACGCGCGCGGTCCGCGGATCACCGACTCACGCGCGCCTCACGAGCGCCGCGCGCCTATCGTGCGAGCGAGGAAAATTCCGGTGACGCGCGTCAGACGTGGCCGCTACCGGTCGTCGTCATCGTCGACACCTCGCCCTCCGGATGCGGCACCGGATGGATGCGCACTTTTCGTACGCGGCGCGGCGAGGCCTCGACGATCTCAAGCACGGTGCCGTCCTCCGTGGTCAGGCGCTCGCCGGCCTGCGGGATCGCCTGCGCGAGCGACATGCAGAGGCCCGCGATCGTCGTGCGATCGCGGCCGACGGGCAGGTCGACGTCGAGCTCGCGGTTGACCTTGCGCACCGGCGCCCAGCCCTGCACCAGCGAGGTCCCGCCGGGCTCGCGCGTGAAGAACGCGACGGGGACGTCGTCCTCGCTGAAGATGTCGCCGACCAGCTCCTCGACGAGATCCTCGATCGTCACCAGGCCGGCGAGGCCGCCGCCATCGTCGGTCACCACCGCCATCTGGACGCGCCGGCGCTGCATCTCGCGCAGGAGATCGAGCGCGCGCGTGCCGTCGCCGACCTTGTATGCCGGGCGGAGGATGTCCTCGAGCACGATCAGGCCCTGCTCCCAGGCCAGCGCGAGCACGTCGCGCGCGACGACGTAGCCGACGATGTTGTCGACGCTGCCGTCGTAGACCGGCATACGGCTGTGGCCCTCCTCGAGGATCACGCGCTGCAGCTCGTCGTTGGGCGCGCCGCGCCGGATCGCGACGACGCGCGATCGCGGCACCATCACCTCGGCGACGGTGACCTCGCCGAAGCCGAGGGCGCGCGACGCGATCTCGCTGGCGCGCGGATCGACCGAGCCAGTCTTGGCGGCCTCCTCGACCAGCTGCTGTAGCTCGTCCTTCGACAGCCGCGACTCGGTGAAGGTCGTGCGATCGCCGAACAGTCGCAGCACCACGTTCGACGCGCCGGTCACGAACCACACCAGCGGCCGCATCGCCTGCGACAGGAACAGCACCGGCCGCGCGGCGACGAACGAGTACGAGTCGGAGTAGCGCAGCGCCAGCGACTTGGGCACGAGCTCGCCGAGCACCAGCTCGAAGAACGAGATCATCGCGATCACGAACACGAAACCGGCGGTGCCGGCGTACTCGCCCATGCCGATGTCGCGCATCGTGGGCTCGAGTGACTGCGCGATCGAGTGACCGCCGAACGCCGCGGCCGCGGTGCCGATGACGGTCAGGCCGATCTGCACGGTCGCGAGGAACCGCTCGGGTTGGTTGCGCAGCGCCTGGACCGCGAGGCCGCGGCGATCACCGCGCCGCGCGTACTCGGTGATGCGGGTCTTGCGGACGCTCAGGAGCGCGATCTCCGCGCCCGCGAACAGGCCGTTCGCGAAGATGAGCGCGAGGATGATCAGGAAGTCGCGAGCCACGGCGGGCGCAGCATACTCCGGCGTCGGCAGTGAGGGGGCCTCCGGGCGGCTGCGGCGCCTCCGCGTGGGGCCCCGCGGGGATGCTAGGGTGCGGCCTCCCATGGGCATTCGCGATCGCAAGCCGAGACCGAAGAGCTCGAACTACATCACGCCGGACGGCGCCAAGCGCCTGCGCGATGAGCTCGAGCAGCTCTGGACCGTCGAGCGGCCGCGGGTCACCAACGAGGTCGCCGACGCCGCCGCGCAAGGCGATCGCTCGGAGAACGCCGAGTACATCTACGGCAAGCGGCGGCTGCGCGAGATCGACGCGCGCGTGCGCTGGCTCGGCAAGCGCATCGACGATCTGATCGTCGTCGACGAGATCCCGCGCGATCCCAAGAAGGTCCACTTCGGCGCGTGGGTCACCGTCGAGGACGAGGACGGCACCACCGCGGAGTGGCGGATCGTCGGCGCCGACGAGACCGAGCACGGCAAGGGCTGGATCAGCGTCGACTCGCCGGTCGCGCGCGCGCTGATCGGCAAGCGCCTGGGCGACGACGTCACCGTGATTCGCCCGGCGGGCGAGATGACGTACACGATCACCAACGTCCGCTACGCGTAGCCTCGCGAGTCGCCCGTCCCACGCGCTGCGACGACCTGCCGCGCAGCGCGCGCGTCACCGTGCGCATCCGATGCGCATGCTGCTCACCATCGCGGGGGCCACCGGTGCGCTGGGCCGCGCGATCACGATCGAGGCGCTCGGCCGGGGCCTCGCCGTCCGCGCGCTGGTCCGCGATCCCGCGCGGCTCGCGCCAGCGCTGCGCGATCGGATCGCGATCACCGTCGGGGATGCGCGCGATCCGGCGACCGCGGCGCGCGCGGTGGCCGGCGCGGACCTCGTGCTGTCGTGCGCGGGCGCGTCGGTGCTTCCCGGGCTGCGCGGCTGGCGCAGCTATGCGGGCGTCGACGGGCCGATCAACCGCACGCTGTTCGCGGCGGCGGCGGCGGCCCGCGTCGGGCGCGCGATCTACGTCTCGGTCCATCATCCGCCGGCGATGCGCGGCGTCGGCTACGTCGCCGCGCACGAGCGCGTCGTCGACTACATGCGCGACGGCGCCATGCCGTGGGCGGTGGTGCGGCCGACCGGCTTCTTCTCGGCGCTGGGATCGTTCGTCGAGCTCGCGCGGCGGGGCGCGTTCCCCGAGATCGGCGATGGCCGCGCGCGCACCAACCCGATCGCCGATCAGGACCTCGCCGCGCTCTGCCTCGACGCCGCGCTCGCCGCCGAGCCCGCGCTCGAGATCGCCGCGGGTGGGCCGGACGTCATGACCCGGCGCGAGCTCGCCGAGCTGGCGTTCGCGGCGCTCGGCCGCCCGCCGCGCATCCGGAGGATCCCGACCTGGCTGGTGCGCGCGGGCGCGCTCGCCCTCCGTCCGATCCATCCCCGCATGAGTCAATTCGCAGGGTTCATGGCCGCGCTCGCCGATCACGACGCGATCGCACCGGTCCGCGGCCACCGCCGCCTGGCCGAGCATTTCGCGGCGATCGCGCGCGCCGTGTAGACTCATCGGCGGCGGCCGTGCGTTCCCGCCCCGATGCGGATCCTGATCGCCATCTCGCTGGTCGTGGCCATGGGCGCGCGCGCGCAGGCTCACCCCGAGCAGCGCCGGCCGCCGCTGGAGCTGCCCGACGACCTGCTGTACGAGGCGCAGGAGCTGCCGTCGCCGCATCAACCGCCGCCGCCGCCGCCGTGCTGCGCCGAGGTGCCGCCGCCGCCGCCGTGCTGCGACGAGGTGATGCGCCAGCCGCCACCGCCACCGCCACCGCCAGCGCTGCCGCCGCCGCCGCCGCTGCCGGTGCGCACGATCAAGGATCGCTGGCTGTTCGAGGCCCAGGTCGGCGGCGGGCTCGGCCGCTACGCCGCGAGCAACGAGACCTTCGCGACCCTCGGCCTCGGCTACCACCATCGCCGCACCGAGCGCTGGACCGATCCGTCGAGCGGCGGCGTGCTAACCGGGCGCGCGCGCGGTGACTGGAAGATCGGCGACGAGCGCGGCGCCGATGTCACCGTGCGCCTGAATCACACCCGCGATGGGGCGGGCATCGTCGTCGGGCTGCGCCCGGTCCTGCGCCAGATCCACGGCGACTGGCGGACGCCGTCGCTGGTCGGCGCGCTCCTGCCCGAGATCGCGTGGTCGACCGGCTCCGGCCGGCTGAACGCGACCCGGATCGAGTGGTCGCTCCCGGTGGCGGTGAGCCTGGGCAAGAACGCCCTCGAATGGGACATCGTGCGCGGTGGCGTGATCTTCGCGGACGATGGGGCTCACGCCGCGCTCGGGACACAGTTACGCTTCGTCCTCCGGTGACCGACACCCTCTCGCAGAAAGCCGCGCGCGGCGCCGTCTGGACCATCGCGACTAGCCTGGGCGCGCGCGCCATCGGCGTCGCGGGCACGCTGATCATGACCCGGTTCCTCAGCAAGGACCTGGTCGGCGAGGTCAACGACGCCACCATCATCGTGCTGACCGCCAACTGGCTGACGATCTGGGGCTTCAACCAGTACGTGATCGTCCGCGGGCGCGGCGACGACTCGGCCGAGGTGACGTTCCACACCACCGTCGCCCACCTGGCGCTGGCGAGCTTCGGGCTCGGTCTCATCGCGCTGTTCGGTGGCTACATGACGCCGTGGTTCAACGCACCCGACGCGGCGCGGTACGTGCCGGGCATGGCGCTGTCGTTCTTCATCCGGCGCATCGGCTCGGTCCCCGAGAAGGTCCTGATCCGCAACATGCACTTCCGCGCGGTCGGGCTCGCCGCGGCCGCCGGTGAGATCACCTACGCCGTCGTGTCGGTCGGCCTGGCCTCGCAGGGCTGGGGCGCGGAGTCGATCGTGTGGGGCAACGTGGCCCAGTCCTCGGTCTCGGTCGCGCTCGTGATCTCGGTCGCTGGCTTCCGCAGCTGGCTCACGCCGTGTCGGCTGCGCCTCGATCGGTTCCGCGACATGGCGCGGTTCGGCATCCCGCTCGCGTTCCAGCAGGTCGCCCACAACGCCTCGCGCTACTGGGACAACCTGATGATCTCGAAGTTCTTCGACGCGGGCGCGGTCGGCCTCTACGGCATGGCCTACAACCTCGCGGACGTACCGGCGGTGCACGTGGGCGAGCAGCTGTCGTCGGTGCTCCTGCCGTCGTTCTCGCGGCTCGAGCCCGAGCGCCGGCCGCGCGCCCTCGAGCGCGCCACCGCGCTCCTGTCCCTGATCATCTTCCCGATGGCGATCGGCCTTGGCCTGGTTGCCGAGCCGCTCGTGCGCACGCTGCTCGCGCCCGACTGGCGCGGCGTCGCGCCGCTCTTGACGGTGCTGTCGGTGGTCTCGGTGTTCCGTCCGATCACCTGGGTCGTGTCGACGTACATGGAAGCCGGCGAGCGGACCTCGAGCCTCATGTGGCTCGAGATCTCCAAGCTCTTCGTGCTGCTCGGCTCGATCGCGGTGCTGTCGCGCTTCGGCCTCCTGTGGGCGGCCTCGGGCGTCGGCATCGCGTTCGGCTCGTCGGCGGTCATCGGCGTGTTCCTGGTCGTGCACGGCGCGGCGGCGCGCTGGCGCATCTTCCTCGGGTTCTTCGAGCCGCTGATCGCCTGCGCGGCGATGACCGCGGCGGTGCTCGCGTTCCGCTGGGGTGTCGCCCTCAACACGCCGTGGCTCGAGCTGCTGATCGAGATCGCGATCGGCGGCCTCGCCTACGTCGCGGTGGCGCTGGTGGTCTGCCGGGCCACGGCCAAGGATCTGCTCAACCTCCTGAAGGGCCTCCGCCGCGGCAAGCGCCCCGAGGCGTGACCGACCGCCGTAGCGTCACGATCGGGCACCTGAGACTCCACCGCCCATGCGGATCCTCGCGGTGCTCGTGCTCGCCATCGCCGCGACGTCGCAGGCCGCGCCGGATGGGCTGAGCGTGCTGGCCAACCTCGATGCGCCGGTCGCCGATCGACGGACCGCGGCGCAGGCGCTGGCGGCCAGCGCCGATGTCGCGCGACGCGACGAGCTCGCCTGGTACTACCTGATCACCGACGATGCGCCGCTGCGCAGGACGCTGGTCGACATGCTGATCGCTGACGGCGCGATGACCGCGGCGCAGGCCGCGCAGGTGCCGACCACCGCGCGGGTCGCGCGCGAGCTGCGGCGGCTGGTGCGCCACCCCGTGGTGCCGATCGACGCGCGGCGGTGCGGGGTGCGCGTCGCGGATGCCAGCCTCCACGTGCGCTGTCGTGCGTTGCGGTGCGAGCGCGGCTGCCGCGATCATCGGCTGGAGGTCGAGCTCGCGATCGGTCGGCGCTGGACGCTGGTGTCGTCGAAGGAATCGACCTCCGACGATGGCGCCTGCGGCTACTGCATGTTCGTGGAGTAGCCGCGCACCGGATCCGGCCCGCGATGCCGCTCCAGGATGGCGCTCCGGCGCGGTGCTCCCGAACGGAGCACCGCGCGATCGAACGGGGCGCAAGTGCCCGTTGTTGCTCGCGTCCGCCCCTGGCCCCGGAGCTGCAATAGGTCCCCTCCGTCCACGGAGGGATCGAATGACCAAGCTCGCTGTCCAGTTCCACGGTGTCCGCGGTTCGCTCGCGTCGCCCGGTGCCGCCACCGCGCGGGTCGGTGGCAACACCTCGTGTGTCGAGGTCATGTGCGGGGACACCCGCATCGTGCTCGACGCCGGTAGCGGCCTGCGCGCGCTCGGCGATCGGCTGGTCGCGACCGGCCCGAGCGCGACCACGATCCTGCTGTCGCACGTCCACTGGGATCACATCCACGGCCTGCCGTTCTTCGCGCCGATCTACGTCCCCGGTCATCAGGTCAACGTCGTGTCGGGGCCTAACGGCGTCATGCCGCTCGAGGAGGTCATGCGTCGCCAGATGACCGCGCCGTTCTTTCCGGTCGAGTGGGACGAGCTGCCGGCCGCGGTCAGCGCGCGCGACGCGCGGGCCGGCGATCGCTTCGAGGTCGGCGCGGCGATCGTGACGATGGCGCGCCTCAACCATCCCGATCCGGTGTGGGGCTACCGGATCGAGTGCAACGGGCGCAGCGTGGTGTACGCGACCGACACCGAGCACTACGCGTGCGTGGACCCGGCGCTGCGCAAGCTCGCGGCGGGCGCCGATCTGCTCATCTACGACGCGCAGTACACGCCCGAGGAGTATCCGCAGAAGGTCGGCTGGGGCCACTCGACCTGGCAGGCGGCGACCGAGCTGGCGAAGCTCGCGGGCGTCGGCCAGCTCGCGCTGTTCCACCACGACCCGCGCCGGTCCGACGACGCGGTGGCCGAGATCGAGGCGCGGGCGCGGGGCGGGTTCGCCGCGACCGTCGCGGCGCGCGAGGGCATGATCGTCGAGGTCGGTGGCGAGGTCGCCGCCGAGGCGGCCTGACGGGGTATGCTCGGCGTCGCGCTCCGGCGCGGATCCATGAGCGAGCACGGCCGCAAGTTCGAGCTGCTCGCCGACCTCGGCGCGCTGATCGCCAGCGAGGTCGAGCTCGATGCCCTGCTCGCGATGTTCGCGTCGCGCGTCGCGACCGCGATGGGCGCGGACCGCGCGACCCTGTGGCTCGTCGACGGCGCGACCGGCGAGCTGCGCTCCGGGGTCGCGACCGCGCTCGACGACGAGCTGCGCCTGCCCGCGGGGCGCGGGCTCGCGGGTCACGTCGCGGCGACCGGCGCGGTGGTCAACCTCGCCGACGCGCCCGGCGATCCGCGGTGGGCGCCCGAGCTCGATCGCAAGACCGGCTACCAGACCCGCTCGGTGCTGGCGGTGCCGGTCGTGCGCGCGGGCGCGCCGATCGCGGTCATCCAGGTGCTCAACAAGCGCGGCGGCGCGTTCACCGCCGCCGACGAGGAGTTCGCGGCCGTCCTGGCCGAGCAGATCGCGCGCGCGCTCGAGTACACCAGCCTGCGCAGCGGCCCGGGCGGCGTGGCCGTGCGCGGTCGCTTCAACCACGTCATCGGCCGATCGGCGGCGATGCGCGCGATCTACGACCTGGTCGTGCGCGCCGCGGCGACCGACGCGACGGTGCTGGTGCGCGGCGAGACCGGCACCGGCAAGGGCCTCATCGCGCGCGCGATCCACGTCAACAGCGCGCGCGTCGACGGCCCGCTGGTCGCGGTCGACTGCACGACCCTGCCCGCCGGGCTGGTCGAGAGCGAGCTGTTCGGTCACGAGCGTGGCGCGTACACCGGCGCCGACAGCCGCGTGATCGGCAAGGTCGAGGCAGCCGCGGGCGGCACGCTGTTCCTCGACGAGATCGGCGAGCTGCCGCTGGAGCTCCAGGGCAAGCTCTTGCGGTTCGTGCAGGAGCGCCGGTTCGAGCGCGTCGGCGGGCGCGACAGCCTCGAGGCCGACGTACGGCTGGTCGCCGCGACCAACCGCGATCTCGCCGAGCTGGTGCGCGCCGGCCAGTTCCGTAGCGATCTCTACTACCGCCTGCGCGTCGTCGAGCTGGAGCTGCCGCCGCTGCGCGCCCGCGCCGACGACATCGGCGACCTCGCCGATCACTTCGCGACGCTGTACGCCCGCAAGTACCGCCGGACCGATGTCCGGATCTCGGACGATGCGCGCGCCGCGCTGATCGCCCACCCCTGGCCCGGCAACGTCCGCGAGCTCGAGCACGCGATCGAGCGCGCCGTCGTGCTCGCGCCCGACGGCATCATCGACGAGGACGCGCTCGCGCTCGCCGACGTCGATCCGCCCGACGAGATCGAGAGCGCGCCGGTGCGCACGACCGCGACCCGCGCCGCGGTCGGGCCGATCGCCGACGTCACGCTACCCGGCGATCTCACCCTCGACGAGGTCGAGCGTCGCTGGGCGCGCGAGGCCGTCACGCGCGCGGGCGGCAACCAGTCGGCGGCCGCGCGCGCGCTCGGCATCAGTCGCAACAAGCTCACGCGCTTGCTGCGCGGGTAGCGGCGGCTGCGCGCTACCAGCGCGGCGTGGAGGTCAGGCGCAGCGGCCACTCCGCCGCCGGACGCAGCGCGACCGCGGCGCGCGCGTGTCCGGCGTGGGCGATCGCGAGCGCGCCCGGCAGCGCCGCCGCCCACGCCAGGTCGTCGTCCGAGCCGCGGTAGATCTCGACGCGCGCGACGTCGATCTGCCAGAGCCGCGTCACCCAGTCGTGCAGGTGGTGCTCGGTGTACGCCGTCGGCGCGCGCGCCGCGACCGCGAGCGCGTCCTGGATCCCGAGCCGCTCGCTGATCACGATCGCCATCGCGAGCCGGTCCTCGATCCGCGCCTCCTCGTCGCGGCGGCGCATCAGCTCGTCGTTGACCGACCGCACCGCTGTCTCGAGGTCGTCGAACAGCGCCTCGCTCGAGCAGAGGCTGCCGAGCCCGGCCGCGGAGTCGGGACCTCGCACGATCGCACTCGGCCGCGGGACCAGCGCGCCTCGGCTCACCGTCTCGAACACCCCGATCAGCCCATCGCCCCAGCGATAGCGCAGCGCCGCGAAGTCCAGCACGATGCCGTCGGGGGCCCAGGCTTCGATCGCCGCCGCGACGTGCGCGCGCATGCGCGCGGCGTCGGGCGAGCCGCGCGAGCCGTCGCGGTACGTGCCCGTGAACGCCAGCGCGACGATCGGCCGCCGCGGCGCGAGCTCCCAGCGCGTCGCGCTGCTCGTGATGTCGGACAACGCCTCGACGCTCAGCGGTTCGCCGCGCATTGGCCACGGTACCGCACCCGCCGCGCTGCACGTGTGGCCGCGCCGCGCGCAACCCGCCCCGGGCCCGCTGCTGCGCCCGACCGTTCTCGCGGCGCCCGGCGCGCGGCCGGTTCGATGCGCGGAACCTGGCAGGCCTTTGCTTCGAGGTCCTCGTGCGATCGATCGGCCCCGCGCGAGGACGCGCGGCTCGGTCTCATCCGGAACCGGCGCACTTCGAACGCGATGACAGATTCTCAGGCCCGCGCGGCGCCGTCGAGGATCAGCCCGACCGCGAGCCGGACCCGGCGCCGGAACGCCGCGGCGCCGAGGCGCGGGCCGCCGTAGCTGGTGCCGTGCGCGGTGCGCAGCAGGACCGCGACGATCTCGGGCGCGGTGTACGGCCTGCGCGGCCGCCACTCGTCGCGCTCCGCGGCCTCGACCAGCGTGCGGTCGAGGATGCGCGCGAAGCGATCGTCGGCGGCGCGGAACAGATCGGCCGCGACCGCGTCCTTCGTCTCGATCAGCTCTCGCGCGTGCGGCCGCGCATGCACGAGCTCGTAGAGCCGCCAGAACTTGGCGCACAGGATCTCCGTCACCCGCTCCTCCAGCGCGCCGCCCTTCGCGGCCGCGGCGTCCGCCGCTGCGAGCATTTCGCCGATGACCTGCTCGGCGACCGCGCGAAACAGCTCGTCCTTGCCGCGGAACTCCAGGTACACCGAGCCCTTCGCGATCTTCGCCGTCTCCGCGATGTCCTCGATCGACGTGCGCCGCACGCCGTGGTGCGTGAACAGATCGAGGGCGATCGCGAGCAATCGCTCGCGGCGTGCGGACGAACGGGCGGTCGTGGCCATGGACGGCCTCGTAGATACACCATCGCCGCCGGGTCGCACGCTCGATCTCGGCGGATGCGACCGCGCGCCGCGCGCCGCCGCCGCGCACTGTCCGCTCGGCGGTCGCGTGTCCGGCCGGCGGCCATTCGCGGTCGCGGTCGCGGTCGCGGTCGCGGTCGCGCCTGGCCGCGACTGGTGGGCGCTGTCGATCCGCGCTGGCGCTGTCAGGCAAGGGGAGGTGGGCGGTCAGGTGCGCGGCGGTCCGACTGGCATCAGTCCGCGGCGGCCCGGATGCAAGGCAAGCGCGCTCCCAGCGGTGACCCGATGACCGAAATCGTGAAGGAGGTCATCGGCTGCCAACACGGCGTTCCTGGCTACTGGCCATAGATGACCGTTCGACCGAAATCGACTATGCGGTCATCATCTCCTCATGTCCTTGCTCGAGCTCGTCAACCGGCGGCGGGTGTTTCTCGCGCTCCTCGTCACGCTCGCCCTGACGGTCGTGACGCTGGCGCTCATGCTCGGACCCCTCGGCCGCGCGCTGCTGCTGATCTGCGTCGGGCTCCCGGTGTTCGTGGCCGTGCCTGCGATCGTCCTTCGTCGGTGGTGGTGGCGGCTGCTCGGTGGCGTTGGCGGCGCGGTCGGGTTCGTCGCGGCGCTGGCGGTAGCGGTTCGCCTGCGCTACGGCGGCGGCGACCCGTACCCGGATCTGCGCACGCCGCCGCTCGTCCCGGCGAGCGCGCTCACGCCGCTGGTCACGCTCGACTACCCACCCGGCAACGTGGCGATCGCCAGCGATGGCCGCACGTTCTTCAACTACCACCCGTTCGCCAGGGCCGAGCGCTTCGGCGCGCCCACGGTGTTCGAGCTCGTGGCGGGCGTCCCGCGGCCGTATCCCGACGCCTCGTTCCAGGCGCGCTACCAGGGCGTCTTCGGCATGACCATCGACCGGCAGCAGCGGCTGTGGTTCGTCGAGCCTGCCGGACTCGATCACGAGGCGACCCGGCTGATGGCCTTCGATCTGCGGACGAACGCGGTGGCGTACGAGTACGCGTTCCCGCCCGGGGTCGCGCAGTTCGCTCAGGACCTCCGGGTCTCGCCGGATGGCGGTACCGTGTACACCGCGGACACCGGGCTGTTCGAGTTCACGGATGCGTCGCTGTTCGTCGTCGACGTCGCGTCCCGATCCTACCGGCGCGTGCTGATCGACGCGCCGTCGACCCGGCCGCAGCACTGGGTCATCCACACGAAGTTTGGCGCGCACAAGCTCGGCTATGGCCTGGTCACCTTCGTCGTCGGCATCGATGGCATCGAGCTGAGCCCCGATGGCGCCTGGCTCTACTACGGGGCGATGAGCCACGACCACCTCTACAAGGTGCCGACCGCGGCGCTCCGCGATCCCGCGGTCGACGCGGACGAGCTCGCGCAGCAGATCGTCGAGGTCGGCCGCAAGCCCCTCAGCGATGGCATCACGCTCGATCGCGACGGCAGCGTGCTCATCACGGACATCGAGCACGGCGGCCTGGCGCGGCTCGATCCACACGGTGCCCTGACCACCGTCGTGACCTCGCCCGACGTCATCTGGGCCGACGGCGTGGTCGTGGCGCCGGATGGCGACGTGGTCTTCACCGACAGCGCGATCCCGGCGTACATCGATCAGCTCGCGCGGCCGCCCGCCGAGGACGACCTGGTCGCGGGTCGGCCGTACCATATCTACCGGGTGCGGCTGCCGGGCCGCCTGACCCGCTGACCCACCGCACGCATCCGGTCAGCTGGTCACCCCGCCACCCCGGCCGCGCTCACGCGTTCGCGCCGTGGCACTTCTTCCACTTCTCGCCCGAGCCACAGGTGCACAGGTCATTGCGCCCTGGCGTGCCGGGCCGCTTGCGCGCGACCTCCCGCGGCGCGGGGTACGCGCGCGGGCGGCGCGAGC
>JAIOQA010000009.1 GCA_021413675.1 Deltaproteobacteria bacterium | reverse complement strand
CCCGGACCCGGAACCGGACCCGGACCCGGACCCGGGCGCGGACCCGGGCGCGCGCTACCGCGTGAGCGGAAACAGCATCGCGGCGATGCCATCGAACGCGCGCCAGGCGATCGCGAGGTCATTGGCATCCGCGTGGCCGATCGCCGCCGCGACATCGAGGCACGCGCGCGACTCCGCGGCGCTGCCCGCCGCGATCCGGTAGAAGTGCGCGCGATCGCGCCCGCGGCGCTTGGCGCCCTCGGCGAGGTTCAGCGCGACGCTGGTCGCTGCGCGCAGCTGGTCCGCGAGGTCGCGATCCACCGCGCGGATGCGGGTCAACGGGGCGCGCGCCAGGCGCAGCGCCTCGAGGGCGAGGTCATACGCGCGAAAGCTCGGTGGGAGTGGTGTGGGGTTCATGCCCAACCAGGCGCAGGTCCCGTGACGAGGGCGATGCGTGGTCGCGCGAGACCGCGGTGGCGGCGTATGCCCTCGGCGCGGGACCTGCGCCACGGGCATGAGAACCCCACACCACGCAGACCGAGCGCTCGTGACCCGCGCGCGCTCAGCGCGTGCGCACGTACGTCGGGTGCTGCAGGCCGGTCGGCGGGTACAGCTCGTGGTGCACGTAGACGAACCCGAGCTTGAGGATCGCCGCGCGCGAGCCGTGGTTCTCGGGGTGATGGCACGCGATGAGCGACGCCATGCCGAGCGTGTCGAACGCGTGCGCGACGACGCTGGTGCCGGCCTCGACGGCGAGGCCGCGGCGCCAGTACTCCGGGCGCAGGTAGAAGCCGAGCTCGAGCCGCCGGATCGCGGCGTCGCGCGGCTTCAGCCCGCAGCACCCGGCATCGACGCCATCGACGACCAGCGGCCAGTACGCGATGCCATGATCGCGCTGGTTCGCGAGCTCGATCGCGAGCCGTTCGCGCACCGCGGCCTCGTCGAACGGGCCGCCGACCAGCGCCGAGACCTGCGCATCGCCCCACAGCGCCATCGCCAGCGGGAGATCATCGTCGCGCCACGCGCGAAACGCGATGCGCGCGGTCGGGGCGGGGAGGCCACGTATCCGCATCAGCGGCAGCCCCTCGCGCGCGCGGCGGCGTCGGGCCAGCCGACCACGAAGTCATGCTGCATGCCGAGCTCGAGGTACTCGGCGAGCCCGCTGCAGATCACCAGGTCGGCCCTTCCGAACGCACCCGCGGTGGTGGCCACCAGCACGGCCGCGTCGACATCCTCGCCCGCCGCGCGCCGGTAGTAGGTCGAGACCGCCGCGGCCGGCCCGTCGACGCGCAGATAGGCGACGCCCGTGCTCGGCTGTACGAGCCAGTGGCTCTCGCCCAGGTGCGGCACGTCCAGCGCGCGGTTCGCGAGCGCCCGGCCGCGTGGCTCCCAGGACAGGCGCACGCCGTCGAACAGGGCGTGGAGCGCGAGCCATTCGCGTGGCACCTGGCCGGTCAACGCTGCGAGCCGCGCGGCGTCTGCTGGTGGACCGAGGTCCAGCTCGAGTCGGCCGTCATCGAGCGCGCTCGCGGCCTCGAGGTAGTCGCGCAGGCGATCGAACGGACTCGCCACCCTCGCTACCCCGCGTGCGCCGCGATCAGCGCGGCCAGCTTCTCCGGATCATGCCGCTGCACCGCGTGCCCGGCGCCCGCCACCATCACGCGGCGCGCGTCCTTGAAGCTGGCCATCCGCGCGGTCGCCTCCGCATCCGGGATCCGCAGGCGCGACTCCGCGCCATCCACGACCAGCACCGGCGCGTGGATCTTGGCCCAGAACTGCGCGGCCACGTCTCGTCGATAGAGATACGGCCCCGCGGTGAGGTGCAGCGGATCGTGCTTCCACGTCAGGCCGCCCGGCACCGCGACCGTGCCCACCTCGACCAGCCGGTGCGCGCGCTCGTCGGTGAGGTGCGGGTCATTGGCGCGCAGCCGCCCGACCGCCTCGCCCGGGCCGCTCATCAGCCGCGGGACGCGCAGCCGCGCCTGCGCCCAGCCGTGCACCCACTGCGCGGTGCGCTCGGGCAGCGAGACATGGGCCTCGGGCGGGCCGAGCCCCTCGACCAGCACCGCGGCGTGGACGCGCGCCGCGCGCATGCCGCACCAGTACGACACGACGTTGCCGCCCATCGAGTGGCCGACCATCGTGAGCCGGCCGCGCGCGGTCCGCGCGATCACGGCATCGAGATCCGCGACGTAGTCGAAGAAGTGGTAGTAGCCGCCCGCGCCGATCCAGTCGGAGTCGCCGTGGCCGCGCAGGTCGGGCGCGATCACGCGATAGCGATCGGCGAGCTTCGCGGCGACCTCCTCCCAGCCGTAGCCGAGATCGAGGAAGCCGTGGACCAGCACGATGGTGTCGAGCTGATCCGCGCCCCACTCGAGGACGCGATACGTCAGGCCGGTCGGCAGCGCGAGGCGGCGCGAGCGGGGGGCGAGGGGCGCGATCATGGCGTCGCGGTGATGCGGCGGATCTCGCCGCCGCGCAGGGTGATGTACAGCTCGCCGGTGCCGCTCGCGTGGATGCTGGTCGGGCTCGCGCCGAACCCGGTGCCGCGCGCGGTGTCGCCGGTCAGCGCGGTGCCGCTGAGCGTGGCCTCGTGCAGGTCGTGCTTGCAGAAGTCGGTATAGAAGTACTGCCCGTCCAGGTCGGGGAAGCATGCGCCGCGGTAGACCGCGCCGCCGATCACCGAGCACCAGCCATCGCCGTGGGTTTGCTCGATGAGCGGCTTCACGAACCCGGCGGCGGAGCAGGTCTGCTGCCCCTGTGGCGGCTCGTGGCAGTCGTTGCCCTCCCACACGTCCCAGCCGTAGTTCGCGCCGGCGCCCTGGCCGGGCGCCTGCAGGTCGACCTCCTCGATCAGGCCCTGGCCGACGTCGCCGATGATGAGCGTGCCGGTCGTCGGATCGAAGCCCCAGCGGTACGGGTTGCGCAGGCCGCGCGCCCAGATCTCCGGGCGCGGATCGTTCGCGCCATCGGCCGAGCCCGCGTACGGGTTGGTCGGCGGGATGCCATAGGCCTTGCTGCCGGTGCGGGTGTCGACGTCGATGCGCAGCATCTTCCCGAGCATCGCGCTCAGGTTCTGGCCGTTGCCCATCGGATCGTCGGCGTCGCCGCCGTCGCCCATGCCGATGTAGAGGTAGCCGTCCTTGGGGCCGAACTCGATCATGCCGCCGTTGTGGTTCGAGAACGGCTGGTTGATGACGAGCACCTCGCGCGCGCTCGCCGGATCGGCGATGTCCGGGTTGCCCGAGACCGTGTACTCCGCGATCACCGTGTCGCCGTCGGGCGTGCGGGTGTAGTTCACGTAGAACCGGCCGTTGTGCTGGTAGTCCGGGTGGAACGCGAGCCCGAGCAGCCCCTGCTCGTTGCCGCTGTCGTTGACCGGGCCACCGTTGTCGATGGTGAGATCGAGGAACGGCGTGGCATCGACCGCGCCGTTGCGCACGATCTTGATCTTGCCCGACTGCTCGATCACGAACAGCCGCGGATCGCCCGCGGGGCCGGTGACGAGCAGCGGGCTCGACAGCCCACCGACCACGACCTCCGACGCCACCTTGCTGCCGGCCGCTGGCGTGCAGCCGATCGGCCCGCCGTCGGGGAGGAAGGTCGCGTCGGTGAACGGCGAGGCGTCGCCGGGTGGGCCGTCGATCGACGCGCCGTCGATCACCGCGGCATCGGTGGTGGTCGACGACGACCCGCCGCAGCCCGCGGCGAGCACGGCGAACGCGAGGCCCAGGCGGGCTGGGGAGCGAGCGAGCATCGGCTAGCCTTTCGCGGTGGGCTTGGGAGAACTCGCCGGCAGGGCCTTCGCGCCCGCCTTGAATGCGGCCGCGCCCGGCGTGAGCGCGCGCTTCGCGACGCGATTCGACCAGCGTCCGAAGCTCCAGAAGATGATCCCGACCAGCAGGAACGGGATGCCGACCGCCCAGCCGACGAACGCGCCCTCGGGCGCGTTGCCCCAGTAGACCAGCACGCCGAGCATGCCGATGATCAGCGTGACACCGGCGGTGATGTAGCCCCACATCTGGATGCGGCGCTTCTCGAGGGCGTGCTCGAGCACGTCGAGGAAGATCTGCGCCTCCTCGGGGGTGAGCTGGTTGATCGCGTTCGAGACCCGGTCCTGCTGGTCGGGATCGAGCGCGGCCTCGGCGAGAGCGGCGCCGCTCGGGGGCGCAGGCTTGGCGGGGCTGGCCATCGCCGCGAAGCTAGCACGGGCCCGCGCGCCGGGCGGGATGGTACAAGCTCACCCGTGCTGACCCTCTCACTCGATCTCGGAACCGCGGTTGCGCCCCTGGTGCGTCGATGATCCGCAAGGTGCGCGACGATCTCGGCCGCGACCTCATGTTCGCGCGGCCACCGGAGCGGATCGTGTCGCTGGTGCCGAGCGACACGCACTCGCTGTGCGCCCTCGGCGTCGGCGATCGCGTCGTCGGGCGCACGCGCTACTGCCACGACGCGCTCGCGGCGCCCGAGGTCGGCGGCACCAAGGACGTCGACGTCGAGCGCGTGATCGAGCTCGCGCCGGATCTGGTGATCGCCAACCAGGAAGAGAACGCCCGGCCCGCGCTCGAGCAGCTCGCGGCGCGCGGCGTGCGCGTGCTGGTGTCCCTGCCGCGGCGGGTCGCCGATGCGGTCGCGCACCTCGCGCGCCTGGCCCGCGCGGTCGGCGTCGCCGAGGATCCGGCGGTGGTCGAGCTGGTGCGCCGGGGCTACGCGCTGACCCAGGGTGCGCCGCCGGCCAGCGAGCTCGCGGTCGCGGTGCCGATCTGGATGGATCCGCTCATGACCTTCAACGCCGAGACCTACGGCTCCGACGTCCTGACCTGGGCCGGCGCGACCAACGTCTTCGGCGATCGCCAGCGGCTCTATCCGCTCACCGCCGATCTCGGCAAGGGCCCCGCGATCGAGGCCAGCGGGCGCGACGTGCGCTACCCGCGGATCACGCGCGAGGAGCTGGCGGCGCGCGCGCCCGAGGTCATCGCGCTGCCCGACGAGCCGCACCCGTTCACCGACGACGATGCGGCGAGCCTCGCGGCCTCGGTGCCGGCGGCGCGGGTCGCGCGCATCGACGGCAAGGATCTGTTCTGGTACGGCGCGTGGACGATCGAGGCGGTGCCGCGGATCCGCGCCTGGGTCCAGGCGCAGCGCCGCTGATCGCGCGGTTCAGGGCGTGCCGCGCGGCGCCGGGCGCTGCACGGCCCACCAGCGCGCGACGCCGGGGAACAGCACCTGCGGCCCGAGATCGCGCGGGTTGACGCCGCGCAGGCGGCGGCTCCAGGCGTAGTGGCCGAGCGGCGCGTAGAGCGGGGTGTACGGCAGCTCCTCGGCGACGATCGCGTGGATCTTCGCGTACAGCTGGCGCCGCGCGTCGCGGCTGGTCGCGCCGCGCGCCTGGTCGAGCAGCTTGTCGACCTCGGCGTTGGTGAAGCCGGCGTAGTTCGGGCCCGCGGCGATCTGCGACGAGTGCAGGAGCGCGTACGGATCGGGATCGGGGATGTCGGGCAGCCAGCCGAAGTAGTCGGCGTCGAAGTCGTGCTTGGCGACGCGATCGAAGTAGTCGCGCGCGGGCAGGAGCGTGAGCTTGAGGTCGATGCCGAGCGACTCGAGGTCGTGGCGGAAGATGCCGAGCGACGCGTCCGAGACCGCGCCGCGCTGCGACTCGATCGCGATCATGTTGATCGTGAAGCGCTTGCCGTCCTTGAGCGGCGTGACCTGATCGAGGATCGCCTTGGCCTTGGCGAGATCGAACGGCCACGGCGCGATCGACGGATCGGCGCCGAACATCGTCGGGAAGAACGGCGCCGACAGCGACTGCGCCTGGCCGAGCAGGACGTCGTCGATGACGCGCCGGCGATCGAGCGCGAGGGTCAGCGCCTGGCGCACGCGCTTGTCGTCGAGCGGCGCGCGCTGGGTGTTCCACGCGATGAGGCGGATGCGCGACTCGAGGACATCGGACTGCTCGTAGTCGCCGCGGAAGTCGCCGGCCTGGGCGACGTTGACCCAGTCCGACACGTCCTTGATCGGCGCCCAGTCGATCTGGCCGTGGCGCAGCGCATCGAGCATCGCGCCGTCGTTGATGCCGAAGATCAGCTCGATCGAGTCGAGGTTGGGGCGGCCGTACCACCACTTGTCGTTGGCCTCGAGCAGCATGCGCTTGCCCGGCTCCCAGCGCGCGAGGCGGAACGGACCCGAGCCGACCGGCTCGGTGTTGCCGGTCGAGGTCGCGAGATCGCCCTTGCCGTAGATGTGCTTGGGCAGGATCGGCATCGTCCAGGTCATGACCGCGGGCGCGTACGCCTGCGCGTAGGTCGCGATCACCGTCGCGTCGTCGGGCGTCTCGAGCTTCACGACCGGCGTCATGTAGCCCTTCCAGACCGTCGCCGCGGTGGTGTTCTTGACCGCGTCGAAGGTGAAGGCCACGTCCTGGGCGGTCACCTTCTGGCCGTCCTGCCAGACCGCGCCCGAGCGCAGCTTGAACGTCAGCGTCTTGCCGTCGTCGGACAGGGTCCAGCTCTCGGCGAGGCGGCCGACCGGCTCGAGCTTGGCGTCGACGCCGACCAGGCCCTCGAAGATCAGGCCGTTGGCGACATCGAAGCGGGTCTCGAGCAGCGGGTTGGTGAACCGCGGCTCGTTCGACGGCAGCTTGATGTGGCCGCCGCGGACCGGCGTGTTGGGATCGCCGGCGGGCTCGTTCGCCGGCCGCGGCGGCTTGTCGCCGCTCTTGCACGCCGCGAACGCCATCGCGGCGGTGGCGATCATGGCGACGACCCGATTGCGGCCGCGGACTCCCTCGAGCGATCCAACCATGCGCGCGTTATATCAGAACGCGACAAGGGTGGCGCTCGACGGGGACATACACGCGGTCACATCGCGCGCGGTGGGCTACATTCGCCGCGTGAGCCAGGATCCCCGATCCGACCTCCCGGTCGCGACGATCGCCAACGTCCACCCGTCGTGGGGGCGACGCGTCGTGCGCTGGTTCGCGGCGCAGGTGCCCACGGGCCTGCGCGCGTGGTGGCGTGTCCATGCGCGGCGCTTCGCGATCACCTGGCTGGTCACCCTGGTGATCGGGCTCGGCCTCGCCGTGGTCGTCGGGCTCGATCGCGGGCTGGAGACGGCGTGGGCCGCGGTGATCGGCGCGCTCACGCTGCCGCTCGCGCTGGTGGTGCTCACGGCCGTGGCGATCTGCATCCCGCTGGCGCCCTTCGTCGCGCTCGCGGTCCTGGCCGACACCGATGTGCCGATCGCTGGCGAGGTCATCGAGGGCGTCGCGCGACACACGGTCAAGCCGTACTACCGCTGGTTCGGCAGTCGGCGGAGCCCGGTGTTCTGGGGCCTGGCGGCGGGCGTGCTGACCACGAGCCTGGCGCTGGCGGGGCTGGCCTACGTGCGCGGGGCGCCGGCGCGCGCCGCGGCACGCGCGCAGGAGGCGCGGGCGCAGGAGGCGGCGCGGCTCGCCGCGGCGAACCGCGAGCTCCTCGACGGGCTTCGCGCGCAGCTGGCCGCGACCTTCTCCTCGACGGGCGCGATCCCGGAGAGCCTGCCGCCGACGCTCGATGCGTACCGCCGGCCGATCGCGTACGCCACCCGCACGACGGCGCTGTCGCTGTCGTACACCCTCACGTCGCCGGGCGCCGACCCCGCGTCGCCGACCGACGACATCTGCGTCGACGATGCCTTCGATGTCGGGCCGCAACACGCGCGCGGCAAGAGTCGATTGGCGCGCACCCTGTGGTTGGCCACCGATCTGGCGCGCGCGCACTTCGATCCGCCGCTCCGCTGCGCGCGGCGCTGAGGCGGGCAAGTCCGCCGCGGATCGGCTAGCCTGCGCCGCGATGGACCGCATCCACATCCTCGACGGTCACGGCTACGTGTTCCGCGCCCATTTCGGGCTCATGGGCTCGTCGCGCAACGAGCGGCGCGAGGTCCGCCTGTCGACCAGCGAGGGCATGCCGACCGGCGCGCTCTACGTGTTCGCGCGCATGCTGATCCGGCTGCACGAGGACCTCCACCCCGAGCGCATCGCGGTCGTCTTCGACGCGGGCCGCAAGTCGTTTCGCACCGAGATCTTCCCCGAGTACAAGGCGCACCGGCCGCCGCCGCCCGAGGATCTCGCGATCCAGATGCCGTACTTCCGGCAGATCGTCGAGGGCATGCGCTGGCCGGTGCTCGCGGTGCCCGGCGTCGAGGCCGACGACGTGATCGCGACGCTGGTCACCCAGGCCCGGGCCAAGGGCTGGGAGGCCGTCGTCTACTCCGCCGACAAGGACCTGATGCAGCTGGTCGGCGACGGCGTGACGATGATCGACGCGCTGCGCGCGACGACCTACACGCGCGAGGAGGTCATGAAGAAGTTCGGCGTGCCGCCCGAGCAGGTCGCCGACTTTCTCGCGCTCACCGGCGACACCAGCGACAACATCCCGGGGCTGTCCGGGGTCGGCGACAAGACCGCGGCCACGCTGCTCGCGACCTACGGCTCGATCGAGCGCATGATCGAGGAGAACCCGGTCGTGCCGCGGCTCAAGATCCGCCAGCCGTTCGGCGATCCCGAGCAGCTCGAGCGGGTCCGGATGTCGCGCAAGCTGGTCGAGCTCGATCGCGCGGTCGCGCTGCCGACGCCGCTCGAGGAGCTCAAGGCCGAGCCCTGGGACACCCAGGCGCTGACCAAGCTGTTCGGCGAGCTGGAGTTCCAGCTGCTGGTCGACAAGGTCGCGCGGGTCGAGAACGGCACCGATGGTCCGGCGCCGACCGCCGAGGGCGTTGCGCCGGCGAAGGGCAAGGGCAAGGGCAAGAAGGCGAAGGCCGCGGCCGACGACGCGCCGGCCGCGCCCGCGGAGCCGCTGCCGATGGCCGCGGGGCCGGCGCCGACGATCGCGAGCGACGCCGCGGCGATCGCCGAGCTCGCCGCCGCGATCCGCGCCGCCGGGCGTTGCGCCGTGATCGCGCTCGCGGATGGTCAGCGCGTCGATCGGGCGCACGCGATCGGCGTGGCGATCGCGATCGAGGGCGCGAGCTGGTACGTGCCGCTCGGCCACCGCTACCTCGGCGCGCCGGCCGCGTTCGCCGCCGCCGACCTCGCGCCGCTCGCCGCAGTGCTGACCGATCCCGCGGTCGCGATCGTCGCGCACGACGGCAAGCGCGACGGTCACGCGCTCGCGGCAGTGGGCCTGACGCTCGGGCCCAGCGCCGACGACACGATGATCGCCGCGTTCCTGCTCGACAGCACGATCGACGCCGAGGCGGTCGAGACCGTGATCGGCCAGGCCGCGGGCGTGACGCTCGCCGGTCGCGCTGCGCACCTGGGCAAGGCCAAGACCTTCGAGGGCGTGCAGGTGGTCGAGGCCGCGGCCTGGACCGCGCCGCTGGCGTCGGCGGCGCTGGCCGCGGCGACCGCGCAGGGCCACGCGCTGGCCAAGGCCGGGCTGACCTCGCTCTACAAGGACGTCGAGCTGCCGGTCGCGCGCATCCTCGCCGACCTCGAGCGCACCGGCATCATGATCGACGCCGATCACTTCCGCGCGCTCGCCGGCCGCACGCAGGATCAGCTGGTCGCGCTCGAGCGCACGATCTTCGACGCGCTGGGCGAGGAGTGCAACCTCGGCTCGCCCAAGCAGCTGGGCCACATCCTGTTCGACAAGCTCGGGCTGGTGTCCGAGCGCATGAAGAAGACCAAGACCGGCCACTCGGTCGATCACGACGTCCTCGAGGGCCTGATCGGTCAGCACCCGGCGATCGCACCGATCCTCGAGCACCGCGAGCTCTCGAAGCTCAAGGGCACGTACCTCGATGCGCTGCCGCCGCTGGTCAACCCGCGCACCGGCCGGCTGCACACCACCTTCAACCAGGTCGCGGCGGCGACCGGGCGGATCTCGTCTCAGGATCCCAACCTGCAGAACATCCCGATCCGCACCGAGATCGGCCGCGAGATCCGGCGCGGGTTCATCGCCGCGCCCGGGCGCGTGCTGATCGCCGCCGACTACTCGCAGATCGAGCTGCGGATCCTCGCGCACCTGTCGGGCGATCCGCTGCTGTCCAAGGCGTTCCGGGATCGCGTGGACGTGCACACGCAGACCGCGGCGATGGTCTTCGGCATCCCGCTCGAGGAGGTCGGCGCGCGCGAGCGCCGCGTCGCCAAGGCGGTCAACTACGGCCTCATCTACGGTCAGTCGGATTTCGGCCTGGCGCGCGCGCTCGACGTCTCGCGCAACGAGGCCCACGACTACGCGCAGCGCTACTTCGAGCGCCTGCCGACGGTGCGCAAGTTCATGGAGGACATCGTCACGAAGGCGCGCAAGGCCGGCGGCGCGCACACGCTGCTCGGGCGCTGGCGGCCGATCCCGGATCTGTCGTCGAAGAGCCCGATGGCGCGGCGCCAGGCCGAGCGGATCGCGCAGAACACGCCGCTGCAGGGCGCGGGCGCCGACATCATCAAGCTCGCGATGATCGCCACCACCCGGCGGCTCGCGGCGATGCACGCGCCCGCGGTCATGCTCCTGACCGTGCACGACGAGCTGATCTTCGAGGTGCCGCCGGATCGCGCCGATGAGGCCGCGGCGGCGATCAAGGAGGAGATGGAGGCGGTCGCGCCCAACGGCAAGCTGCTCGACGTGCCGCTCGAGGTCGACGTCGGGATCGCGGCGACGTGGGCTGACGCATGATCCTGGCCGCGGCCGCCCTCTGGGTCGACGTCGCGGTCTACGAGGACCGCAACGGCGACGGCCAGCGCGAGGCCGGCGAGCCCGGCGTGGCGGGCGCGGTCGTGGGCGTGGGGGTGATCGAGGCGGAGGCGGACGCAGAGGGCGTGGTGCACCTCCTGGCCGAGCCCGGCGATCCGATCTGGGCGCGGGCGTTCGACGGCTACGCGCTGCCCGGGCCGTGGGCGCCGGTGCCGGCGGTCGGGCCCGGCGAGCGCGCGTGGGTCGCGCTCGGGCTGGTGCCGCGCCCCGCGCCGTCGGGGCCGTGGACGTTCGTGGTCGCCGCCGATCCGCACATCCAGAAGGACGGCGATCCGGTCGACGCGCACACGCTCGCGCCGATCTTCGATCAGGCGACCGGCGCGACGCCGACGCCGGACTTCGTGCTGATCGCCGGCGACGTCACCCAGGGCACGACCGTCGATCAGGCCGAGTCGCTGTTCGCGATGGTCGCGACCTCGCCGGCGCCGGTCGTGATCGCGCCGGGCAACCACGACTGGTACGACAACGGCGAGCTGTGGCGCGCGCGCTTCGGCCCCGATCAGTTCAGCTTCACCCACGGCGGCGTGCACGTGCTGGTGCTCAACCTGATGCTGCCGCTGACCGCGCAGATCCGGTTCGTCCGGAACGATCTCGCGACCGCGCGGCCCACGGATCGCGTGATCGCCGTGATCCACGGCCCGCCCGAGACCGAGCTCGCCGAGGTGCTGGGCGCGGCGGGCGTGGAGATCGTGATCGCCGGGCACTGGCACGCGAACCGGATCTTGCGCCGCGATGGCTTCCTCGAGCTCGACACCGAGCCGTGGGTGATGGGCGGCATGGATCAGACGCCCGCGGGCTACCGGGTGATCGAGGTCGATCCCGAGGGCGGCGGCCGCGCCGCGTTGAGCGTGCGGCACTTCCCGTCGATGGAGACCCCGCTGCTCGCGCTGGTCGGTCCGGCGCCCGGACAGTGCGTGGCGCCGGGCGCGCCGGTGACGCTGGTGGCGGCGGCGGCGGCGGGGCCCGCGCTCGACGCGGTCAGCGTGGCGATCGACGGCGGGCCGATGCAGCCGATGGCCTGGCGCGGCGGCCTCGACTGGGTGCGCGGGGGGCCGGCGCTCGCGCCCGGCGCGCATACGATCGCGCTGCGCGGCGGCGGCCTCACCGCGCAGGCGACCATCGAGGTCTGCGCGCGCGAGTTCGCGGATCTCGCCGCGCTCGATGCCGATGATCGCGACTGGCCGCAGCTCGGCGGCGGACCGGCGCGCACCGGCATGCGCGCGCGCGCCCTCGGCGCCAACCTCGTGCCGCGCTGGGTGACCGCGGTCGGCGGCCACCTGGTCGCGGGCTCGCCGGTGGTCGCGGGCGATCTCGTGATCGTCGCGGCGATCGATCTCGCCGATGATCAGACCTCGGCGGTGGTCGCGCTCGAGCTCGCGACCGGCGCGATCCGCTGGCGGTTCGCGCCCGGCGCGGCGGTCCGCAACGCGGTCGCGGTCGGCGGCGACACCGTTGTCGCGGCCACCGTCGACGGGGCGATCTGGGGCCTCGATCGCGCGACCGGCCTTGTCCGCTGGCGCACCGATCTCGCGCGCGGCGTGCGGCCCGAGGAGGCGACCACGTGGGGCGCGCCGCTGGTGATCGGTGAGCTGGTGGTCGCCGGCAACCAGCGCCGGCTCGCCGGGCTCGACCTCGCGACCGGGCGCGTGCGCTGGGCGGCGGATCCGGTGCCCGACACGCGCGACGGCGGCTCGTTCGCGTCGCCGGCGACCGGCGGGCCGGGCGAGGTCGTGGTCACCGCGCCCAACCGCGCGCTCGGCGGCGTGATCGGCTACGACCCGGTGACCGGCGCGGAGCAGTGGCGATCGATCGACATCTGCACGCTGTCGATCGCCGCGTCGCCGGTGGTCGATGGCGCGATCGCGCACCTGCTGTCGGGCGCGACCGAGCGCTGCACCGTGGAGCTGGCCACCGGCGAGACCGGCAGCTGGGGCCCGCTGACCCAGAAGAGCTTCGAGTGGGCGTACGAGGTCGCGGCCACCGAGGCGGTCGGCCCGAACGCGATGGTCGCGGCGACCGAGGCCGGCGAGGTGTTCGGGCTCGATCCCGAGAACGAGCACATGCGCTGGGCGCGGTCCCTCGGCGCGGTGTCGCCGATCCATCCCGCGCACTATCGCGCCGCGACCCGCGCGGTCGCCGGCGCGCCGGTGATCGCCGGGCCGTGGGCCTGGGTGCCCGGCACCGACGGTGCGGTCACCGCGCTCGATCTCATGACCGGCGCGGCGCGCGCGCGGCTCGAGGTCGGCGCGCCGATCACCAGCGGGCTCGCGCTCGCCGGCGACGCGCTGGTGGTCGCGAGCTTCGACGGCACGGTGCGGCTGTATCAGGCGCCGCTCGTGCGCCGCTCGCCGTGGCCGATGATCGCCGAGGCCGGCGCGGTGCTCGCAGGCGGCGGGGCGCTGGTGCTGATCGCGCGGCGCCGTCGGCGGAAGAAAAAGTTGCGTCCGACGTCGTGACCGATGCCGCGCGGCCCGCGGTTTCGATCGCGCTCGCCAGGGGCTATGCTTCCGGAGTCGTGTCGACCCTCCGCGCCGCCCTGATCCTCGCCGCGCTCGCGGCCTGCCAGGGCTCGCGCGATGCGCCGGCGCCCGCGCCGGTCGCCGCGGCGCCGATCGACGCCGCGCCCGCGCCGATCCCGGCGATCGCGGCGGCGAGCTCCGGCCCGACCCCGAGCACCAGCGACGGCCACGCGCCGGCGGACCCGTCGCCGCTACCTGTCGGCGACTGCCCGGGCCCGCCGGGCGCGACCGCCCCCGACGATCCCGAGGCGACCGTCGAGCAGCTCCTCGATCGCGCGGCTGCGGCCTTCGATGCCAACCAGCTCGAGCTGGCGTGGAGCTGCGCCGATCGCGCCGCGGACCTCGAGCCGCGCTCGGTCGAGGCGCATCACCTGCGCGGCGCCGCGCTGGCCGCGCTCGGCCACGCCGACGAGGCCGAGACCGCGTACACGATGGCGCTCGCGCTCGATCCCGAGGATCCCGAGACCCTGCGCGCGGCCGCCGACTTCTACGTCAACGTCAAGCCGGGCAAGGGCAAGGACGCGCTCCTGGTCGGGCTCGAGCTCGCGCGCCGCGGCTCGGCGCGCGCGACCGCGCGGCGCCGGGGCAACGCGCAGCTGCGCGCCGGCCTCGCGCTGCTCGAGGCCCAGGCCCTCGACGATCTCGGCAAGAGCGACCAGGCGCTGGGCCGCGCCGACGACGCGCTCCGCCTCGCGCCGCACCTGACCGACGCGATCCACGAGCGCGGCGTCGCGCTCTACAACCTCGGCCGCTTCGACGCCGCGCGCATCGAGTTCACGCGCGTGCTCGGCGACGATCCGGAAGATCCCTACGCCCACCAGTTCCTCGGCCTGACCTTCGAGTCGCTGGGGCGCCCCGCCGACGCCGACGCCCACTTCCAGCGGGCCCACGCCCTCGATCCGGTCGCGTTCCCGGCGCCGGTGGTGATCTCGGTCGCCGACTTCCGCGCCGAGATCGATCGCGTCAAGGCCGCGCTGCCGGCGGCGCGCCAGGCCGAGCTGGTCGGCGTGCCGATCGAGATCGTCGATCGCCCGGCCCCGGAGGACCTCACCGCGGTCGATCCGCCGTTCCCGCCGACGATCCTGGGGCTGTTCCGCGGCCTGCCGCGGGGCGCGACCCTGGCGCCCGGCGAGACCGCGCCGGCGCAGTCGATCGTCCTGTACCGGCTGAACCTCGCCCGGGCCGTCAAGTCCCGTGAGGAGCTGTCGGAGCAGATCGAGCGCACGCTGCTCCACGAGCTCGGGCACCTCGAGGGCCTCGACGAGGACGAGCTGCGCCGCCGCAACCTCGATTAGGTCCGTGCCAGCACCCTTCCGCGGCCCGCCCCCCGGCGGTACCATCGCCCGGTGACGGACCACGCCGCCGACCCAGCCTCGCGCGCCGATGCGCTCGAGGCCAGCCTCCGGCGCGAGCAGAAGAAGGTCGCGCTGGTCCAGGAGGTCGGCCGCGCGCTGTCGTCCGGGCTCGAGCTCGATCAGCTCCTCGTCCTCATCATGGATAAGGTCACGCTGCTGATGGAGGCGGACCGGTCGACCCTGTACCTCGCCACCGACGACGGCCGCGAGCTGTGGTCCAAGGTGGTGCAGGGCGGCGAGGTCTTCGAGATCCGCCTCAAGGTCGGCGAGGGCGTGGCCGGCTGGGTCGCGCACTCCGGCCAGGTGCTCAACCTGCCCGATGCCTACGCCGATCCGCGCTTCCAGTCGGCGGTCGATCAGCGCTCGGGCTACCGGACCCGCACGATGCTGTGCGTGCCGCTCAAGAACCCGACCGGCGCGATCACCGGCGTGCTGCAGTGCCTGAACAAGCACGGCGGGCCGTTCACCGCCGCCGACGAGGAGCTGCTCGAGGCGCTGGCCTCGCAGGCCGCGGTCGCGATCGACAACGCCAAGCTCTACCACCGCGCGATCGCGCAGAACGCCGCGCTGACCGAGGCCCGCGATCAGCTGGCGCAGCGGTCGCGCGAGCTCAACGCGCTGTACGAGGTCGAGAAGGAGCTGTCGGCGGCGCTCGATCTCGATGGCCTGCTCGAGCGGATCCTGCAGCAGGCGACCCACGTGCTCGGCGCCGCGGCGGGATCGATCGCGCTGCGCGAGCCGGATGGCCGCACGATCCGCTTCCGCACCGTCGTCGGGCCGGCGGCGGAGCAGCTGCGCAACCGGACCCTGCCGGTCGGCTCGGGCATCATCGGCTGGACGATAGCGCGGCGCGCGCCGCTCATCGTCAACGATCCGCGGGCCGATGATCGCCACGCGATCGAGCTGGCGCGCGACGTGGGCCCGCCGCCGCGCCACCTGATGGCGGCGCCGCTCATCGACAACGACGAGGCGCTCGGCGGCATCGAGATCCTCGACAAGCTCGACGACGACGGCTTCGACGCCGCCGATCTGCAGGTGCTCGTGCTCATCGCCGGCCAGGTCGCCAAGGCGATCGGCGTGGCGCGCAGCCGCAGCGAGCAGTCGAACAAGGATCGGCTCGCGTCGATCGGCCGGATGCTGGCCGGCGTGCTGCATGACCTCAAGACGCCGATGACGATCATCTCGGGCTACGCGCAGCTGATGGCGCACTGCGAGGAGACGCCGCAGCGCGAGGCCTACGTCGAGCAGATCCTGCGGCAGTTCGACATCATGAGCGGCATGACCCGCGAGGTGCTGGCGTTCGCGCGCGGCGACGCCGACATCTTCATCCGCAAGGTCTACCTGCACCGGTTCCTCGAGGAGGTCGTCCAGCAGCTGCGCCACTCGCTGGCCGGCCGCGGCGTCGAGCTGACGATGGACGCGCGCTACGATGGCACCGCGTTCTTCGACGAGCAGAAGCTGATGCGCGTGATCCACAACCTCGCGCGCAACGCGGCCGACGCGATGCCCGGCGGTGGCAAGTTCCGGGTCACGACCGGGCTCGAGCCCGATGCGGCGGGGAGTCTCGACGACGGCTGGGTGGTGTTCGAGATCGCCGACGATGGCCCCGGCATCCCGGCCGAGGTCCAGAGCCGGCTGTTCGAGCTGTTCGCGACCGGCAAGAAGGGCGGCACGGGCCTCGGGCTCGCGATCGTCAAGAAGATCGTCGACGACCACGGCGGCTCGATCACCTGTGACTCGGGCCCGGCCGGCACGACCTTCCGCATCCGCTTGCCGCGCAAGCGCGCCGCCGCCGACGTCGACGCGGCGTGAGCGCGTGACGACGGCGTCATGTTGATCGTCGATCGCGTCAGCCGGCGGTTCGGGCGCCAGGTCGCGCTCGCCGAGGCCAGCCTCCGGGCCGAGCCCGGCGCGGTGGTCGGCGTGGTCGGCCCCAACGGCGCGGGCAAGACCACGCTCCTGCGGATCGCCGTCGGGTTCCTCGATCCCGACGCCGGGCGCGTGACGATCGACGGCATCGATCTCGCGCACGACCGCCGCGCGGCGCAGGCCCGGCTGGGCTACCTGCCCGAGTCGGCGCCGCTGCCGCCGGAGATGCGGGTCGGCGAGTACCTGCAGTTCCGCGCGCGGCTCAAGGGCGCCTCGGCCCGGGATGGGCGCGCGTGGGTCGCCGCCGCGCTCGGGCGGACCGCGATCGCCGACGTCGCCGGGCGCGTGATCGCGACGCTGTCGAAGGGCTACCGCCAGCGGGTCGGGCTGGCCGACGCGCTGCTCGGCGAGCCGCCGGTGGTGATCCTCGACGAGCCGCAGTCGGGCCTCGATCCGGTGCAGGTGCGCGAGCTGCGCGCGGTCCTGGCGGGCTTGTCCGAGAACCGGACGATGGTGATCGCCAGCCACGCGGTCGCCGAGCTCGCGGCGATCGCCGCCCGGCTGGTCGTGATCGCCGGCGGCCGGGTGATCGCCGAGGGCGCGCCCGAGGCGCTGCGCGGCGAGCACGCCACGCTCGACGACGCGATCGTCGCGCTCCTGGGGGCCGCGTGAGCGGCCGGCGGGTGCCGAGCGTGGTGCGCGCGACCTGGCTCATCGCGCGGCGCGAGCTGGCCGCGCAGCTGCGCGCGCCGATCGCCTACGTCGTGGGCGTGCTGTTCCTCGCGGTGCAGGGCGTGTCGTTCGCGGCGCTCGTGATGCGGCTGTCGGATCCGGCGCGGCCGGCGCCGCTGGGCGCGGTGCTCGAGGGCCACTTCGGTGGCACGCTGCTGGGCTGGGCGCTGGCGCTGGCGATCGTGCCGCTCCTGACGATGCGGCTCTGCGCGGAGGATCGCCGCGCCGGGACCTGGGAGGTGCTGGTCACCGCGCCGGTCGGCGACGGCGCGGTCGTCGTCGGCAAGTGGCTGGGCGCGACGGTGTTCTACGCGCTCCTGTGGCTGCCGTCGCTCGCGTACCTGGTCGTGCTGGCGCGCTACCTGCCCGAGGGCGCGGCGCTCGATGCCGGGCCGATCGTCACCGGCTACCTCGGCGTGTGGCTGGTCGGCGCCGGGTTGCTGGCGCTGGGCACCGCGGCGTCGGCGGCGACCGCGAGCCAGATCGTCGCGGGCGCGCTCGCGTTTGGCGCGGCGATCGCGCTGCTCTTGATCGGCGAGCTGGGCGAGCTCGCGCCCGAGTGGCTGGCCGATCATCCGACGCTCGCGGCCGCGGCGGCGTGGCTGTCGCCGCGCGCGCACCTGGCGAGCTTCGCGCGCGGAGAGATCAGCGCGGCGGCGCTCGGCTTCGTCGCGACGCTCGTCGCGGTCGGGCTGTCCGCGGCGATCGCGCTGGCGGGGTGGGGCCGGCGCCGGCGCGGCGAGTCGGGGGCGCGGCTGATCGCGACCGCGCTCTGCGCCGTCATCGGCGCGCTGGTCGGCGTGCTCGCGGTCCGCCACCCGTGGACCTTCGACGCGACCGCTGACGGCCGCCACACGCTGCGCCCGGGGACCCGCGTCGCGCTGGCCGGCGTGACCGAGCCGGTGACCGCGTGGGTGGTCGAGCCGAGCGCGCCGACCTGGCGGCCCGTGTTCGACGAGGTCGATCGCGCGCTCGCGCGGATCGCGCGGGCCCAGCCGCTGATCGCGGTGCGGCGCTTCGATCCGGCGCTCACCGAGGGCGGGCTCGCGGCGATCGCGCTCGACGCGCGGCTCGGCGAGGACGCGCTGTCGCGGCAGGGCGCGATCGTGCTCGGCCGCGGGACGCGCCGGCGGGTGATCGATCTGTTCGATCTGATCCAGGTCGGCACCGACGCGCTGGGCGCGCCGGCGATCACCGACGTCGCCGCCGAGGACGCGATCGCGCGCGCGCTGGCCGAGCTCGAGGACGGCGAGCCGGCGGTGGTGTGCACGACCTCGGGCCACGGCGAGCTGCCGTGGACCGGCGGCGCCGGGCCGACCTGGGACGGCATCCGCGCGCGCCTCACCGGCGACGGCCTCGTCGTGACCGACGTCGGCGCGGTCGACGCGGGCGTACCGGCGCGCTGCCGCGTGCTGGTGATCGCGGGTCCGACCCGGCCGCTCGGCCCCGACGAGGTGCTCGCGATCCGCGACTGGACCCAGGCCGGCGGCGCGCTCGTGGTCGCGGCGGCGAGCGGCAACGGCGCGATCACCGACACCGGGCTCGAGCCACTGCTCGCGACCTGGGGCCTCGATCTGGCCCGCGCGATCGCCGAGGACCCGACCACCGCGATCGGCGTGGCCGGCGGGTTCGCGGTCGGCGATGGCTACGCCGACGATCCGCTGACCCGCGGCTTCGTCGGCGGGAGACGGCTGACGGCGTGGGTGCGGCCGCGGGTGATCGGCGTGCGCGCGGTGCGCGGCGTCGATGCGCGTCCGCTGATCCTGACCACCGCGGCCGGGCGCGGCGTGGCCGACGGCGGCGTGATCGCCGGGCCGGTCGCGATCGCCGCGGTCGCGCGC
>JAIOQA010000420.1 GCA_021413675.1 Deltaproteobacteria bacterium | reverse complement strand
CGAGCTCCGGCGGAGGTGCGGCAGCCGCCGCCGCGAGCTCCGGCGGAGGTGCGGCAGCCGCAGCCGCGAGCGGATCGGGGCTCGCCGTCGGCGCGGCGACGAGCGCGAGCCTCGGCGATGTCGGCGCTGGGGCGACGGACCCGACCTGGGTCGCCCCGGAGATGGTCGCGGTCGGCGGCACGTGCTGCACCGCGCTGCCGCCGCTGCTGTCACCCTGGCGGGCCAGCGCGCTCGCTCGCCCGCACTGGGAAGCGACCGTCGCCGCGACCCTGGGCCTGTCGACGATCACGATCGACGACCTCGACGCGACCGCGAGCTTCGGTGTCCTCGCCAGCCTCGGCCACACCCTCGGTCCGATCCGCGTCGCCGCCGAGTACTCGCTGACGCCGATCCGCCACGACGCCTGGTTCACCTTCGATGGCGACGTCGATCGCGAGGGTCAGATCCATCGCATCGGCGCGTCGGCGCGCGCGCGCGTCGGCATGAACCTCGACGTGATGACCACCGCGCTCTACCTCGAGCTCGGCGCGGGGCGCGAGAGCATCCGCTGGCGCGGCGGCGGCGCGGTCAGCCGCACCGACGCCTCGCTCGGCTTCGGCTGGGAGCTGGTCGGCGGCGCGTCGCGGTTCGCCGGATGGGATGTCGGCGTGCGGCTGACCGCGGCGCCGACCTCGCACGCGCCCGCGAAGGGCCAGGCGCTCGACAGCACCTACGACCTCAACGCGATGCTCCTGCTCGGCGCGCTCCTCGGCGGGTGAACGCTCCGCGCGCCGTGCTAGCGTCGGCGCCGAGGAGGCAGCACGAGCATGACCACGATCGCGAGCTATCAACCTGGGACCATCGGGTGGTTCGATCTCATGACCTCGGACACGGCCGCGGCGCGCGCGTTCTACGCCGGCCTGTTCGGCTGGCAGATCGACGTCGGGCCGCCCGAGTTCGGCGGCTACGCGATGTGCATGAACGCGGGCCGCACCGCCGCCGGCCTCGGGCCGATCGAGCCCGGCTCGCCCCAGCCGCCGAGCTGGAGCGTCTACTTCATCACGCCCGACGCGGACGCGACCGCGGCGCGCATCACCGCCCACGGTGGCGAGCTGATCGTGCCGCCGATGGACGTCGGCGAGGAAGGCCGCATGCTGGTCGCGCGCGACGCGACCGGCGCGGTGTTCGGCGCGTGGCAACCCGGCGCTCATCACGGCGCGCAGTGCGCGCACGAGCCCGGCGCGATGGCCTGGGCCGAGGTCAACACCCGCGACTCGAAGCGCGCGCGCGAGTTCTACGCCGCGGTGTTCGACCTCGAGCCGCATCACCTCGAGGCGCCCGGCATCGAGTACTGGACCCTGCACCGCGGCGACGAGACCGTCGGCGGCGTGCTGCAGATGGACGCGCACTGGCCGGCCTCGGTGCCGCCGCACTGGATGGCGTACCTGCAGGTCGCCGACACCGACGCGGCGTGCGCGCGGATCAAGGAGCTCGGCGGCAAGGTCTGCGTGCCGCCGTTCGACTCGCCGTACGGCCGCATCGCGGTGGTCGAGGATCCGCAGGGCGCGACCTTCTCGGTGATGCACCCGCCCGAGGGTCACGCGGGCTGACGCGCGCGGCGCGCGGCCGATCAGCGCACCGCGATCAGCGTCACGCGGCCGTCCTTCGCGCCGAGGGCGATCAGATCGGGGCGCGCCGCGAGCGTCCACACGCCGCGCAGGTTCGCGGGGTGCTTGAGCGCGGCGACCCGCACGCCGCGGACCAGGTCCCAGACCTCGACCACGCGGAGGGCCTTGTCGTCGCTGCGCGCGGTGGCGCCGCACCACACCACGTGGCGATCGTCGCCGAGCGGCACCGCCAGGCCCGGGTGCCCGGCGAGCTTCAGCGGCTTGCCCGCGGCGCCGCCGCCGAGCGGCGCCCGGCGCAGCGTGTCGGCGTTGACCGCGCACAGCGCGTCACCGACGAAGAACGCGTCGTCGAGCCCGAGCTTCGTCCACGCGCCCGCGACCACCTTGCCGGTGGCGGTGCTCCACACGGTCGCGCGGCTGCCCATGTGGGTCATCGCGAGCAGATACGCGCCGGTCGCATCGAACGCGAGATCGCTGACGCCCTTGTCGTGATCGCGACCGATCCCGGTGATCCGGCCGCCCAGCTTGCGGCGGCGCGGCGGCTTGCCGTCGGTGTACGCGACCAGCCCGCCGCGCCCGTCGAAGTAGGCGTGAGCAGCGATCGTGCCGTCCGGGCTCGCCGCGATCCGGAAGACCATCGGCGCGCCCGTCAGCGTGGTCTCGTCGACCACGGCGCCGGTGGCGTCGAAGCGGATCAGCGAGTCGGTGCCCTTGCCCGCGCGCAGGCGCCGGCGCGTCGCCAGCCCACCTCCGGCGGTGAACACGACGCTGCCCCAGTTGTCGTCGGGGTGATTCTCGGCGAGCGTCGCGAGCCGCTTGCCGCGCGCGAGATCCCAGAGCTCGTCTCGCCAGCGCTGGACGCCGCGCACCGCCTTGCTGTCGGTCGTGACCACGGCCTGCATGCGAGCCGCATCGGCGGCGGCGATCCCGGCGCCCCTGGGCAGCGCGGCGACCGCGGCGAGCCGGGTCGCGTCGCGCAGGAACCAGCGCTCGCCGGTCGCGACCGCGACCCGCGCACCGACCAGCAGGATCCCGTGCGCGGGGCCAGGGAGGACGGTCGACGCCCGCAACGTGAGCTTCATTGCGGCACGATAGCCCGGCGGCGTCGCGGTGAACCCGGTTGCGGCGTGATCCTCGACGGTCCGGCGCGCGCCGATAGCCCTCGATCCCGGCGCGATGCTAGGGTGGCCGGTTCGTGGACGAAAAGCTCGAGGTCCTGGTCGCCGATGGCGTGATCGACGAGGTGCTCGGCCGCCTGAAGAGCGGCAAGGAGGCCGACATATCGCTCGTGCGCCGGGGCGATCGCGTGGTCGCCGCGAAGGTCTACAAGGACCGCGCGACCCGCAGCTTCAAGAACAACGCCGACTACAAGGAAGGCCGCAAGGTCCGCAACAGCCGGACCCAGCGCGCGATCGAAGGCGGCGGCCGGTTCGGCCGCGACGCCGCCGAGGAGGCCTGGAAGTCGGCGGAGGCCAACGCGCTGTCGCGGCTGTTCGGCACCGGGGTGCGCGTGCCCGCGCCGGTGATGTTCTACGAGGGCGTGCTGCTGATGGATCTGGTGTGCGACGCCGAGGGCCGACCCGCGCCGCGGCTGATCGATCTCACCCTCGATCCGGCGGCCGCGCTCGGGCTCTACGCCGATCTGGTCGCGCAGCTGATCTCGATGCTGTGCTGCGATCTGATCCACGGCGATCTGTCGCCGTACAACATCCTCGCCGCCGCCGATGGCCCGACGATCATCGACTTCCCGCAGGTGATCTCGGCGGCGCACAACTCGCGCGCCGAGTACTTCTTCCTGCGCGACTTCGACAACGTCGTGCGGTTCGTGTCGGGCTTCGATCCCGGGCTCGCGGTGCACCGCGCCGACGGCCGCGCGATCTGGCGCGCGTACACGTCGCGCCACCTGACGCCCGACTTCGTGCCGCCGCCCGCGCCGCCGCCGCGCCCGACGCGCGGACCGGATCGCCGC
>JAIOQA010000008.1 GCA_021413675.1 Deltaproteobacteria bacterium | reverse complement strand
CGCGGCGCACCCGTTCGTGGGCCGCGGCCCGGAGCTGGCGCGGCTGCGCGGCGCGTTCGCGCGGGCCCGCGCCGGCGAGAGCGTCGTCGTGCCGGTGACCGGGCCGTCGGGCATCGGCAAGACCGCGCTCATCCGGCAGTTCCTCGGCGCGCTCGGGCCCGGCGACGCGATGGTGCTGGCCGGGCGCTGCCACGATCGCGAGCTCGTGCCCTACCCCGCGATCGAGAGCATGATCGACGCGCTCGCGCTCGAGCTCCTGGCGCGGCCCCGCGCCGAGGCGGAGGCGCTGATCCCGCACAACGTCGCCGCGCTCGCCCGGCTGTTCCCGACCCTGCGCCGGGTGCCGGCGATCGCCGAGCCGCCGGTGCCCGGGCTGGTGCCGCGCGATCAGGCCGAGCTCCGCCGCCGTGCGGTCGGCGCCTGCGCGGATCTCATCCAAGCGCTCGCCGGCGATCGCGTGCCGGTGATGTTCCTCGACGACATGCAGTGGAGCGGCGACGACACCAACCACGTGCTCGGCGAGCTGGTCCGCTACTTCGTCGGGGTCGGCGCGCTGTTCATCGTGACCTCGCGCCCGAGCGAGGCGCCGGGCCCCGCGCCGACCGCGGACGGCAGCGACACCCAGCCGCTGGCCGACGTCGCGTTCCCGAGCGGGCGCTCGCTCAGCGTCGTGATCGATCTGGCGCTCGGGCCGCTCGACGACGGCGCCGCCACCGAGCTGCTGCGCGCGCTCGGCGCCCCCGACGCGGTCGGCTCGCCGGACGACTCCGGCGGCATCCCGTTCCTGCTGCTCGAGCTGGCACGCCACCGCGGCCGCGTCGACGCGCCGGCGATCGCGCGCTCCCTCGACGACGTGCTCGCCGAGCGCCTGGCCGCGCTCGCGCCCGCGGGCCGCGCGTTCCTCGACGCCTGCGCGGTCGCGCCCGGCCCCATCCCGCTGGCGGTCGCGGCGGCGATCGCCGGCGGCGACGCGCTCGCGGTGCTCACCGGCCTGTGCAGCGAGCGCCTGGTCGCGGGCGGCAAGACCCGCGGCGAGTGGTACGTCGAGCCGTACCACGATCGGATCCGGACCGCGATCCTGCGGGCGCTCGCGCCCGCGCGCCGGGCCCAGCTCCACGCGCACCTGGCCGCCGCGATGGAGGAGCTGCCCGGCGCGAGCGCGGCCGAGCTGGTCGCGCACTGGCGCGCCGCCGGCGACCCGGTGCGCGCCGCGCACCACGCGCAGATCGCGGCTCGCGCGGCCGAGGCCAGCCTCGCGTTTCACCACGCCGCGGCGATGTACCGGATCGCGCTCGAGGCGCCGCTCGACGACGCCGACGCGCGCCGCGGGCTCGAACGCCAGCTCGCCGCTTGCCTCGCCAACTCCGGCCAGCTGGAGGCCGCGATCGCCGCGCTGGTCCGCGCCGGGGCCGACGCCACCGGCGCCGAGCGCCACGCGCTCAAGCGGCTCGAGATCGAGTACGTGCTGCGCATCGGCGAGCTGCGGCGCGGGCTGGCCGACGCCTACGCGCTGTGCGCGGAGCTCGGCGGGCCGATCGCCACCGGTCGCACCGCGATCGCCGCGCGGGTCGTGAGGAGCGCGATCGCGCGGCGGGTGCGCGGCACCGCGTTCACACCGCGCCACGAGGACGCGATCGCGCCGCGCCAGCTCGAGCTGATCGACGCGCTGTGGTCACTGACCAGCGGCCTCCTGTACGTCGATCCCGCGCTGTCGCGGCTGACCCAGCTGCACCACCTGGCCGAGGCGCTGCGCGGCGGTGAGCCCTATCGGGTCGCGCGCGCGCTCTGCCTCGAGCTGCCCTACGTCGCGCACGGGGGCACCGCCGCGCTGGTACAGACCGCCGCCCTCGAGGCGCGCATCCGGACCCTGGTCGACGAGCTCGCGCGCCCCGACGTGATGGGCCTGTTCGACTCCGCGGCCGGCGTGGCCGCCGCGATCAGCGGGCGCTGGGCCGAGGCCCGCGCACGCTGCACCCGCGCCGAGGCCGCGCTGCGCGATCACTGCACCGGCATGCGCTGGACCCTGAGCATGGCGCAGTTCTACCGGCTGGCGGCGCTCTGGTACCTCGGCGACACCGCGGAGCTGGTCGACCTCACGCCGCGCTACCTGGCCGAGGCCGAGCAGCTCGGCGACGTCCACGCGCTGGGCGGGCTCCGGGTCGGCAAGGGCAACGTCTACTGGCTGGTGATCGATCGGCCGATCGACGCACGGGCGATGGCCGCGGCGGGCTTCCCGTCCGACGACCACGGCGACGACGTCCACCTGCACGACTACTTCCGCGCGACCGCGCTGGCCCAGATCGACCTGTACGAGGGCGATGGCGCGGCCGCGCTCGCGCGCGTCGAGCGCTTCTGGCCGGCGCTCGAGCGGACCCGGCTGCCGTCGGTGCAGCTGATCCGGATCGAGGCCGAGCTGGTGTTCGCGCGCGCGGCGATCGCGGCGGCGGCGCAGGGCGTGGCGCCGGATCGCAACCTCGCGCTCGCCCGCCAGCGGCTCCAGCGCCTCGCGCGCGTCGGCGCGCCGTGGGTGCAGCCGCTGACCGGGCTGCTCGAGGGCCGCATCGCGGCGCTGCGCGACGACGCGGTCGGCGCGCGCGCGCACCTCGAGCGCGCCGCGACCCTCGCCGCGACCCATCAGCTCGCGCTGGTCGGCCTGGCCGCGCGGATCGCCGGCGACCGCCTCGAGCCCGGGGCGCCGATGGCCGCGGCCCACGCCGCCGAGCTCGGAGCGCGCGGCGTGGTCAACCCGGCGGCGCTGCTGCGCGTCCTCGGCGCCGCCTGACGCGCTACGGATCCTCGCCCGGAACCGGCGCCTCGATCGCGCTGTGGATCGGGCGATCGGAGACCAGATCGCCGACCCAGCCGGCCAGCGTCAGGTTCTGGGCCTCGATGTCCGAATGGTCCATCGTGATGACGGTGGTGCAGTGGCTCGAGTTGAGGTTGCGCCAGTACGGGAGGAAGTAGAACAGGTTGCCGCGGGTCGCGTAGAGGTCGGTCAGGAGCTTCGTGTCCGAGGCCCACATCGCCATGATGTCGGCCTTGGGCGGGAAGTTGAAGAACCGCTCGTACGAGTACAGCGAGTAGTTGAAGTCGCGCTCGAAGAAGGTCGTCGCCAGCCGGTCGTCGGGGAACTGATCGGCGAGCGCGGTGTTGATCGAGCCCATGTCGTCGAGCGTGAAGCCCGCCGGCATCTCGGGCTGGAGCGAGTCCAGGTTCCACGACGCGCGGATCTTGGTGTGCAGCATCGCCGAGTAGCCCGACGACGGGAAGATCGGGCCCGAGTCGTCGAGCAGGTAGCCCTTGTGGGCGTTCTTGATGCCCTTGCGGAGGAAGTAGTAGTTCGTGATCGCGCCGGCGCCGCCGGCCGAGCAGCCGGTCACCAGCAGCCGCGGCACGTGCGTGAACTGCTCGTCGATCCAGCTCGTCACCTTGAGCATGTTGGCGTGGCCGGCGTGGTGGAACTCCAGGTCGGGGTTCCCGCCGGTCTCGTCCTTGTACGTGACGACGTTGTTGCCCGTATGCACGTCGCCGGTGCAGTACGGGACGTAGATCATGTTCCAGTTCTTCGCCGGGTTGTCGTCGTTGTTGCGATCGAGGAACGGCGAGATGAACGGCGCCTGGGCGTAGTGATCGTCGGTGATGCCGTTGGGGTTCGCGGCGCCGCGGATGCCGTTCTTGCCGGCGCAGCTGTCGTAGTCCCAGCACGCCCCGCCCGGCTCGAGCACGACCACCAGGCTGTCGCTCTTGTCCGAGTAGTTGACGAAGAACTTGTACTGCGTGTTGTTGCCGCAGACCGTGCCCGGCAGCTCGACCTTCTGCCACTCGTCGTACGCGGTGCGGGGCGGGTTGATGACGATCTCGTCGTCGGGGGCGGCATCGAACGCAGCGGGGTCGGCGTTGTCGCCGCACGCCGAAACGGCGCAGGCGAGGCCGACCGCGAGCCAAACGCGGTGGGACATGGTTCCTCCGCCGGTCACGCTACAACGATCTCCATCCGGATCGCATCCTGCGATCACCGGTGCGTGTGGTAATCAAGATCGATGTCGGATTCCCGGGCACGAGCCAAGGAGTCCTCGGGCACGGTGCTCTATCGAGGGAGCGACCTGGGACTCGAGATCCTGCTGGTGCATCCGGCCGGCAACTACAATCGGCGCGCGCCGTGGGGCATCCCCAAGGGCCAGCCCGATCCGGGCGAGGCCCTGGAGGCCGCGGCCCGACGTGAGACCCTGGAGGAGACCGGGATCGTCTGTGGGGAGCTGGTCGCCGTGGGCTTCGTGGACTACACCCGATCCAAGAAGCGAGTTCACGGGTTTGCGGGTCCGGCGCCCGAGGGACAGCCCGGGCGCTGCGCCTCGTGGGAAGTCGACAAGGTCGAGTTCATTGAGCTTTCCCGCGCGCGCCGGATCATCCACCCCGATCAGGTCGCGTTCATCGATCGACTCGAGAGACTGTTAGCAGAGGGTGGCGTCGGCTCTGTGCTGGTGCCACAGTCATAGCGATTCGAGGGCTTGCGCGGATGGGACGGTGTTTTTTTACACCTGCCCGTCTCGACGGTTGCAATGGGGCTTCCTGATGACCAGGATGCCTTGACGCGAAACCGTTCGCTCGTGCGGCGTATCTCACGTCGTACTGCCCGCACCGCGGTTGCCTGCAACGCTTTGCCGGCGACGAGCGTCAAGTCCGGGTTCCCCGCGGAGCTCCCTATGGCCAAGACCGTTCATACCAAGCCTGTTGCGCGCGCCAAGAAGGCGACGCGCCACTCCACTCGGCCAACGGCGCGGGCTGCGACGCCTGCGACGGCTGCGACCCCAGGGACCGACGACGAGGACGCCGAGGAGCTCGAGGAGCTCGAAGGCGCGGCGAGCAAGTCGGTGCCGGTGGTCGACCTGAGCGACGCCGAACCCGAGCCCGCGCCCAAGAAGGCGGACGACAAGCGCCTGCTCAAGACCGATCCCGAGGATCACCTGAGCACCTACTTCCGCGACCTCGCGGTCCACGAGCTGCTCGGCCCCGAGCAGGAGCGCGAGCTCGCCCAGGGCATCGAGGATCAGGAGATCCTGACCTGGGAGCGCGTGTTCGAGCGCCCCGAGGCGATCGCGCTGGCCGCCAAGATCGTCGACGGCAAGACCGAGCAGCCGGTGCTGGCCTGGAAGAAGCTGGTCAAGGCCGCCGAGACGGTCGTGGTCGTGCCGCGCAAGAAGCGCGACCCGCGCGTGCTCGCGCGCCTCGCCAAGGTCGGCCGCGAGGTCGCCGAGCCGATGCGCGCGCTCGATCTCGATCGCCTGCACATCGACGCGGTCATCCGCGAGCTCGAGCGCACCGACGTGCGCGCGCGCAAGGGCGAGAAGGATCTTCCGCTCGCCGCGGGCACCGCCGAGTACACCGCGTACCTCGACAAGATCCGCAGCGCGTATCGCGGCAGCTCGCAGCTGCGCGAGGAGTTCGTCCGCGCCAACCTGCGCCTGGTCGTGACCATGGCGCGGCGCTACGACCGCGGTGGCATGCCGCTCGCCGACCTGATCCAGGAAGGCAACCTCGGGCTCATGCACGCGGTCAGCCGCTTCGACTACCGCCGCGGCCTGCGTTTCTCGACCTACGCGTGCTGGTGGATCCGCCACGCGATCGGCCGCGCGCTCGCCGACAAGGCGCGCGCCGTCCGCATCCCGGTGCACATGCTCGAGGCCCAGCAGCAGCTGGAGAAGGTCCGCCAGGGCCTGATCGGCGAGCTCGGCCGTCAGCCGTCGCCGCAGGAGCTGGCCAAGGCGGCGCGCGTGCCGCTGGCCAAGCTCAACCAGATGCACCGCTACCTGATGGGCCAGCCGATGTCGCTCGACCGGCCGATCCACGACGACGACGATCGCGCGTTCGGCGACATGCTGGCCGATCCGGCGACCGAGGACGCGTCGCCGGCCGACGACATGACCACCTCGAAGCTGACCTCGCAGGTCGGCAAGCTCCTGCACCACCTCTCGCCCATCGAGGCCGACGTGCTGCGCCAGCGCTTCGGGCTGGTCAACGACGAGGAGCGGACCTTCCGCGAGATCGGCGACCAGTACCACCTGTCGCGCGAGCGCATCCGCCAGATCCAGAACTCGGCGCTCGACAAGCTCAAGAAGGCGCTCGAGCGCGAGCACCGCGGCCACGTCGAGCAGTAGCTCCCGGGACGCGGACACGACGAAACGCGCCGCCAGGAATGGCGGCGCGTTTTGCGTTGCGCGCGCGAGCCGGGCGGTTACGGCTTGATGAACAGCGTCGTGCCGCGATCCGCGGCCTCGCCGGCGGCCTTGAACAGCAGGCGCCACAGCACGCGCAGCTGGTCGTCCTTGGCGCGCAGCGAGCCCGAGGCCTCGTAGTCGTCTTCCTCGTCGGCTTCCTCGGCGAGGTCGTCGTCGTCCTCGTCCTCGTCGTCGTCGTCCTCTTCTTCCTCGTCATCCGCGAGGAGCTCTTCCTTCATCTCCTCGAGGACGTGGACGAGGGCCTGCGCCGAGGCGACCTTGAGCGGGCCGACCTTGACCACGCCATCGAACTCGAACGGCAGGTAGATGTCGGCCGAGACCTCGTGGGCATCGAGGCGATCGAGGAAGTCCGCGACGACGTCCGAGTCGAGGTCCTTCGCGACCACGACGGTGTCGTGATCGGCGTCCTCGACGTTGACGTCGTGTTTGCGGAGCGCCTTGCGGATCGCCGCGACCTCGTCCTCGTCGAAATGTTGGCTGAGCGAACCGAGCTCGACAGTCGCCATGGCTCGGGGATGTACTGGCAGGCGCCCCGCGTGTCAACTGCCCGGCGCCCACGGATCGCACCGGCGTCGTCGACGGGCGTCGCCGCGCGACCGCGGCCGGGAGCTCAAAAGTCGTAGCTGAGGGCGTAGCCGGTCTGCACGCGGCGTTTCGGCTCGACCCGGAACCACGCCCGCAACCATCCGCCGCGATCGTGCGCGGTGCGGCCCAGGGCCTCGACCTGGTGGCGGCGAGCGGTGCGGAGCGGCTCCTCGATCCACACCTCGGCCGGCGCGTCGCCCAGGTTCTCGACCGTCAGGCGCACGCCCTCGCGCAGGGCG
>JAIOQA010000419.1 GCA_021413675.1 Deltaproteobacteria bacterium | reverse complement strand
GCGATGTCGAAGGTCTCGGCCCGCGCCGCGCCACCGCCCGCGACGACCAGCGCCAGGCCCGCCGCCAGCGCCCCGCGGCGCCGCGAACGCAGCACGAGCGCCAGGGCGATCAGGACCAGCGCGCCGCCGCCCGCGTCGCCGCCCGCCGCGCAGCCGCCGCCGCGGATCTCGATGTCGACCGCCTGGCCGGTGATCGTGAGGACCGTCTGCGCCGTCGGATCCTGATCGAGGTAGACCTTGAGGGTCGCCGAGTAGGTGCCGGCCTGCGTCGGGTTGAACTCGATGTCGTAGCTGGCGGTGCCGTTCGCGGCGAGCGTCCGGGTCGCGGAGTTGTCGACGAACGTGAACACGCCCGCGGTGTCGCCCTCGATCTTGATGTCGCGGATCGTGAACGCCCGCGCGCTGTCCATGTTGACGAGCTTCACGCCGCCCGCCGTGAGCGCCGAGTACTTGACCGGCACGCCGACGCCGGTGATGCCGAGGTCGATCGTGTTGGGGCTGCCGGTCACGAGCCGCGCCGCGGCGCGGCCGTGCAGCGTGGCAACCGACATGTTGGGCGTGGCCGCGTTGTTGTCGTCGTGCGAGATGCCGAGCGTCGCGGTGAAGTCGCCCGAGTCGGTGGTCGGCGAGAACTGCACGCGGAAGTGGGCCACGTCGCCGCCCGCGACCGGCACCGGCGCGGTGTCGAGCAGCGTGAACTGCGCGTCGCCGGTGAGCATCACCGCCGACATGTGCAGCGTCGCCTCACCGGTGTTGGCGATGTCGACGGTCTCGATCGGCGCCTGGTCACCGGGGTTGCGGAACGTCTCGGGGAACTCCAGCGGCGAGGTCATCAGCTGCACGTGGCGGTCCGTGCCGTGGCCCACGACCTGGATCTGCACCGCGCTCGGCTGCGGGTTGCCGCTCGAGATCAGGCCGTCGATCGTGACGACCAGCGTGTTGGTGTCCGGTGCGCCGGCGGTCTTCTCGACCGTGGGCGTGTAGGTCACGTCGACGGTCCGGCTGCCGGTCTTCGCGATCGTGCCGGCCGTGACCGGGGCGCTCGTGAACACGCCGGACAGCGCCGGCGCGCCCACGATGTCCATGTCGCCATCGCCGATGTTGCCGAGCGTGATCGTCTTGGTCACCGGCTGATTCGCGTCGATGTCGACGCCGCCGAAGTCGACGGTCATGCCCGGGCTCACCATCAGCGCCGGGCTCACCGACATGACCGTGAGGTTGACCTCGATCAGCTGGTTCGGCGGCGGGAGGTCGGTCAGCACCTGGAGCTTGGTCGAGAAGTTGCCGAGCATCGTGTCGTTCGGCACCGCGGTGATCGTCACCGGGATGTCGCCCGCGGCGGCGAGCGTGGTCGCCATCGTCGGCGCGCCGGTCATCGTGAAGTTCGCGCTCGAGACCAGCACGACCGACTGCACCGTCACGGGCGACTCGCCGGTGTTGGTGATGTGGAAGAGCACGCCCGCCGAGGTCTGATCCCAGCGCACCGTGCCGAAGTCACGCGTGAGCGGATTGCCCGCGCACCCGTTGCACGACACGTCGATGCCGAACGGCTGCCCGTCACCGTTGAGGTTCTCGACCACGGTGTTCCAGTTGCTCGTCATCGTCACGGTCGCCGGGCCGCCATCCGAGCCCGACGCCGGCGCGAACGTCACCGTCACGGTCTGCGACGTGTTGGCCGCCAGCGTCGTCGGGACGTTGGTGACCGAGTAGCCGACGTTGTTGGGCGCGACCACCGCGACGATCGAGGAGACCGGCAGCTCGCCGGTGTTCGACAGCGTGAAGGTCCGCGACTGCATCGTGCCGACGCGCACGCCGCCGAAGTCGATCGACCCGGGGCTGACCGTGAGGTTGCCGCCCTGCCCCGAGCAGGTGAGGCTGAGGGTGTAGGTCGGCTGGTTGGTCGAGCTGTTGAGGACGGTGAACGTGCCGCTCTTGGCGCCGCGCGACGACGGCTTGCACGCGATCGTCCACGACAGCGGCGTCCCGGTCGGGGTCAGCGTCTGGCTGCCCGTGGAGCCCGCGGTCAGGATGAACTCCGCCGACGACAGGTTGGCCGACGTGATCGTGAGGTCCTCGTTGCCGGAGTTGTCGATCGTGACGGTCTGGCCGGCGCTGGTCATGCCGACCGGCACGCCGCCGAACGCCAGCGTCGACGCATTGGCCGGGTTCGGGGCCAGCGTGGCCTGCGTGCCGGTGCCGTTGACCGTGAAGGCGATGCTCGCGTCGGCCGCGTCCGGGTCGTTGCTGGTGATCGTGAAGGTCGCGGCGCGCGCGTTCTGCGCCGATGGCGTGAAGGTGATCGCGTAGGTCGCGGTCTGGCTGGGCGCCAGCGATCCGGCGGTGCACGGACCCGGCGCGCAGACCGGCGTGCCCAGGATGAAGTCGCCCGGGTTCGTGCCCGACTTCGCGATCGCGTACGTCAGCGTCGCGCCGCCGCTGTTCTGCAGGACCATGCTGTTGAACACGCTCGGCGTGCCGATGTGGACGTTGCCGTAGTCGTGCGTGTACGTGCCCGGCGTGACGACGATGTCGGGGCGAACCGCCGTGCACGTGAGCGTCACGGTGCTCACGCCACCGGCGTCGCTGTCGCTCGTGAACGACAGCGTCGTCATCTGGGTCGTGTTGTTGGCGGTCCCCGCGGGTGGCGAGCACTTCACCTGGACGTTGGTGGTGGTCGAGGCCGGCGCCACCGAGAGCGTCGGCGAGAACGTGCATGCCGTGGTGCCGTTGCACGACGGCGAGCCGGTGGGCGAGTTCGTGAAGGTGAACCACGTCGACGACACCGTGCTGATCGACGCCGACGTCACGCTCAGGTTGGCGCCGCTGCCGCTGTTGCGCAGCCCGACGCTCTGGTTGAGGCTCGCGCCGACGTTGACGTTGCCGAAGTTGAGCGCCGTGGTCGACACGCCGATGATCGCGCTCGTGCCCGTGCCGCTGAACGTCACGTTCTTGGTACCGGTCGCGTCGTCGCTCGGGATGAACAGCGTCGCGTCACGGGCGCCGGTCGCCGACGGATCGAAGGTGACGTCGACCGTCGTCGAGAGACCCGGGCCCACCACCGTGCCGCTGAGGTCGGCCGACAGCGTGTAGTCGACCGCGCCGGTGCCGGTCTTGGTCACCGTGCCCAGCGTCAGGTCGGTCTCGCCATCGTTCTTGATCGTGATCGTCTGGGCTGCGGTCGCGCCGGCCGAGGTGCGCACCGAGCCGAACGTGAGCGAGCTCGGCGTCACCGTCGCCACCGGACCGATACCGGTGCCGGTCACCTGGAACTGGCCGACCTGCTGCGGCGACATGGCGTCGTCGAACAGCGTGATCGTGCAGGTCCGCAGGACGCCGCGGCTCGTGGGCGTGAACGACACGTTCACCACGAACGTGTCCGAGCCCATCAGCGTCACGCTGCCGCCACCAGGGATGGCAGGGGTCGTGCTCGTCACCGAGAACTCGCCGGTGCAGCCGGTGCCCAGCGTGACGGTCTTGACCTTGTCGTTGCCCCCGCCCGAGTGCGTGAACGTGGTCAGACTCGAGGCAGTCGTGTTGACCTGTACGTTCCCGATCGCGACCGGGTTCGGGCTCGGCGTGAGCGTCGCGTGCGCGACGCTCGACCACCCCAGACCCACGAGCAGCGTCAGGACCACCAGACCAGGCAAGCGACGATTCATAGCGACTCCGTCCAAGGCGAACCGAGGGCTCCAGCGAACCCTCCGGTCGTAAGGAAGGGATGGTACCGCGTCGGTACGCCCACCGAAAGGGTGCTGGCGTGGCCCGACCGAGGGGTTAGCGTCGGAGGCGGTGCCTCACGGGAGGCCCGCGGCGGACCTGAAGGTCGCCACCGGCATCGTCATCCGCAGGTGGGCCCGGTGATCGGCGAACCCGGCGGACATCATCATCGTGAGGACCGGCAGCGCCGTGCCCGGCGGCGCCGCGATCCCACGCATCAAGTTCATGTCGAGGATCATGATCGCGCTGTCGCGACGAGCCCGCGCCGCGTCGACGAGCGGCTGCAGATCGGCGCCGAGGACCAGCGCCGCGGCGTGACCGCGCGCACTGTCGATCACCGCCCTCGTGGCGGCCTCGCCGTCGCTGCCGCTGACCGTGATCGCGAGCCGATCGACCAGGCCCATGTAGGTCACGGCGCGCCCGCCGGGCATGGTCTTGCTCATCGCCGCCTTCTGGACCGCGGTCAACGTGGTCTGATCGATCGCGGTCTCGAAGCTGCCGATCGCGAGCCCGTCGTACACCAGCGGCTGGGCGCTGGCGTGGAGCGTCGCCTTCAGCCCGATCACCGTCATCGAGATCGGGTTCGCGATCGCGGTCATCAGCCGCGCGTGCGCCCGGGCCGCCGCCGCTGGCGAGGCGATGCTCATCAGCTGCACGTTCTGCATGCCGCCGGCCGACATCCGGGTCGTGGCCGCAAACTCGCCCGTCGTCGCCTGCATCAGCTCGAGGGTCGGCGCCACCATCACCGAGGCGTCTCCGCCGGCGTACAGCGCCGCCATCGCGACCCCGACCGCGTTGCGATAGGGCCCTGCGTGGAACGCGCCGGCGGCGACCACCGCTCCCGCACCAGCGGGCAGCTTGTCGATCAACGCGAAGTCGTTCGCGCCCTGGGCGGCCACGAACTTCGCCAGCTTCGATCCCGCGCGCGGCACCAGCGCCACGTCGATGCCGGCCACCGTCGGGTCGGCGTCGAACGTCAGGATCACGCGCTCGGTGTCGCCCGCGAGCGCGAGCGTGCCGTCGAAGATCGTGGAGGCCAGCCCCGCCATCGCGCCCTGCATCCCGGCCGACGCGCCGCCGCCGAACACCGACCCCACCGTCAGCTTGCTGCGCAGGGTCGCGAGCTCGGCGCGGTAGCGCGCGAGCCCGTTGCCGACATAGATGGTGGCGCTCGGGCGGCCTTGCTCCGGCTGGCGGAGCGCGGCCAGCGCCCACGCGCCGATCTGATCGACCACCGGCTTGGCCCCGACGATCGCCCGGCCGTGATCGCGCGCGATCGCCAGGCCGGCCGCCTCCTTGCTCAGCACCGCGTCGTCCGCGATCGCGCCGACCACCGCCGCGCCACGCACCGTGCCGTCGTCGACCCACACCAGGAACTCGGGCTGCGCCGCGTCGAGGCCATCGATCGTGGCCAGCCCGACCGCGCGCGCGAACAGGCTCGAGACCACTGGATCGGTGAGCGCGATGCCGGTGCCCGGCTTGATCGCGTTCGCGTAGGCGATCAGCCCATCGCGGGCGCTCGCCGGCCCGCGCTCGACGGTCGCCAGCACCGACGCCGGCACCTTCGCGGCGGGTCGTGCGTGCGCCATCGACGCCAGCCCCGCCACCACACTCACCACGCCGATCGATCGCACGACGGACCCTCGCATCCGCCGCAATCTACGCGATCACCCTCGCCGCGCAACGGCAAATCTCCGCCGCCCTTCGCATTCTGTCCGGCCGGCGGACAAGGCGAGATCCCGTCCGGCCGGCGGCCACGCGCGCGCCGCGCGACGCACACCGCGCGCGGTGCATCCCACCCCGGCGCCACACCTGCCACCGTCGACCGCGACACGCGATCGCAGGTGCGGCATCAAAACCCCGTCACCACCCCACGCCACCCGTAGCCCATGTTACCAAGGTAGATAGTGGACGCGCCTACCGGCACGGTTGCGCTGGTCTTCACCGACGTACAGGGATCGACCGCGATCTGGGAGCACGGCGCCGCCCTGATGCGCGCCGCCCTCGCGATCCACGACGCGGTCATGCGCCGGACCCTGGCCGCGTCGGACGGGTTCGAGGTGAAGACCGAGGGCGACGCGTTCATGGCCGCGTTCGTGCGCGCCGCCGATGCCGCGGCCTGGTGCCAGCGCGTGCAGCTCGCGCTGCTCGACGCGCCATGGCCGGAGGAGCTCATGGAGCTCGCCGACGCCGCGATCGTCGGTGACCCGCCGCGGTTCCGCGGCCTGCGCGTGCGTATGGGCATCCACGTCGGCGAGCCCGATTGCCGGCCCGATCCGGTCACCGGGCGGATGGACTACTTCGGCCCGGTCGTGAACCGCGCCGCGCGCGTCGCGTCCGCCGGCCACGGTGGCCAGATCCTCGTCAGCCAGGCCGCGCTCGCCGCCGCGGGCGCCGCGCTCGCCGACGCGGCCGTGATCGATCTCGGCGAGCATCGCCTGAAGGGCCTGGTCGCGGCCGAGCACCTCTTCCAGATCCTGCCGCGCCGCCTGGCCGACCGCGCGTTCCCGCCGGTCCGCACCGTCGCGGCGCCGCGCACCAACCTCACGCCCGCCGCCACCGCGCTGGTCGGCCGCACCGACGAGCTCGCGCGGGTCGGCGCCAGCTTCGACACCGGCGCGCGCCTGGTCACGGTCGTCGGGCCCGGCGGCTCCGGCAAGACTCGCCTCGCGCGCGAGCACGCCCTCACCCACCTCGCCGACTACCGCGGCGGCGCGTGGTTCGTCGATCTGTCGCAGGCCCGCGGCGAGAGCGACGTCCAGTCGACCGTCGCCGGCGCGCTCGGCGTGGCGCTGCCCGCCGGCGCCTCCGCCGCGGACGCGACCGCGGTGCTGGGCCGCGCCCTCGCGGCGCGCGACCACCTGCTGTTCGTCCTCGACAACCTCGAGCAGATCGTGATCTCCGCGGCGCCGGCCCTGCGCGCCTGGCTCGAGGCCGCGCCCCGCGCGATGTTCCTCGTCACCTCACGCCAGCCCCTCGGCCTGGCCGAGGAGGTCACCGTCGAGCTCGGCGCGCTCGACGACGACGCCGCGATCCACCTGCTGCTCGATCGCGCCGGTCGGGTCGGCGCGACCTTCGATCCGATCACGGATCGCCCCGCGCTGCGCGCCCTCGCCGAGCGCCTCGATCGCCTGCCGCTCGCGCTCGAGCTGGCCGCGCCGCGCCTGCGCGCGCTGTCGCCCGCGCAGCTCGTCGAGCGCCTGACCCAGGGCATCGATCTGCTGCGCCGGGTCGCGCGCGACGTGCCAGAGCGCCACGCGTCCTTGCGCGCCGCGATCGCCGCGTCGTGGGATCTGCTCGACGCCGCCGAGCGCGCCGCGATCGCGCAGTGCGCCGTCTTCCAGGGCTCGTTCACGGTCGAGGCCGCCGAGGACGTGATCGTGCTCGACGACGAGGCCCCGCCGGTGCTCGACGTCGTGCTCGCGCTGCGCGACAAGTCGCTGTTCGCGACCCTGCGCGCGCCCGGCGCCGCGCCGCGCTTCGTGATCTACGGCGCCGTGCGGCAGTTCCTCGATGACGTCGCGGATCCCGAGCAGCTCGCCGAGGCCAGCGATCGCCACGCCCGCCACTACGTCGCGACCGGCGAGCGCCTCGTGCGTGAGTCGATCGGCCCGCGCGCGCCCGAGGCCTTCGCCGAGCTCGGCCGCGAGATCGACAACCTGCGCGCCGTGCTCGCGCGCAGCGTGCCCAACCATCCCGGCCTCGCGACCCGCGCCGCGCTCTGCCTCGAGCACGCCCTCAACTCGCGTGGCCCGGGCGCGCTCCGCGCCGAGGTCCTCGACGCCGGCCTCGCCGCCGCCAAGATCTGCGCCCACGATCACAGCCTCGCCAAGATCCACCTCGCGCGCGCCCGGTTCGCGCGCCTCCGCGGCGATCAGGCCGGCGCGGGCGCCGAGCTCGATCGCGCCGCGCTCCACATCCCCGACGACGACGCGCTGGTCCCGCACCTCGCCTACGAGCGCGCCTACCTCGCCCGCCTCGCCGGCCGCTTCGACGAGGCCGCCGCGCTCCTCGAGCACGCCCTCGCCGCGGTCCGCGACGACGCCGGCCGCGCCCTCGTCCTCGACGGCCGCGCCGCCCTGGCCCAGGATCGCGCGCACCTGCCCGAGGCCGAGGCCGACGTCCGCGCCGCGATCGACGCCGCCGCCCGCGCCGGCGACGTGCGCCTCGAGGCCCGCCTCCGCCAGAACCTCGGCGCGATCCGCCACGACGCCGGCGATCTCGACGGCGCCGACGAGGCCTACCGCGCCGCGCTCGACGCCGTCCGCGCGCTCGGCGACGCCCGCCTCGAGGGCGTGGTCCTCGCCAACCTCGGCAACCTGCTCGGCGACCGCGGCCGCAACGACGAGGCCCGCGCGCTGATCGACAGCGCCCTGCCGCTGCTCGCCGCCGCCGGCGACGCCGGCTTCGCCGCCCACGCGCACATGTACCGCGGCCTGGTCGCGCTCCGCGCCGGTCGCATCGCCGACGGCCGCGTTGATCTCGAGAAGGCCCGCCAGGGTCACGCCGTCGCCGGCGCCCGGCGCTTCGAGGCCCTCGACCGCGGCTACCTCGCGATCGCCGCCGCGCTGCACGGCCAGCGCGCCGATGCGCTCGCGCGCTTCGCCGAGGCCGCGCCGCTCGTCGCCGAGGTCGCGGACCAGCACATGCAGATCTACTTCGCGGCCTGCGCCGCCGCGATCGGCGCCACCCCGCCGCCAGCGGTCGCGCGCGCCGGCCTGCCCTCGTGGCTCGTCGACGCGCTCGATCGCCTCGCCGGCGCCGCCGCGACCGACGCCGACACCACGCACGCCGCGCTCGCCGCCGCGCTCGCCGCCGCGCTCGTGCGCGCGGCATAGCGTCGGCCTGCGACATCGATGGCGCCGGCCGCGACCTGAACGCGGGCCGCCCGCCGCTGATATCGTTCGCTCCCGATGTCCGACGACGCCCCCGCCACGCTGCGCTCGGACGCGCTCGCGCCACCGCTTCGCGGCGGCGACGACGCTCGCGGTCCAGGCGTGCCAACGCGCGTCGGCCGCTATCTGATCGATGCCGAGATCGGCGCCGGCGCGATGGGGGTCGTCTACCGCGCCCGCGATCCCGAGCTCGATCGCGTCCTCGCGATCAAGGTGATCCGCGCACGCCGCGGCGACTCGCGGGCGCGCCTCCTGCGCGAGGCCCAGGCCATGGCCAGGATCCACCACCCCAACGTGGTCCCGATCTTCGACGTCGGAACGTTCGATGGCCAGATCGCCGACGCGCGCACGCCCGACGACGCCGGCCTCTTCGTCGTCATGCCGCTTGTCGCGGGCGGCACGCTGCGAGCGTGGATGCGCCGCGGTCCGCACCCGTGGCGCGAGGTCGTCGCGCGCTTCATCGCCGCGGGCCGTGGGCTCTCCGCCGCCCACGCCGCCGGGCTCGTCCACCGCGACTTCAAGCCCGACAACGTCCTCGTCTCCGATGATGGCCAGGTCGTCGTTGCCGACTTCGGCCTGGCGCTCGCCCACGACGTACCACCCGCTGCCGAGCACGCGACCAGCCCCGGGCTCGAGACCAGCACGATCGCCGGCACTCCCGCCTACATGGCCCCCGAGCAGCGCGTCGGCGCGCCTCTCGACGCCCGCACCGATCAGTTCGCGTTTTGCATCGCCTTCTGGGAGGGCCTCTACGGCGAACGCCCCGGCGACGCCCGCACACGAACGCGAGTCCGCGCGCCGCTCGCGAAGCGCTCCGCGCTGCGCGCCGACGGCGACGCCCCGGCCTGGCTGCGCGCCGCCCTCGAGCGCGGCCTCGCCGCCGATCCCGCCCGGCGCTGGCCGTCGCTCGCTGCGCTCCTCGAGCACATCCTCGCTCGCCTCAAGCGTCCCCGCCAGCTCGCGCTAGCCGCCGCAGCCACTGCGGTCCTCGCCACGACCGCAATGATCGCATGGCAACGCACGCCCCCCGACGCAACATGCCGCACCGCCGGCGACGCCATCGACGAGGTCTGGAGCCCGGCGCGCCGCCGGGCGCTCGCCACCGCGTTCGCGGCACGGTCCGAGCCGGGCGCGGCCGCGGTGTGGACCGAGGTCGACCACGCGCTCGATCGATGGACCGGCCAGCTGCGGGCGCTGCGCGTCGAGGACTGCCAGCTCGCCCGCACCGACGCCGGCGCCCAGGCCAGCGCGCGTGAGGCCTGCCTCGACGCGCGCGTCACCGAGCTCGACGCGCTCCTGATCGCGCTCGCCACGCCCGACGCCACCGTCGTCCAGTACGCCCGCGCCGCCGCGCTCGCGCTGCCGCCGCCCGACGGCTGCCGTACGGTCGCCCCCGACGCCGCCGTCCTGGTCGGCCGACCGTCGCACGACGAGCTCGATCGCGCCCGCGCCGGCCTGGCCCGTGCCGCCGCGCTGCGGCGCCTCGGCAAGCCCCGCGACGCCGTCGCCGCCGCAACCGCCGTCGCTACCCGGGCCGACTCGCTCGGCTGGTCGCCGCTCATCGCGGAGGCACAACTCGAGCTCGGCCTCGCCGATCAGGCCACCAACGACAACGACGCCGGCGAGCGCGCCCACCAGCGGGCCTACTGGCACGCCGACGCCAGCCGCGACGACGCCCTGCGCTTCCAGGCCACCCTCGGCCTCGAGCGCGCCGCGATCGACCTCTCCGAGTTCGACCTCGCCGACCGCCTCATCGAGTCCGCGCGCATGATCGCGCGCCGCCTGCCCAGCGACACCAGCCGCGACCTCGCGATCGCGACCCGCGCCGCCGACCTCGCGTCGTGGCGCGGCCACGACAGCGAGTGCGTCGCGCTCGCCCAGACAGCGATCGAGGCAATCGATCGCGCCACCGGCGTCAACTCCATCGACGGCGCCAACATGCGGGCGCTCCTCGCCCAGTGCCTGAGCAACGTGGGCCGGATCGCCGAGTCCGGCGAGCCGCTCCAACAGGCCCTCGCCATCGCCCTTGCTACCGTCGGCCGCGAGCACCCCATGACCGCCGAGATCCTGTCCAACCTCGGCTCCCTCGCCCGCGAGCAAGGTCGGCCAGAGGAGGCCCTCACCAACTTCCACGAGTCCCTCGCGATCCGCGAGCGTATCTTCGGCCCCGACAACCCGGCGGTCGCGATGAGCCTCAACACGATGGGCGACGCCCTCCGCCAGCTCCATCGCTACGACGAGGCCCGTACCCACCTCGCGCGCGCCCTCGTGATCTGGGAGAGGAACTGGGGGCCCCAGAGCCCCGCGATCGCGACCGTCTCGTGCGCGCTCGGCGAGGTCGAGATGGACCAGGGCCACCCCGCCGCCGCCGAGGCGCTGTTCCGCCGCGCCCTCGCCATCCGCCGCGTCAAGCGCCCCGCCGGCCACCCCGAGATCGACGAGACCCTCGTCAAGCTAGCCCGCGCCTTGCTCGCCCAGCACGATCGCGCGTGCCTGCCGCTGCTCGAGGAGGCGATGACTGGCTACACCGCGCGCAAGGACGCCGATCCCGCCGAGCGCGGCATCGCCCAGCTCACCCTCGGCCGCGCCCTCCTCGAGTTCGGCGGCGACCGCGCGCGCGGCCTCGCGCTGATCGCCGCCGCCGGCCCCGAGAGCGTTGGCGCCGACCCCGACGTCCGGTGAGCGTTGTCGCGCCCTCTGACCTCCGACGCCGACACCACGCACCCGCGCTCGCCGCCGCCCTCGTGCGCGCGGCATAGCCGCCGCCGACGGGCGGTGTAGACTCGTCGGTCGACATGGAGTCGCCACCCGACGACGCGACCGCGGTCACCGTTCCCGCCCCCGGTCGCGAGCTCGCGACCGAGGTCTCGGGCGGCGCGACGCGCGCGCCCGCACCGTCGCACGCGCAGATCGGCCGCTACGCGGTGACCGGCACGCTGGGCCACGGCGGCATGGGCGTCGTCCTCGCGGCGCGCGACACCGAGCTCGGCCGGCCGGTGGCGATCAAGCTGCTCCACCCGGCCGCGAGCCTCGAGCCGGTGGTCGCGATCGCGCGGCTCGAGCGCGAGGCGCAGGCGATGGCGAAGCTGTCGCACCCCAACGTCGTCACCGTCTACGAGGTCGGCCGCCTCGACGGTCGCCCGTTCATCGCGATGGAGCTGATCGACGGCCAGACGCTGCGCGCGTGGGCCGGCGCGCGGCCGCGGCCGTGGCGCGACCTGCTGCGCGCGCTGATCGCCGCGGGTCGCGGGCTCGCCGCGGCCCACGCAGTCGGACTGATCCACTGCGACTTCAAGCCCGAGAACGTCCTGATCGGCGCCGACGGCCGCGCGCGCGTGACCGATTTCGGCCTGGTGTCCGCGACCACGCCGGTCCGCAGCGACGATCCGTGGACCGGCGGTAGCAACATGACGCGCGGCTCGATCCTCGGCACGCCCGCGTACATGTCGCCCGAGCAGTGGGAGCGCGCGCCGCTCGATCACCGCACCGATCAGTTCTCGTTCGCGATCGCGTGCTGGGAGCTGCTCTGGGGCGAGCGCCCGTTCCCCGGCACCACCGGTAGCGAGCTGCGCGAGCGCACGCGCGCCGGCACGCCGACGCCGATCCGCGCGCGTCGCGGCGTACCCCGGCGCATCGAGGCCGCGCTGCGCCGCGCGCTCCAGCCCGCGCGCGACGATCGCTGGCCGGATCTCGCCGCGCTCCTCGACACGCTCGAGCGCCGCGCGCGCGATCGCCGGCCCGCCGCCGCGATCGGGATCGCGCTGCTCGCCTCGACCGCCGCGATCACCGCGCTCGCCTGGCCGCGCACCGACGCCGAGGCCTCCTGCCGCACCGCCGGCGACGCCATCGACGAGACCTGGAGCCCCGCGCGCCGCCAGGCGCTCGCCACCGCGTTCGCGGCGCGGCCCGAGCCCGGCGCCGCCGCGGTGTGGACCGAGGTCGACCACGCGCTCGATCGATGGACCGGCCAGCTGCGGGCGCTGCGCGTCGAGGACTGCCAGCTCGCCCGCACCGACGCCGGCGCCCAGGCC
>JAIOQA010000418.1 GCA_021413675.1 Deltaproteobacteria bacterium | reverse complement strand
GTGGTCGGCATCGAGATCGATCACGACTGCGCGACCGCGGCGCTCGCCGACTACGCGCGCTGGTTGCGCCGGGCCCGGCCGCCGGGCGTGCGCTGGTCGATCACCGCGCTGCCGACCTGGGCCGGGGATCCCGCGCTCGCGGCGGTCGCCGATGCGGTCGACGAGCTGGTGGTGCAGGTGCACGCGATCCGCGCGCCGACGATCTTCGATCCGGTCGCGGCCCGCGCGGGGCTCGCGCGCTTCGCGTCGGCGGTGCCGGGCCACGCGCTGCGGGTCGCGCTGCCGACGTACGCGGTCGCGGTCGGCGGCGCGATCGAGCGCGCCGATCCGCGCGAGGTCGCCGGCTTCGTCCGCGAGCTCGAGCGCGCGCCGATCGATGGCGTCACCGGCGTGGTGTGGTTCCGCCTGCCGGTCGCGACCGATCTCGCGGCGTGGCCGGCGGCGACCCTGCGGGCGGTCATCACCGGCGCGCCGCTCGATGGCGCGGTCGCGACGCGGCTGGTCGCCACGGGGCCGGGGCTCTACGACATCGTCATCGCCAACGGCGGCGCGCTCGACGCGCCGTGGCCAGCGCTTCGGATGTCCGGGGCGATCGCCGCGGTCGATCTCGTCGGGGGCTACGTGCGGCGCGGCGATCGCTACGCGCCGCCAGCGCGGGTCGTGCGGCCCGGCGCCGAGATCGTGGTCGGCTGGATCCGAGGACAGGAGCTGCACGTCGATGCGCCGTGAACTCGCGACCGCGATGGTCGCCATGATGTTCGTGATCCCCAACGCCGTGACCGATCGCCTCGGGCTCGGCGAGCGCCGCGCCCGCGCCTGCGGTCCGGACTTTCCGGTCGATCTGCTGTCGGATCGCGCGGCCACGCTCGGCGAGCTGCCCGAGGGCGTGTTCGCCGACGAGGTCGCGGCGCTGGTGCCCGCGCCCGACCATCCCTACACGGTCGTGCTCGAGGACGAGCCGGGCGGCTACCTGCGCACGGTCGGCAGCGACGCCGAGCGCGCCCTCTACGATCAGGGCGCCGCCGCGTTCCGCGCGAAGGAATTCGCGATCGCCCGCGCGCGGTTCACCGCGTTGCTCGCGCTGCCGCCCGCCGAGCGCCGCCATCGTTCGACCTGGGCGGCCTACATGCTCGGGCGCATCGCGTTCGATCGGTTCGAGGACGCCGCGGCGATCGCGTGGAACCAGCGGGTGCGGGCGCTGGTCGCCGATGGCTACCTCGACGAGCGCGGCCTGGCGGCGGCGAGCCTGGGCCAGGAGGCGTGGGCGTGGATGCGGCGCGAGCCAGCGGTGCCCGGCGCGACGACGACCGCGATCCGGCTGTACGCCGAGCAGGCCGCGAACGGGCATCCGGGCGGCGTCGACTCGCTGCTGATCGTCGTGCGCGGCGAGGTCGAGCGCGGCGATGAGGCCGAGCTGTTCGCGGATCCGATCGGCCAGCGCCTGGTCGCGGCCTACCTCTACGCGCGCGCCGACGAGATGACCGACGACACCCGCGCGCGGGTCTGGCGCGAGCTGGCGGCGCTACCCCAGGTCGCGGGCGCCGATCGCCTCGCCGCGGCGGCGTACCGCGACGGCATGTGGGACCTCGCCGCGCAGCTCGCGAGCCGCGCGCCCGACGCACCCCTCGCGGCGTGGGTGCGCGCCAAGCTCGCGCTGCGCGCGGGGGACCCGAGCGCCGCGGATCGCCTGCTCGCCGCCGCGTCGGCCGGCGCGGATCCGATCGCGACCGCGCGGGTGTGCGGCGAGCGGGCCGCGCTGGCGCTGGGCGACGGCCGCATGGTCGACGCGATGACTCACGCGTGGGCCGCGCGCGCGCGCTACCCGATCGACGCGTACTACATCGCCGAGCGCGTGCTCACGATCGCGGAGCTGACGGCGTTCGTCGAGACCCACGCCGACGACGAGACGCCGGTGGTCGAGCCCGAGTTCGCGCCGCTGGACGTCCCCGCGCTGCGCGCGCTGCTCGCGCGCCGGCTGATGCGCGACGGCGACCACGCCGGGGCGCTGCCGTACTTCGCGCCGAGCGATCGGGTCCGCGCGCGGGTGTTCGCCGGGGCGATGGAGCGCGCCGCGCTCGCGACCGATCCGATCGATCGCGCGCGGGCGTGGTTCGACGCGTCGGTGGCGGCGCGGGTCGACGGCCTCGAGATCCTCGGCACCAGCCTGGCGCCCGACTGGGCGGTGTTCGGCGCGCAGTACGGCGGCGGCGACGTGGGCTACGCCAGCGCCGCGGCGGCCGGCGCCGCGGAACAACGCCGGGTCGACGCCAGCGCGCCGATCGTGACGCCGCGCTATCACTATCGCTACCTCGCGTCGGCGCTCGCCGAGCGCGCGGCCGAGGCGCTGCCGCACCAGAGCCAGGCGTTCGCGGCGGCGCTGTGCCGGGCCGCGCTCGATATCCGCAACGTCGACGACGCGCGCGTCCAGCGCCTGTACCGTCGCTACGTCGCGGTCGGGCCGAGCGTCGACTTCGCGGGCTCGTTCGGCGAGACGTGCCCCGAGCCCGAGTTCGAGCGCGCGCGCCGGTTCCTGCCGCGCGACGGCCACGGCCCGCGCGCGCTCGCGATCCTCGGTCTGCTGGCGGCGGTGCTGGGCGGCGCGGTGCTCGCGCGCTGGCTGCGACGGGTCGTGCCGATCGCGCCGTGACGACCGCTCGCGTATCGTGATCACATGAGCGAGACCTGGGCGGCGTTCGCGGCCGATCCCGATGCCGCGCCGGATCTCGTCGCGACCTGGGCGCTGATCGAGACCTGCGGCGAGGCCTCGCCCGCGCTGGCGCTCCGGCTGATCGCGCACCACCTCGCCTCGCCGTGGGCGATCGGCCCGTGGCCGCGCGCGCTCGATCCGCTGCTCGCGGTCCCGGGCGTCAGCGAGCTGTGGCGCGCCTCCCCGGCGCGCGACGCGATCGGCCTGGGGCTCGCGATGATGGGCCACCTCGACGCGGCCGAGGTCGCGCCGGCGATGGTCGATGCGTACGTCGCCGCGATCGCGGCGGCGATCGATCCCAGCGCCGATGCCGACGGCGACGACAGCGCCGGGCGCGCGATCGCGCTGGCCTGCGCAGATGGCGCGCGACTGGACGCGGCCTTCGGCGCGCGGATCCTCGCGGCGATCGCGCCCGACGCCCGCCTGCCGGTGGCGCTGGTCGCCTGGCTCGCGCGCGGCGAGCGCGACGCCGTGGCCCGCGTCCGCCTCGAGCTGCGCGCCGCGGATCTCGACGGACCGCGCCCGGCGATCGCGCCGGCGGATCGCGCCACGCTCGCCGCGATCCTCGACGACCCCGCGGCGCTCGGCGACGATGACGCGCTCGCCGCCGGTGCCGCGGCGCGCGCGCTGGACCTCGCGCTGCCGGTCGCGACCTGGGACGGGCTCGCGCGCGCCGCGCACCTCGCCCGCACCGAGGATCTCGACGAGCCCGCGATCGAGGTCGTGCGCGCGCTGCGCCGGGCCAGCCCCGCGCGCCGCGCCCAGCT
>JAIOQA010000417.1 GCA_021413675.1 Deltaproteobacteria bacterium | reverse complement strand
CGGCATCGGCTGGATCCACGCCAGCGCCAACGGCGACTCCGACACCTCCCCCCTGAGCCTCGGTGGCCTCGATCTCGGCGTCGGCGGCTGGGCCAGTCCGCAGCTGGCGATCACCGGACGCATCGCCGGCGTGACCTGGAGCGAGAACGGTGGCCGGCTCACCAGCGGCGCGCTGCTCGGTGCGGCCCAGTACTGGATCGATGATCACCTGTGGATCGGCGGCGGCCTCGGCATCGGCGTCGGCGTCGTCAGCGGCACCAACACCTCGGAGAGCCATACCGGCTTCGGGCTCGAGGCCCGCGCGGGCTACACCTTCTCGGCCACGACCGAGAACACCTTCAACGCATCGATCGAGATCATGCCGACCTTCGTGGACGACGTCACGCTGACCAGCATCGCGCTGCTGTTCGGCTATCAGCACCTCTAGCCTCGCGTGGTATGAGCGAGGCATGGGCGCGCCGCATCCAGGCGCGCGACACGGCGGGTACGGCGCGAGCTCCAGGGGGAGATCGAATGAAGCGACACATGGGCGTGGTGATGGCGGTCGCACTCCTGGCGCCAGCGGTCGCGCGTGCGCAGCCAGCTCCGCCGGAGTTCGGCGCTGACGACCTCCGGCGCGGGCTGACGTTCGAGGCCAACCTCGGCGTCGGGTGGATCCACGCGGGCAACGGCAGCGCATCCCTGGTCTCGGGGCTCAGCCTCGGCGGCATCGATCTGGGCGTCGGCGCGTGGCTCAACACGACGACCGCGCTCACCGCGCGCGTCGCCGGGGTCACGACCACCGTCGACGGTGGCACCGCGACCGGCGGCGTGATCGGCGGCAGCGTGCAGCACTGGCTCGACGACCACCTGTGGGTCTCGGGCGGGGTCGGGCTGGGCGTCTACCTCGAACGAGGTCCGGGCGCGGTCACCGCGACCGGCACCGGGCTCGATGCGCGGATCGGCTACACGCTGTCGACCGCGACCGAGCACACGTTCAACGCGTCGCTCGAGGTCACGCCCGCGTTCGTGCCGTACATGCGCGTGACCAGCATCGCGCTGCTGTTCGGCTACCAGCATCTCTAGACCAGGTGGGCGAACAGGCCCTGCGGGGTCGTCCGGTGTCCGGACGTACGAAACCACCATCGTCAGGCCCGGCCGAGCCCGACGATGGCGTTGATCGCTAGCGCGCGATCAGGACGTGCCTAGCAGTTGAACTTGGCGGAGCAGATGCCGCGCGAGTTGGGCAGGCCAGCGCCCGCAGCGGCGACGAGCTGCACCGTGTTCAGGGTGACGACGGTCTGCGCGGCGAGGGTGAGCTTCTTCTCGGTGTTCTTCTTCATGGGGGTCTCCTGATCCCGCGATGGTGCGGGACTGAAGGCACCGTGCGCGGATACACGTGTCGACCGCGAGTGCACGAGCGGGAAACGCATGGCACCGGCGAGCACAGTCCGCGCGCGTCGACCGACGACCGCGCGAACGCACCACCGTTGATGGTCGCCTTCCAGCCGTTGCCAGCGCCCGGCCACGCCGAGCGATCGTTCCCGACCGCGAGGAGTTGCTAGAAGCTGCCGGCGATCGAGAACCCGGCCTGGCGCGACGTGACGACCGGCGCGATCGTGAGGTTCTTGATGAGCCCGTTGCGGCGGCGCGCCTCGCCGGGCGCGGTCACGATGTCGTCGATCGTGCCCGCGACGTACGCGGCGCCGCCGAGGATCAGCAGCGTCTCGCCCGCGACCGAGTCCTTGCACGGCTCGTCGGAGAAGAGCGGGCAGGCCTCGAGCGAGGCGACCACGCCGGCGAAGGCCGCCGCGACGCCGAGCGAGCGCACGCCGAGCCCGCGGGTCAGGTAGTGGTGGCTGTACCAGTGTCCGGCCGACGGGCCGAGGAACACGCCGGTGACGCCGACCATCCCGAGCGTCTCGTTGTTCTGCTGGGCGCCGATGACCATCGCGCCGGCGCCGGCGAGGGTCACGCCCAGCGAGAGCCCGAGAGCGACGTTCGGGTTGTAGGGCGTGGCGGCGTCGGGCTGCGCGCGCGGCGCGAGGAGCGGCTGCTCCCCGGGGGGGCCATCGGCGTGAGCGACCGACGACGTGGCGACCGAGGCGAGGACGAGCGAGAGAGCGAACGAACCGAAGCGCGACATGACCCGAGCTACTGCAGTGGCTGGACCAGTCCAGACAGCCACGCAATTGCAGCCACTTGGCTCGGATTCCGTTCACTTCTCACCACCGAGATCCTGCTCGTTCACGGACCCTGATCCGCCCCGTTCACGTCGGATTCTCGTCACTGCGCGATGAACGTTTCGGCGCGCGCGGCGCGCACCTCCGTCGGGCCACGCCGAAAAAACGCAGAAACCCGTGCCACCCTGCTAACCGCGGACCGCGCCGCGCGTAGGCCCCCCGGAGCGTGCATGACGACCAAGATTCCTGAGCGCGAGGTCACCCCGCCCGAGGCCTACTTCAACCGCCGCGCGATCATGCGCGGCGGCGCGATCGCCGCAGGCGCGGTGGCGACCGCCTGGCTGTATCGCCGCGTGAACGGCGTCGAGCGCGTCGAGGCCAAGGGGCCCGCCATCGCCGGGCTCACCAGGACCAGCGCGGTCGCGAAGCCGATCACCGACGAGCTGACGCCGGTCGAATCGGTGATCAACTACAACAACTTCTACGAGTTCACGACCAGCAAGGACGCGGTCGCGCGGGCGGCCGAGGGCTTCGTCACGAAGGGCTGGACGATCACCGTCGACGGCCTCGTGAACAAGCCGACGACCTTCGACCTCGACATGCTGCGCGCCATCAGCCCGCCCGAGGAGCGCATCTATCGCATGCGCTGCGTCGAGGCCTGGTCGATGGTCGTGCCCTGGGCGGGGTTCTCGCTGTCGAAGCTGCTCGAGCGCGTGCAGCCGCAGGGCAGCGCGAAGTACGTCGCGTTCCAGACGCTCCACGATCCCGAGCGCATGCCCGGCCAGAAGTCCGAGGTGCTCGAGTGGCCGTACGTCGAGGGCCTGCGCATCGACGAGGCGATGCACCCGCTGACGTTGCTCACCACCGGGCTCTATGGCCGCGAGTTGCCGCCGCAGGACGGCGCGCCGGTGCGGATGATCATCCCGTGGAAGTACGGCTTCAAGGGCATCAAGTCGATCGTCAAGATCTCGCTCGTCGACAAGCAGCCGCCGACCAGCTGGAACCGCTACGGGGCGAACGAGTACGGCTTCTACGCCAACGTCAACCCGCACCACCCGCACCCGCGCTGGAGCCAGGCCACCGAGCAGCGCATCGGCGAGTCCGGCCGCCGCGACACGCTCATGTTCAACGGCTACGGCGACGAGGTCGCGAGCCTCTACACCGGGATGGATCTCGATGTCGACTTCTGAACTCGGCGTGCGCGCGGCGCCGCCGGTGTTCGACGCCAGCTTCGCCAAGCGCTTCGTGCAGGTGTGCGCGCTGGTGCCGGCGCTCCTCCTGGCGTGGGACGCCTACCAGCATCAGCTCGGCGTCAACGACGTCAACTTCGCGATCCGCTCGACCGGCCTCGTGGGCCTGCTGTTCCTGACGCTGGCGCTGGTCATCACGCCCTTGCGCCGCCTCACCGGGTGGAACGCGATCTTGCCGGCGCGCCGCCCGCTCGGGGTCTACGGCTTCCTCTACATCGCGGCCCACTTCCTGATCTTCTTCGCGTTCGACCGCGCCGGCAGCGTCGGCAGCACGCTCACCGAGATCGTGGAGCGCGTGTACCTGTGGTTCGGCACCGCGGCGCTCGTGCTGATGATCCCGCTCGCGATCACCTCGACCGACGGCATGGTCACGCGCCTCGGGCCCCGGCGCTGGAAGCTGCTGCACCGCCTGACCTACGTCGTCGTGGCGTTCGGCGTGGTGCACGTCTATCTGCTGGTCAAGGCCGACACCGGCACGCCGATCGCCTTCGCCATCATCGGCGGCGCGCTGATGCTGTATCGCCTGGTCCAGCACTACGTGGATCTGCGCCACGCCGTGACCGACGCGAAGGCCAAGGTCACCGCCGCCCGCGCCGCCGGCGCGAAGGCCAAGCCGAAGGCGTTCTGGTCGGGTGAGCTCGTGGTCGCGAAGATCTTCGACGAGACGCCTGACGTGAAGACCTTCCGCATGGTGTCGCCCGATGGCGGCCCGCTGCCGTTCACGCACGTCGCCGGGCAGTACCTGAACCTCGCGCTCACGATCGACGGCGTGCGCGTCAACCGCTCGTACACGATCGCGTCGTCGCCGACCCGCTCGGCGTACTGCGAGATCTCGGTGAAGGCGGCGGCCAGCGGCTACGCCTCCAAGCACCTGCACGCGACCTTGAAGGCTGGCAGCCGGCTCAAGGTCTCGGCGCCCGCCGGCAAGTTCGTGTTCGCCGGCCACGAGGCGAAGCGCATCGTGCTGCTCGCCGGCGGCGTGGGCATCACGCCGATGATGTCGGTGGTGCGGTCGCTGACCGATCGCGGCTGGGACGGCGAGATGTTCCTGGTGTTCGCGGTCCGCACCAGCAAGGACATCGTCTTCAAGGACGAGCTCGCCTACCTGCAGGCGCGCTTCCCCAACCTGCACGTGCGCTACACGCTCAGCCAGCCCGAGGACGACTGGACCGGCGCGCGCGGCAACATCTCGCGCGAGCTGCTGAACGACTTCATCCCGAGCTTCACCCGCGGCCCGGTGATGGTGTGCGGCCCGGCGCCGATGATGACCGCGATGCGCGCGCTGCTGGTCGACATGGGCGTGCCCGACGCCGAGGTCCACGACGAGGCGTTCGTGTCACCGCCGACGATGCCCACCCCGGCCGCCGCCGACACCGAGATGGCGGAGATGAACGCCGACACGCTCGCGCCGAGCGAAGCCGGGGTCGTCGTGCGCTTCAAGAAGGCCGGCGTCGACGCCGAGGTCGTGGGCCTGACCGTGCTCGAGGCCGCCGAGGAGGCCGGCGTCGCGATCCCGTTCGAGTGCCGGTCCGGGATCTGCGGCCAGTGCAAGACCCACCTGGTCTCGGGCCGCGTCGCGATGGAGACCCAGGACGCGCTGACCGCGGCGGACCGGGCGAAGGGCCTGATCCTCGCGTGTCAGGCGCGCCCGGTCCGCGACGTCGTCGTCGACGCGTAGATCAGGGGCCGGTCCACGTCACCTTCGGCGCGGTGAAGTTCAGGTAGAACCACCAGCCGGTCACGCCGTTGAGCGTGTCCTTGTCGGAGTAGGTCTGGCAGTTGTTGGTGCCACCGGCCAGGAGCGACGACAGCGGCTTGCCACCGACGATCGGGAACGTCATCGGGATGATCGTGTTGTTGGCGTCGGTCTCGCTGATGAAGCCACGGACCAGGCCGTTGACCGTGGTGGTCGCCGGGTTGCCCGAGTAGGTGGCGGCGACGGTCGAGTTGGTCAGCACGATCGGGATGCCACCGAGGTTGATGTTGAGCGTCGTCGTCCCCGAGATGTAGCAGGGCCCGGTCGGCTTGGTGATCGCGGGCAGATAGCCGTGGGTCGTGCTGGCGAGGGCGTCGAGGCAGGTGCCCGCCGCCTGGTTGGTCGCCATCGTGAGGTTGACGCTCGAGCCCGGGCCGCACGAGGTCGAGGCGATGGGCGAGGTGCACTCGCCGACGTGGATCTCCATCGCCGGCATGTGGCCGGCTACCTGATCGAGGGGCTTGAAGACGGTGAGGAGCGACAGGTCGAGCAGCGTGTCGGTGTCGGTGCCGTCGGTGGTGATGGACTTGGCCAGCTCGTCGTTGACCGCGAACGGGATGAAGCTCGGCTCGGTGACGTCGTTGCAGCCGATCACGCTCACGAAGATGTGCGGGTCGCGCAGGTCCATGTCCGAGAAGCGATAGGCGGTCGCGACGATCGGGGTCTTGCACATGTTGGTGCAGGTGTCGGTGTTCACCATGTTGCCGTCGTCGCACTGCTCGCCGGACTCGGTGACGCCGTTGCCGCACAGCGGGGTGCAGTTGTTGTCGTTGTTGGCGTTGGCGCCGGCCGGGCAGCAACCGTCGTTGTCGGCGGGCGTGGTGATCGCCGGGAAGGTGCACGCCGCCGTGCAGGTGCCGCCGCCGGTCAGCGTGTCCTTGGTGCAGGCCATGCCGTCGCTGCAGGTCGTCGGGCACGCGCCGGGGCCGACCGTGATCGCCTTGTCGCAGGTCTCACCCGGGTCGACGACGCCGTTGCCACAGGCCAGCACACAGTCGGTGTCGGTGGCGGGGGTCGCGCCGGTCGGGCAGCAACCATCCCCGTTGGCCGCGGCGGTGATCGGGGTGTTGGTACACATGGCCGCGCAGGTGCCGCCACCAACGAGCGCGTCGGTCGTGCACGCCATGTTGTCGTTGCAGGCGGTCGGGCACGAGCCGCTGCCGACGGTGATGCCGGTGTCGCAGCCCTCGCCGGTCTCGAGCACGCCGTTGCCGCAGGCGGGCGCGCAGTCGTTGTCGTTGTTGGCGTTCGCGCCGGTGGGACAGCAGCCGTCGCCATCAGCGGGCGCGCTGAGCTCGGCGTGCATGCAGGCGGCGGTGCAATCGCTGCCGACCAGCAGGTCGCTGGTACAGGCGACGCCGTCGTCGCACGACGCCGGGCACGAGCCGTCGCCAGTCGCGATGCCCTTGTCGCAGAGCTCGCCGAACTCGGTCTCGACGACGCCGTCGCCACAGGTGAACTGACACGTCGCGTTGCACACGACGTCGGCCGTGGTGTCGTCGTCGTCGCATTGCTCCCCGGCCTCGACCGCGCCGTTGCCGCACTTGGTGATGACCGCGTCGACGCCGGCGTCCTCGCCCCCACTGGAGGGCGAGCTACCGCATGCAGCGAACGTCGCGATCGCGAATAGACCCGTGGCCAGGTATGCCCTCATCGAGATCGATCATATCCGCGAGATTTCCGAGGCGCGAAGAATCGCACTCACCGCAAATAACTGGTTGCTCCACGCGAAACCGCGTCAGAAACGGGATCACCTCGAGCCGAGCGTAGCGAGGCGGTTCAACCTCCGACGTGCGCGATCAGGAACGCGAGCACGTGGGCGATCGCCGCGCGTGATGGCGGTGTCTGCGGATACAGATCGAATCCGTGCGGAGCCCCCGCGACGTTGGTGATCGCGATCGGCAGATCGGCGGCGAGCGCGGCGCCGATGAAGCGATCCAGCGACGGGTTGAGCCCCGGCATCGTGTCGGCGCCGGCGCGCACGATCAGCAGCGGCACGGCGCGCAGCGTCGCGAGCGGAAACGACGGCGGCGGGGCGCAGCCGAAGCGCGCGGCGGCGGCCGCGACCTCGGCGTGGCCGTCGAGATCGATCGTGTAGGGGTACAGGAGCGCGGCAGCGCGCACGTGGGTCTGCGCGAGCAGCGCCATCCCGGTCGGCGCATTGCCCGAGCAGGCCCAGAGCGCCAGGCGACCGGGATCGACGCCGAACGGGTTGTCGGGGCCGAGCGCGGCAGCGACCGCGCGCAGATCCTCGATCGGTGAGCCGCCCGCGTGGGCGATCGCGATCGCGCCGGACGCCGCGATCAGCCGGCCCCACGAGCGGTACGCGCCGATGTCCTTGAGGCTGCGATCGAGATCGGCGGTGGGAAACCCGATCGCGATCAGCACCGCGGGGCGGCGCTCGCCAGGGCGCAGATCGCCGGGCGAGTAGATGTCGATCACCACCGGGCCGTGCGCGGCCGCGATCGGCACGCCGCGTCGTACGACGACGTCGTCGGTGCCGGGCAGCGCGTAGTCGACCGTGCGGGCGATCATCGCCGCGCGCGCATCTTCGTCACTCATCGCGATCTCCGCAGGTTGAAGTGGACGGGATCAGCCGAAGTGGAACTGCCCCATCTGCATGTACGAATGCAGGTAGTCGTTGAGCAGGTGCGCCCAGGTCTCGCGGCCGCGGTACGGCATCTGCTGACCGCCCTGGGTGTACGCGGGCGCGCGCTCGACCAGCGCCAGCACGCCGTCGAGGATCTCGCGCTGGCCGCGGCGATAGCGCGCGATCATCTGGCGCAGGTAGTCGCCGCCCTCGGGCACCGGCGGCACCGCATCCAGGCCCATCTGCGCCGCGCGGCCGAGCAAGTCGAGCGCCGCGGCCTCGGTCTGGTCGCCGATCCACGGCAGGTCGAGGCCGGTGACCAGGCCGCCCTCGATCGCGGCCGCGAGCTCCTCGGGATCCGCGCTGAGCGCGCGCGCCACCGACAGCGCCCGCCGGGTGCGCTCGTCGTAGCGATAGCCGACCGGGACTCGTCGCCAGCCGGCGAGCGGCGCGTCGCCGACCACGCGGGCCAGGACCGCGTGGCGGGTGCTGGGCGCGCCCGGCGGGAACAGCAAGGTCGCCTCGTCGTAGGCGTTGTCCTCGAGCGCGAAGCCGTAGCCCGCGAGCAGCGCCTGGTTGCTCTTGGTGCCGTACGGCAGGTGGATCTCCTCGCCGGGCGCGATCGCGCGCGCCGCGACGATCTCGAACCGCCCGGACTCGTCGTGCGCGCGGTAGGTCGCGTCGCCGAAGCCGTGGTCGCACAGATCGGCGACCGGGATCAGCGCGAGCGCGGCGGTCCCCTGGTGCGAGATCCGGAAGCACCGGCTCGACACCACGGTGCGCGCCCAGGCGGTCGCGGCCAGGCTGACCGGCGCGCTCGGGAGCGCCTCGGTCAGCGCGTGCTCGTCGAGGATCATCCGCCGCACGCGGTGGAGCTCGGCGAGCGCGCCGGTGCCGACCAGCGGCGCGAGATCCTCGGCGGACGCGCACAGCGGGCCACCCGGGCTCGCGACCGGCAGCGCATCGATCGCGGCCCGCCACGGCGAGTCGATCACCGCGCGCTCGCGCGCCACGAACGCCGCCAGCAAGCCGTGGTCGTGGTGGACACCTGCGGCCATCAGCGCAAGGCCGAGCGGTGACGTCCGCACGCGGTAGCTGTCGAGCATCAGCTCGCGCGGCACGGTCAGCACGATCTCGTCCGCGGCGATCGCCCGGCGCGCGTGCACCGTGCGCCCGTACGGGCCGACGCGGACCTCGATCGCCGACAGGTCGCCGCCGTTCGCCTCGAACCAGCGCAGGAGCGCGGCGGTCGCCGCCGCCATGTCCGGCGCGTCCCATTCGGGCGCGGGCAATGGCACCCACGGCTCGAACGCCGCGCGGTCGCCCTCGCCCTCCGGATCCCCCGCGCCGTGCTCGTCGATGCGCGCGGCGATCGCGTCGGCGATCGCGATGGTCGCGGCGAGCTGGATCTCGAGCGGGATCTCGGGCGCCGCATCCAGCGGTTCGGGCACGAGATCGCGCACGTCCACGCCGTACGCCGCGAAGACGTCCTCGACCAGGCTCTCCACGGTCACTGCCCCATGAACTGCTCGGCAAACCGACGCAGTCGCAGGACCGACGGCAGCCCGTCTTGCGAGCTGAACGTCAGCGTCTTGTTGAAGGTCACGTTGGCGGCGGCGTTGTACGCGACGTAGGCCTTGCCGGCCGGCGAGTTGAGCAGGCCGTTGAGCTTCGACTCGTAGTTGCCCTGGACCTGCGCGACCAGCGAGTCACCCTGCGCCGACAGCTTGCCGCCGACGCCATCGGCCTCGGCGGTGACGCGGTTCTTGTACTCGAGGGTCTCGGCCTCGAGGTTCTTGATGCCGATCAGGTACGCGTCATCGACGTGCGTCGGATCGTCGACGCCGAAGATCGTGACCGCCTGCTTGCGGACCTCGGCGACCTGCTCGGGCGTGAGCCCCGCGAGCTTCTTGCGGGCCGCGCCCGGCGTCGGATCGTCGACCGCGAGCAGGCCGAGCTGGTACGCGCGCTCGAGCTCGGCCGAGCGCCGGACCCACTCCTGCTCGGTCGACGACGACAGCGCCTTGGTGCCGTTGGTGTAGTTGTCGAGGCTCTGCTGCTTGAGCGCGAGCTGCTGCTTGGCGTTGTCGAGCAGCTTGTTCTGCTCGTTGAGCTGGATCTGCTGCAGCTGCTTCTCGTACTCCGGGCGGAAGCGGACCGCGCGGATGAGCACGGCCTGGGCCTCGCAGTGCAGCTCGGCCAGCGCCTTGTTGAGCATCGTCAGCGCCTCGGCCTCGATGCCCAGGCGCTTGTCGGTCGAGTAGAAGCCGCTCGAGTCGAGCTTGGCCAGCTCCTCGCGCAGCACGCTGACCGCGGTCTGATCGGCGAGGTGCTGGTAGCGGTAGAGCGTGTTGTCGGCGACGTGGTTGCCGGCCTCGACGATCTTGTGGGCCTCACCGGGCTTGATGCGGACCGGCACCGAGACGTCGAGCTCGACGACGTTGTTGTCCTTGGTGCGGATCTGCAGCGGCCCCTGCGGGCCGGCGTCGTCGTTGGTGTAGTCGAGGAAGAAGTACGACGACGGGAGGTAGATCAGCTTGTGGAGCCCGGGCACCGCCCAGTGCCAGCCCACGCCGAGATCGTCCTCGTTGACGCCGGACACCGCGCTCTGGCGCACGCCGACCATGCCGGGCGGCACGGTGTCGACGATCAGCCACGGGATGATCCACAGCGCGAGGGTCGCGATGACGATGACCTGCGAGACGCGAGTGAGAGCCTTCACTGGCCACCTCCGGGGAGCTGCTCGTATTGCACACGCTTGGGATTGGCGTCGGACGCCCACGGCTGGATGTTGATCGTCACGCCCTCGAGCCGCTCGCCGAGTCGCTCCATGACGCGCTCGACCGACTGGTTCCGGAACGCGTCGATCTCGGCGCGCTTGGTCTCGAACTGCGCGGCGAGCTGACCGGTGAGCGCCTCGGCGGTCTGCTGCGCGCCCGACAGCGCGGCCTGGCCGGCGGCGATCTTGTCGATCTTGTACGAGTCGACCTCGCGCTTGGTCTGGATCTGCGCGGTCTGCGCGGTCGCGAGCTGGTTCTCGAGGGCGGCGCGCTTCTCCTGGATGATCTTGTTCTGGTCGCGCTCGACCTCGGCGAGCTGGCGCTGCCGATCGGTCGCGGCGCGCTGCAGCTCGGAGTCGATGACGGTCAGCTGATTCTCGGTCTGGTTGCGGGCCTCGATCAGCGCCTCGTACTCGGGCGAGAAGTGCGGCCGCGGCGTGACGATGCTGACGATCTCGATGCCGTGCGGGTTGAGCAGATCGTTCAGGCGCTTGCGCGCCTTCTCGGTGGCCTCGCCGAACTTCGCCGGATTCGAGACCGTGATCGTCGACAGCAAGCCGAACTCGTCGCGCAGGATCGAGCGCGCGTACGGCACCATCCACATGCGGTAGCGGTCGGCGACGCCGGAGTCACGGACGACGTCCTCGGCGCGGCTGCCCAGGATCTGGAACAGCACGGTGGTGTCGGAGAACTCGAAGTTCGAGCCGTCCGAGGCGCGGACGGTCAGCTCGGCGACCTCGAGCGCGCTGACGTCCTTGTCGCCGTGCATGTGGAAGGTCTGCTGGCTCGCGTCGAGCCGGTAGACGCTGTGCACCCCGAACGGCAGCTGCATGATCAGCCCCGGCTGGGTGATGGTCTCGACCGCGCCGGTCGCGTTGTTGATGCGCACGGCGACCTGGCCGGGATCGATCGAGCTGCACGCGCGCAGCCCGATGATCAGGACGCAGGCGACCGCGCCCACGAGCCACAGCTTGCCGCCCTGCGCGGTCAGGCTCTTCAGAAATTCCATTCCCGCGTTGTCGTTCTTCGGGTCGCTCATGGGCCCCCCCTTCGTTGGCCGCAGTATGGCCCGTCTGTGGGATGCACGCTTGCGCCGGGCGGTCTGGATTCCGCATGATCCCGACATGGCAATCTTGCGCCGGGGCTTCGAGACCCTGGTCCGCCCTGGCGACATCAACGAGGTGAGCCGGCGCGGCGTCGAGGCCCCGGCCGCGGCCGGCGGGCTCACCGACGACGACATCGCCGCGATCTGGCGCGCCGCGATCGGCGCGTACAACACCGGCCTCTACCCGGCGCTGGCGCTGTGCGTGCGGCGGCGCGGCCAGGTCGTGCTCGATCGCAGCCTCGGCCACGTCTCGGGCAACGCGCCCGGCGACGGCCCCGAGGCGCACCGTGTGATCGCCACGCCGGCGACGCCGTTCAACCTGTTCAGCGCGTCGAAGATGGTGACCGCGATGCTGGTGCACCTCGCCGATCAGCGCGGCCAGGTCCACCTCGACGATCCGGTCGCCCACTACCTGCCGGCGTTCGGCGCGCACGGCAAGCACCGCATCACGCTGCGCCACGTGCTCACCCATCGCGCCGGCATCCCGCACATCCCGCGCGAGCTCGCGAGCGCCGGGCTGCTCGAGCGCCCCGACGACATCCTCCGGCTCCTGTGCGAGGCCAAGCCGACCTGGGCGCCCGGCCGGCGGCTCGCCTACCACGCCCTCACCGGCGGCTACGTGCTGGGCGCGGTGCTCGAGCAGGTCACCGGCAAGGATCCGCGCCAGCTGCTCGGCGAGGCGCTCGCGCCGCTCGGCTTCACCGGCTTCAACTACGGCATCGCACCGGCGCGCATGCACGAGGTCGCGCAGAACGCGTTCACCGGGCCGCGGGTCGTGCCCGGCCTCGCGCAGCTCCTGCGCCGCGCGCTCTCGGTCGACTTCCACGAGGCCGTGCGCATCTCCAACGATCCGCGGTTCCTCACCTCGATCGTGCCGGCCGGCAACATCATCGCGACCGCCAACGAGGCCTCGCGCTTCATGCAGCTGCTGGTCAACGGCGGCACGCTCGACGGCGTCGAGGTGTTCGAGCGGCGCACGATCACGCGCGCGGTCGCCGAGACCTCGTACCTCGAGGTCGACCTGACCCTCGGCGCGCCGGTCCGCTACTCGATGGGCTTCATGCTCGGCAGCAAGTACGCGAGCGTCTACGGCCTCGACACCGCGCAGGCGTTCGGCCACCTCGGCTTCACCAACGTGCTGGTCTACGCCGATCCCGCGCGCGAGCTCGCGGTGGCGCTCATGACCAGCGGCAAGCCGGCGCTGTCGCCGGGGCTCGCGAAGACGCTGTGGCTGATGCAGGTGATCGCCCAGCGCTGTCCGCGCGACGGCAAGCGCCTGCGCTGATCGCTCCGGCCCGCGGCTACGGGATCACGTCGCGGCAGCCGCTCGACCAGTTGGCGGTGCAGTCGTGGATCGCCTGGCTCGTCGTGACCACGCCCGACGGCCACTCGATCGTCGCCGCGGTCCACACGTGATCGGGCGCGAGATCCTGGATCGCGATCGTGTACGACTGGCCGGCGACGTTGAGCGTGACGAAGCCATCGGACAGCGGGTTGCCGCCCGCGTTCCAGTGCTCGACCATCACGGTGTACGTGCCGGCCTCGGGGCCGGCGAGCCAGATGTTCTCGGGGCCGTAGGCGCCGGTGTTGTCGATGTCCTTGTGCGGGTTGTCGGTGGCATCGCCGACGACGCCCCAGTCGGGCGAGCTGGTGATGCAGCTGGTCCACGTGCAGTCGGTGGCGTTGTCGTTGATGTGGCCACCGGGCTTGATGAGGTGCAGCTCCCAGTCGCGGCCGAGATCGTCCCACTGCACCGTCGCGGTGATGTCGGCGGCGACGCAGGTGGTGCGGTTGACCGCGTAGACCAGCACCAGCGGGCACGTGCCGTTGTTCCAGACCAGCTTGACGATGTTGGCGCCGCAGAACAGCGGCAGGGTCTTGGCGTAGCTGCCGTTGGCGGCGGTCTCGAGCGGCCCGCCGACGGTCTCGCCGCTGGGGCCGTGGACGTAGAACACGCCGTCGCCGACGTTGCCGGTGATCGTGCCGCTGAACGTGTAGGCGCTGGCCGCGCCGACCGCGAGCGTGAAGCTGCTCTGGTTGGAGTCGGGGCAGCCGGGGCCGGTGTACTCGCCGGGCGTGTCGAGACCGGGCGCCGGATCGACCACGCCGGTCGAGCCGGCGTCGGGGGCTGCGTCGGAGGCGGCGTCGGCGCGGGCGTCGGGCGTGGGGTCGAGCATCGTGTCCGGGCTGGCGTCGGCTGCGCCGTCGGGGCTGGCGTCGGCGATCGCGGCATCGCTCGCGGCGTCACTGGCTGCCGCGTCGGCGCTGGCGTCCGCCGCGGCGTCGGTCGCCGCATCCGCGACGATCGACGCATCGGCGTTGCCGCCGCTGCCGGCTGCGTCGGTGAACATCGTCGGGCCACCGCCGCAGCCCGCAGCCACGGCCATCACCACGCTCACGAGCGTCGCGCGAATCCCCATCGCGCGAGCGTATCGCAGTTTCGCGCGGCCTACTTCGAGATGACCAGCCACGACGACAGCTGGATGACGCCGTGGTCGGTCGCCGGCGCGGCGCCGCCGAAGGTCGCGTCGTAGCCGATCGTCGCGGTCCCGCCCTTGGTGACCTCGCTGGTGATGTCGAACACCACCGGCGCGACCTGCTGGCCCGGACACCAGCCCCCGCGGCCGTACCACCACGTGCCGCTCTGGTTCGGCGTCATGCCGTGATCGACGTTGGCCATGCAGCCCGCCTCGGTGCCCGCGTCGGGGAACGCGATCGTGTGGGTCGCGCCGCCGACGGTGAACGCGTGGTGGTGATCGCAGAACTCGGCGCACTGCGCATCGCTGGCGGAGCCGTGGCCGGTGACGATCGCGACCAGCTCGACCTTGGTCGCGTCGGCGGGGATCGCGACGTCCATCGCGGGGTGCCCGGCGGCGTAGGTCGCGTCGAAGTTGCCACCGGTCCACAGCGGGATCGCGGCGGTTGGCCGCGCCCCGCCGCGGTGCGCGAGGTGCAGCTTGACGGTCACGTAGGTCGGCTGCAGGTTCCACGACGGCGCGTCGCTCCAGCGCAGCATCTGGGTGCCCTCGGTCAGGAGCGGCAGCATCGGGCTCGCGTCGACGATCCAGCGAGCCTCGCGGTGGTACGGCGTGATGAAGCGCGCGAGCTCGGTGGTCGCGGTGCCGTTCACGACGAACAGGTTCGCGATGTAGTCCCACGCGCCGCAGTTGCCCTGCTCGATCGCGGTCGGGCTCGGGCACTCGAGCGTCACCTCGACGGTCATCGCGTCGAAGCCGTCGAGCGCGGGCAGCGTGATCGCCTTGTCCGCGAAGCCCGACACCAGCTCGTGGTCCCACAGCGTGACGACCGTACCGCCCTCGGCGGCGAGCGCCGCTTCATCGAGCGCGCGCGCGTTGGCGTAGCGGACCTCGTTGGCCAGGTACGCCAGGTTGTTCTTGAACGGCCACTGCCCGGCGTCGTTCAGCGCCTGATCGAAGCGCGCGACGTCGGCGAGCGAGCCGACGCCGCGGATGCGTTGATCGCGATCGATCACGAAGCCGGTGCGGCCGCCAGCCGACAAGGTCAGCGTGACCCAGTTGACCAGCGCACCGGCGCGCGCGTCGACGACATGGACCCGCGTGCGCCAGTGGTCGGCGTCCGCCGCCGGCAGCGCGGCCAGCGCCGCGTCGACCCGGGTCTGCATCGCGGCCGCGGAGGTGTGGGCCGCGGCGTCGTCGTTGCCGACCGGCACGAACACGTAGTGCGCGTTCTTCGGCGAGGCCGCGAGCAGCGCCGGCAGATCCTGGGTCCAGGTCGAGGTCGCGTCGGCGCCCGAGATCGGGATCGCGTCGGGCGCGAACACCCAGACCTCGCAGCCCGACCACGCCGCCTTGAGGCCGAGCGAGCCACCACCGACCAGCGGCGCGGTGAAGTCGCCGGCGAGGTCGCCGCGCCGCGGACCGGTCTCACCCTCGAGCCAGGGGGCCGCGGGCAGCCCGAGCTGGGTGCAGACGGCGACCGGCGCGGCGTCGGGCACCACCGGCGCATCCGGATCCGCCGGAGGGGTCGAGCCGCCGCAACCCACGACGCTCGCGAGGAAGATCGCCGCGCACACGCAACGCATGTCGCCACGCTAACACCGCGGCCCGGCGCCGCGTGCCGGGAATTACCACTCGCGGCGACGAGCACGCTTCGCATCGTGCGACCAGCGAACCGTGGTCGGAGCCCGAGCCGCCGCGGTATGGTTGCCGCGATCGTGACGGACAGCGGGACCCTCAGCAGCATCAGCCTCGGACGCGGCAGCGCGTTCGACGACCCGGCGCGGCCGCGCGCGGTGCTGTTCTGGGCGATCGAGTGCGACGAGCCGCTCGCGCCATCGTCGCGCCACGTGCTCGACGAGCTCGACACGATCACGCTCGGCCGCGGACCGCGCGGCTCCAGCCGACCGCCGGGCGAGCGCCGCCTCGATCTGCGCGTCCCCGATCGCCGCATGTCGGGCGACCACGCGCGCATCAGCCGGCGCAACGGCGCCTGGGTGCTCGAGGATCTGCGCTCCAAGAACGGCTGCATCGTCAACGGCGCGCTGGTCTCGCGCGCGACGCTGGTGCCGGGCGATCTGATCGAGCTCGGCCACACGTTCTTCATCTACGCCGAGGTCCCGATCCCACCCGACGCGGCGCTCGACATGCAGGAGTCGGATCTGCCTGCGCCGACGCCCGCGCTCGCGACCTTCAGCGCCAGCCTCGAGCGCCAGTTCACGGCGCTGGCGCGCATCGCCACGACCAACGTCTCGGTCGTGCTGCTCGGCGAGACCGGCACCGGCAAGGAGGTCGTGGCCCACGCGCTCCACGATCTGTCGCGGCGCGGCGGGCCGTTCGTCGCGGTCAACTGCGGCGCGTTGCCCGACTCGTTGCTCGAGTCGGAGCTGTTCGGCCACAAGAAGGGCGCGTTCTCGGGCGCGGTCGCCGATCGCCCCGGCCTCGTCCGGTTCGCGGACCACGGCACGCTGTTCCTCGACGAGATCGGCGAGCTGCCCGCGGCGTCACAGGTCGCGTTCCTGCGCGTGCTCCAGGAGCAGGAGGTCATCCCGATCGGCGACACCAAGCCGGTCAAGGTCGACACCCGCCTGTGCGCCGCGACCCACCGCGATCTCGACGCGATGGTCGAAGACGGCGAGTTCCGCCGCGATCTCTACGGCCGCCTGTTCGGGTTCGTGCTCGAGCTGCCGCCGCTGCGCCAGCGCCGCACCGATTTCGGGATCCTGCTGGCCGCGCTCTTGCGGCGGATCCCCGGCGGTGACCGCATCGCGATCACGCCGGCGGCGCTGCGCGCGATGCTGCGCCACGACTGGCCGCTCAACGTGCGCGAGCTCGACAAGTGCCTGATCGCGGCGATCGCCCTCGCTGGCGATCGCGCGATCGAGCTCGACCACCTGCCGCCGAGCGTGCGCCGCCGCCTGGCGGTGCCGAACACGCCGAGCTCGCCGCCGGGCATGCCGATGTACGCCAAGCCGCCAAGCGAGCCGGGCGTGCTCGAGCCGCTCGGCGCCAACGATCTCGATCTCCGCGATCGCCTGGTCGAGCTGTTGACGATGCACGACGGCAACGTCGCTGCGGTCGCCCGCGCGATGGGCAAGGGCCGCATGCAGATCCACCGCTGGGCCCAGCGCTTCGGGCTCGACCTCGAGTCGTACCGGCGCTGATTCGCGGCCTGCGTCAGCGCGCGCGCGTCGGCCGCGGCGGCTTGGGCCGGGCGCCCTTGGCCTTCGGCTTGACCGCCTTGGCGGCCTTCGGCTTCGCGTCTTCCTCGGCCGCCGCCGCGCTCGCCGCCTTCTCCGCGCCCGCGCGCGCCGCGGTCGCGACCTGCGCCAGCCGCGACGACTTCGCCGCGGTCTCCGCCGCCTTCACGCGCCCGGCCTTGGCGGTCGCGGTCGTCATCGCGAAGCCGCGCTCCTGCCGCCGCGTGCGCAGCACCGCGTCGACCTTGACCCGCATCGCCGACCACACGTCGTCGACCGAGACCAGCGACACCGGCTCGAGCTCGAGCGCCGACAGCGCGGTCGCGAGGTGATCGCGATCGAGATCGGTGCCGAGCTGCCCGGCCTTGGGATACGCGAACCACATCATGCCGTCGTCCTCGACGCGGCCGCGCACGCTCTTGACCGCCGGCTCGATCCCGTCGCGCTGCCCGACGAACACGATCACGACCCGCGCGGCTCCCTTCTCGACGATCGTCACGCCCGTCGGGATCTCGAGGACGAGATCGGTGGGGGCGGCGATGAGCGCGAGCGTCGCGCCCTCGGTGAGTCCGAGCTTGTTGCGGGCCATGGGGGACGTTACCAGAGGCGCTGCCCGCTGCCGGCCGCGCGGCCGGGAATCGCCGGACCGGCCGGACCGCCGCGCTCGGCGCACGGGCGATTCGCCCGCGCGATCTGGGCGGGCACCGCGGTGCCCGCACCACGCCGACCACACCTCCGGACCACGCGAGACGCGCGTGCTGCGCGCCCGTCACCGCCGAAAAAAGAATGGGCAGCAGCCCCCGCTGCTGCCCGTGCTGTCACTGCGCGCCCCGTCGCCTCGCCGCCCATCCACCCCTGGTTCCCTCGATCCTACCCCTCGTCGACCACCACGCCGGCCCCACTCCAACCCGCCACTCGCCCTGCCGGCCTACCGAATCTTGCGTGCCCCTACCCGCCCTCGGCCCCCGTCACGCAAGCACCCCCGCGATTCGCGTTAGCGCCAGACCTATCCGCGACTGCCGGAGTGTCTGGCGTGTGACTGCACGACTCTGAGCTAGAGCACGCGTCGTGCCACTGACCTCACGCTCGCAAGTCACCGAGATCATCGACACCGACTACCGCCAGCACCCCGCCGTCACAGTGTTCGTCACGCGTGTCGGCAAGTAATCCAATGATCTCAACGTGACGCCGTCACAGGCCGGTGTGACGGCGTCGGTCACCGGTGGCGACGTTCAGTCGTCGCTCGACGCACGCGTCACCACGCGCGGCGATCGCTAGCGATCGGTCGGGCCGCCGGGCGTACCGCGGCGCGCCTGCACTTCCATCGTCGGCATGCTCGCGAGCTCGGCGAACGCGACGTTGCGCGCGAGGTGGTGCGGATCGGGGAAGCGCGGGCCCGGGTTCCCGCCGCCGCCGCCCGGGCCCTTGATGTTGATGACCGCGTTGAAGCGGCCGTAGAAGACCGCGCGAAAGTCGGTGCTCCGCGCGTCCGACGCGAACGACGACGCGAACTCGCCGACCATCTCGCGGCGACCGTAGATCACCATCACCGGCGTCAGCGTGTGTGCGTCGGTGATGAGGATCGTCATCTCCTCGCCCTGCAGATCGCAGGTCGCGACCGCCTTCTCGGGCGACCGGCGCTCCGCGGGCATCTGCAGCCACTCCACGAGATCGATCGGGTGGAGCTTGGGCACGCTCGCGTGCGGATCGACCGCGATCGCGGTCGGGACGCAGATCAGGCCCGTGTGCTGGGCCGCGTGCGAGTGGGTGACGTGGCGCAGGACGTTCTCGTTCATGGCTCGCTCCTCGGGGAATGGACCTATTCGAAGACCACGACGTGGCGTGCCCACGACGATGGATCGGCGGCGACGCGCGCGGCCCGGGCGCGCGCCACCGCGACGGCCAGCGGCGTACCGCGCTGGACCTCGGTGATGACCTCGGCGAAGAACGCGGTGGCATCCGCGTCGGGGATCGGCGCAAGCGCGCCGACCACGCCGCGCGCCCCGGCCTCGAGGAACGCCGCCGGCAAGCCCCAGCCAGTGTGCGCGTAGCGCGCAGGCACCGCGCCGACGCAGTCCGCGAGCACGACCACCGGGGCGCGACCGAGCGTGAGCGTGCGCGCACGCTCCGCGGTGAGCGCCCAGCCCGCGGGCCCCTCGCTGAGGGCGAGCGCAGGGGCGTCGGAGTCGTCGACGCGCTCGGCGTGGGCGTGGATCTCGAGGATCGTCGCGTCGCGCGCGGCGCTGGCGAGCTGCTCGAGCGTTGCCGACGCGCCGGTGATGACCTCGGTGCTGGCATCGCGGGTGCCGGTCCACGCCGCGAGCGCGGGCAGCCCCAGGTTCGCCGGTGGTCGCGGATCGGCGATCACCACGCGCCGCGCCGGGCCTGGGGCAGCGGCGCGCGGCGGGCCCATGACGAAGCGCCAGGCCATCCCGGGATCGAGGAGCGGCGCGACGCCGAGCCAGGGCGGCTCGGCGATCACGTCGACCTGCGCGCAGCCGCGCAACGCCTCGCGCAGCCGGGCCGGGGCGAGCCCGTCGGTCGGCGGCACGACGTCGCGATCGAACTGCCCGACGATCGCGCCGTCGGCGCCGATCGCCACGCCGACCTGCTGGAAGTCGTCGGTCGCGACGATCAGCGCGCAGGTGCGGGGCGGCGCGACCTGGCGCGCCTCGGCGGCGATCGCGACCGCCTCACCCCACGCCTGCCGGCTGCCGGCGTCGATGATCGCCGCGGTCTCCGCCGCGCTCGCGGCGCGCGCCGCGAACGTATCGCCCGGGTGCACGCGCGCCGCGCGGACGATCGCGCGCAGCCGCGCGCTCGCATCCGGCGCGACGCCGAGCTCCGCGCGCGCGCGCAGGTAGTCGAACATCACGCGGAGCGGATCGTCGGCGGCGAGCGCGGCCTGGCTCGCGTCGACCAGCGCGATGGTCGCGGCGCGATCGCGGATGGGCGCCTCGGCGCGCAGCAGATCGACCGCGAGCGCGGCCTCGATGAACGACGCGGTGCCCGGGCACACCGGGCGCGCCAGCGCCGACGCGCGCGCCGCGGCGATCCGGTGCTGATCGAACAGCATCTCGGCGTCGAGCACCGCGACGTTGACCTGGGCCTCGCAGCTGCCATCGGTGAGCCCGTACTCGCGGTAGTACGCGCGCGCGATCGCGAAGCCGTCGCGGTAGCGCTCGGCCTCGGCGATCCGGAACATCGCGAGGTGGCGCTGCGGCCACTCGCCTTGCGCGGTCGCGTCGCGCAGCGCGGTCTGCGCCGCGGCGCGGGCCTGGGCCGGGCGGTAGCGCACGATCTCGACCCAGGCCTGCTCGAGGGTCACGCCGAGGCAGCGATACGCCGGCGCGCCGCGCGCGCACATCGCCGCGGCCTCGTCGAGGAGCCCGGCCGCGACGTCGGTGCGGCCCCGGCGGCGCGCTTGCCCCGCGACATCCACGAGCACCGGGATCGCGAGCCAGGCATCGCCGGTCGCGCGCGCCGCCGCGAGCGTGCGCTCGGGCGCGTCGCCCACGCGATCGGTCACGTAGGTCGCGGCCAGCACGAGATCGTCGGCGTGCGCGGCGTGCGCGCGCGCCGACCACGCCGCGAACGCGGTCGCGTCCGCCGCCTGCGCCTTCACCATCGCCGCGTACTCGTCGACGAGCGCGATCCGCGCCGGGGTCAGCGCGCGCGCGGCGTCGTCGACCACGCGCTCGAGGTGATCGCCTGCGAGGCCGTCGAGCGCGCGCGCCAATGGGCGCAGCTCGTCGAGCCGCGCCGCGGTCTTCGCGGTCCGCACCGCGTCCTGGAAGAACACCCGCGCGCGCCCGGGGTGGCGCCGCGCCAGCGCCGGCTCGATCGGCGGACCGCCCGCGACCATCGCGAACCCGACGTCGACGAGGTGGCGCCACGAGTCGCGCATGCCGAGCAGCTCGCTGCGCAGCGCCGCGGCCCGCTGCCGCGCCTCGCCGGCCCACGCCGGATCCAGCGCCGCGACCCGGTCGAAGTCGTCGGCCGCAGCCAGGCCCAGGCCGAGATCGCGCAGGGCCAGCGCGCGGTTCCACAGCGCCACCGCGTGATCGGGCGCGGTCGCGAGCGCGCGATCGACCAGATCGAGCGCGTCCTCGGGGTGCCCGGTCATGACCGCGACGCCGGCGCGATCCGCGAGGACATCGGGCGCGTCGCCGCACCGCGCGAGGCTGTCCGAGGCCCGGACGAGCTCGCCGCTCAGCAGGTACGCCGAGGCCACGCCGCGACAGTCGCCGCGCTTGTCGAAGCCGGCGATCGCGTCGGGCGTGATGCGCTCGTGGGTCGCGGCGCCGCGCGGCACGTCGTACGGCCGGTAGCCGGCGAAGTCGGGGTGCGTGAGCCGGGGCTCGAGCGCGCGCGTGGTCGCGAGCGCCAGCGCGGGCGGCGCCGCCTCGGGCTTCGGGCGCACCAGCCACACGACCGCCGCGGCCGCCGCCAGCGCCGCGACGCCGCCAGCGATCAGCGCCACGCGCCGCCCGCGGATCGGCGTGACCCGACCGGCCGCGGGCGCGACCTGCGCGCGCAGCTGGTCCTCGCGATCGCGCAGCTGCACGTCGTCCTCGAGCGCGGCCTGGCAGGCCGCGCAGGTCGCGAGGTGATCGACGAACGCCGCCTCGTCCGCGGGCGACAGCCCGCCGTCCAGGTACGCGCCGACGCGATCGTGCACGCTCATCGCGCCTCCAGCTCGGCCGCGAGCAGCGCGCGCAGCCGCTTGCGCGCGCGCAGGAGCCGCGTGCCGACGGTTGCCTTGGGGATGTTCTGCGCCGCGGCGATCGCGACGTAGTCGAGGTTCTCGAGCGCGAACATGCGATAGGTATCGCGCAGCTCGTCGGGCAAGCGCGCGATCGCGGCGCGCAGCTCGGCCTCGCCCAGCTGCTGCCAGGGCAACGCCGCGGTCGGCTCCTCGGGCGCGGGCGCCGGCGACTCGGCCGGCAGCTCGGCCTGGTCGGGCCGGCTGCGCTGCTTGCGGAGCGCATCGATGAAGGTGTTCGTCACGATCGAGAGCAGCCAGCCGCGCGCGCGATCGCGGTCGCGCAGCTGATCGCGGCCGCGGAAGGCGCGCACCAGGGCGTCCTGGATGACGTCGTCGGGATCGACGTGGCGGCGGCACAGCTGGCCGGCGCGGGTGCGCAGCGCCGGCAGGTGCTCGGCCACCATCGCGTCGAACGCGCGGCGATCCGGTTCGCTGGCCACCGGGCGAGCGGCGGCCTCCGCGCGCAGGTCGGCCGGGACGGGGTCAGAGAGCTCGAGCGCGACCGACGTGAGCATGTCCTCACCCGCCATGACGGACGGCCCTGCCGGATCTTCCCGCTCCCCTTTCCCCACTCGTTTCGCACGCTACCACGGCACCGTTGACAGCCTGGCCCGGCGGCATTAGTTTCGGTTAGAACTATTCACGGTCCAACGATGGCAACCCGACACAAAGGCCCGGCCCGGGAGCGACGCGCGCTCGACGCGTTCATCAAGCTCACCCGCGCCTACGATCGCGTGGCGGCCCGGGTCGGTCAGCAGGTCAGCGATCAGGGCCTCACCCCGGGGCAGTTCGGCGTGCTCGAGACGCTCTTCCACCTCGGGCCGATGAACCAGACCGAGATCGGCCGCAAGCTGCTGCGCAGCGGCCCGCACGTCACGATGGTCATCGACAACCTCGAGAAGCGCGCGCTGGTGACCCGCACCCGCAGCGCCGAGGATCGCCGGGTCATCCAGATCTCGCTCACCGCCGCGGGCCGCGACCTCATCGAACGCATCTTCCCGGCCCACGCCACCTGCATCGCCGACCTGTTCGCCGGCCTCACCGTCGACGAGCAGGAGTCGCTCGCGGCGCTCTGCAAGAAGCTCGGGACCAGCATCGCGTAGGTCGGGGGTTGCCAGCTCGATCGATCGTGCGCAATTGGTTTCATACGGAAGTGTTTCACCTCGAATCATCAGGAGTCTCGTCATGAACATCGCCCTCTGGATCCTCCAAGGCCTCTTGGCCGCCGCCTTCACCGGGGCCGGCCTCATGAAGCTCGCCAAGACCAAGACCCAGCTGATCGCGGACCCGCGCATGGGCTGGGCCGCGGACTTCGCGCCCGGCACGATCAAGCTGATCGGCCTCGCCGAGGTGCTCGGCGCCGCGGGCCTGATCCTGCCGATGGCGCTGGCCATCGCGCCGCAGCTCACCGCGGCCGCAGCGGCCGGCGAGGCCGTGCTCATGCTCGGCGCCGCCGCGACCCACGCGCGCCGCAAGGAGCCGCCGTTCGTCCCCGCGGTGCTCGCCGTCCTCGCGATCGCCGTCGTCATCGGCCGCTGGCCGTTCTGAACTCCCTGTACCGTCCATCTCAGGAGCCCACCGTGTCCACCACTCGCGATCTCGCGCGGGTCATCACCGCGCACCGCCAGCACGAAGGCGCTGGCTTCATCGTCCGCCGCCCCGTGCCCGGCCCCGGCCTCGATCTGATCGATCCGTTCCTGCTCATCGACGAGCTCGGGCCGATCGACTACGCGCCGGGCCAGGCCGTCGGCGCGCCCGATCATCCCCACCGCGGCTTCGAGACCGTCTCGTACATCCTCGAGGGCGAGATGGAGCACGAGGACTCCGCCGGGCACCGCGGCTTCCTGCGCGCCGGCGACGTGCAGTGGATGACCGCCGGCGGCGGCATCGTCCACTCCGAGATGCCGTCGCGCCAGATCCAGGAGCGCGGCGGCCGCGTCCACGGCTTCCAGATCTGGGTGAACCTGCCCGCGTCGCTCAAGATGACGCGGCCGCGCTACCAGGAGGTGCCGGCCGCGCGCATCCCGACCGCGACCTCCGCCGACGGCAAGGCCACGGTCCGCGTGGTCGCCGGCGAGGCGCTCGGCGTGCGCGCGGTGATCGACACCCACACGCCGATCTCGTTCCACGAGTGGCGGCTCGCGCCGGGCGCCGACGTCACGACCGCGATCGCCAGCGATCAGCAGGTGCTGGTCTACGTCTTCGCGGGGAAGGCGATCGTCGGCGATGGTGCGACCGTCATCAAGGACGGCCAGCTCGCGGTGCTCGCCGCCGGCGATGCGGTGCGGCTCCGCGGCAACGACACCGATGCGCGCCTGCTCTTGCTCGCGGGCAAGCCGCTGCGCGAGCCGGTGGCGCGCCACGGGCCGTTCGTGATGAACACCCGCCAGCAGCTGATCGAGGCGTTCGAGGACTTCCAGTCGGGTCGCATGGGCGAGATCACCCGCACGGCGATCGCGCAATAAGCCGCACCCGCGCGCCGCGCACGCGCGGGCTGGTGGTGGTTACATCGGCGCATGATCGCTCGCGCTCACTCGCTCCTGTTCGCGCTCGCCCTCGTCGCGCCGCTCACCGCCTGCGGCAAGAAGCAGGACGCCCCGCCCGCGGAGGCCTCGGGCTCGGCGGGATCCGCGGGGTCCGCGGGATCCGCCGGATCCGCGGGGTCCGCCGGATCGGCCGCGCTCGACGCCGCGGCTCCACCCGCCGACGCCGCGCCCGCCGCGCCCACCGGTCCGCGCGGTCGCACCGGCCCCGGCAACAACCCCGCGCTCGTCGAGCTCGCGGTCGCGAACGAGGCGTGCACGATCGATCCGTACTACCCGACCAACAGCTGCTCCAAGCAGGTCGCGGCGTTCGAGGCCGCGTTCGATCCGGCCAAGGATCTGCCCACCGTCCTCAACCTCCTCGAGGATGCCAACCCGCAGGTCCGCTACATCGCGACCCGCACGCTCGCCGATCGCATGATCATGCAGACCTCGCCCGGCCACGCCGCCGCCGCGCGGGTCCTCGCCGCCGCCGCGGTCGAGACCGAGCCCGCCAACGCCACGATGCTGGGCCAGGCGCTGCTCCAGGGCGACTTCAAGGACGCGACCTTCGCCGACGCGGTCGCCGGCTTCTTCGATCACCACCCGCTGCCCGCGATGCGCGCCGCGATCGCCTCGAACCTCGCGGTGCAGGACGAGGCGAAGTGGCTGCCGATCATGATCAAGCGCTTCGCCGCCGAGACCGACAAGGACGTCAAGCTCGGCATCATCAGCGGCATGTACATGGCGAGCGATGCCGCGACGGTGTGCCCGTTCCTGCTCGACACGATGAAGGATGGCGACAACGAGATCGCGGGCCTGGCCGCGTACGGCATCGTCTGGTCGAACGGCAAGTGCAAGGACAGCTACGACGCGTTCCTGACCGCGTATGCCGCGCGCCTGACCACCACCAAGCCCGACTACCAGTACGTCCTCAAGGTCTATTACATGGCGAAGGCGCCGGGCGCGACCGACGCCCAGAAGAAGGCGTTCGTCGAGGCCAGCAAGGCGATCGTCGCCGACACCACGCTGTCGGGCATGGCGCGCGCGAAGATGCTCGAGACCATCGGCGACAAGGCCTACGCCAAGGGCTTCCTCGCGGATCCCGACTCGATGGTCGTCGAGGCCGCCAAGCGACTCCAGAAGTAGGCGCCTCCCCGCGGCGCGCTATGGTGGAGTGATGATCACCAGCGCTGCGAGGGACTGGCCATGAGCGCGACCATCGAGACGATCATCGATGGTCGCTCGCGGATGATCGACGACCTCCCGGTCAACCGCGTGCTACCCGCGCCGACCCGGCGCCTGGTCGGCCCGTTCATCTTCCTCGATCACATGGGCCCGGCCACGCTGCCGCACGGCATGGACGTGCGGCCCCATCCGCACATCAACCTCGCGACGGTGACCTACCTGTTCGAGGGCGAGATCATCCACCGCGACAGCCTGGGCTACGAGCAGAGCATCCGGCCCGGCGCGATCAACTGGATGACCGCGGGCCGCGGCATCGTGCACTCCGAGCGCAGCCCGAAGGATCGCAGCCAGCCGCTGCGCACGCATGGCCTGCAGTTCTGGGTCGCGCTGCCCACCGCTCACGAGCAGGATGATCCCGAGTTCCACCACTACCCCGCGGCGGACATTCCCGAGGTCGGGGTCGAGCACGCCAGGCTGCGCGTCCTGGTCGGCTCCGCGTTCGGCGTCACCTCGCCGGTCAAGACCGTGATGCGCACGCTCTACGTGGAGGCCGAGCTCGCCGCCGGCGCGCGCCTCGGCGTGCCGGTCGAGGCCGAGCGCGCGGTCTATGTCGTGAGCGGCGCGATCACGGTCGACGACGAGCACGCCACGCCGGGCCGCATGCTGGTGTTCAAGCCCGGCGCCGCGCCGGTGATCCGCGCCGAGGTCGCGAGCCGCGTGGTCGTGATCGGCGGCGATGCGATCGATGGGCCACGCTACATGTTCTGGAACTTCGTCTCGAGCGATCGCGATCGCCTCGAGCGC